>NZ_CP186283.1:2677500-3027500 GCF_049331905.1 Pseudomonas cimarronensis | reverse complement strand
GGGCGAAGCCGAGCTGGGCCAGGTGGTTGGCGCAGACCTTGGCCTGCTCGAACAGCGGCGCAACCAGGCCGTAGGCAATGCCACGGTGGTTGGCGCATTCGCCGATCGAGTAAATACGCGGATCAAAGGTCTGCATGGTGTCGTTGACCAGAATGCCGCGGTTGCACGGAATGCCGGCCTTCTCGGCCAGTTCGGTGTTGGGGCGGATGCCGGCGGCCATTACCACCAGGTCGGCGGGAATCACGTCGCCACTCTTGAACTGCACGGCGCAGACGCGGCCGTCGCCGTTGTCCATCAGCTCTTCGGTCTGCTCATTCAGGCGGAAGTGGATGCCGCGGGCTTCCAGCGCGGTTTGCAGCAGCTTGCCGGCGGTTTTGTCCAGCTGACGCTCCAGCAGCCAGTCAGACAAATGCACCACGGTCACGTCCATGCCGCGCATCTTCAGGCCGTTGGCCGCTTCCAGGCCGAGCAGGCCGCCGCCGATGACCACGGCGTGGCTATGGGTTTTGGCGGTGTCGATCATGGTCTGGGTGTCGGCCACGTCGCGGTAGCCGATCACCCCGGTCAGCTTGTTGCCTGGAATCGGCAACACGAACGGGTTGGAACCGGTGGCGATGAGCAGGCGATCGTATTCGGCGCTGCTGCCGTCATCGGCAGTCACCACGCGCTTCTTGCGGTCGATGCTGATCACCTTGCGATTGAGCATCAGCTGGATGTTGTTTTCGGCGTACCAGTTGAGGTCGTTGAGGATGATTTCCTCGAAGGTCTGCTCGCCGGCCAGCACCGGCGAGAGCAGGATGCGGTTGTAGTTCGGGTGCGGTTCGGCGCCGAACACCGTAATGTCGTAGAGGTCGGGGGCAAGCTTGAGCAGCTCTTCAAGGGTGCGCACACCCGCCATGCCGTTACCGATCATCACCAGCTTGAGCTTCTGCATGCCGGCCATCTCCTGATTAAAAACGCGCAAAAACAAAAAAGGCGTCCCGCTAGTCACCTAGCGAGGACGCCTTTGTCCAAGTCCCGTTCTCTCGGGAAGTGCGGCCTTCTTCGTTGAAGGCTGCGCTTTATTAAATTGTGTCAGTGCCAATGCAGGGCGTGTGCCAACTTGCCTGGGCCCGGATTTACTGGGTCTTGCAGCGGTTTTGCCTGAGGGTTGTAGCGATTTACGCACCCTTTCAAGGCGGCTTGCGCTGGATTGGTGCGTGCTTTACCTCAGTGCATCAGGCTGATCAGCAGCACCAGATTCAGCACCAGGGAAAACAACGCCAGGCCACGCCAGACGCGCAACGGCTCGCGCTCAAGCAATGGCCGAGGGCGGCTGCTGATGGCCTGGCGTTCGCCCTGTTCAAGGTTGTGCAGCCACTCTTCGGCGGTTTCATAGCGTTGCTGCGGATCGGCATTCAGCGCTCGCGCCAGGTTGTCATCGAGCCAGCCGGGCAGGTCCGGTCGGTAGCGACTGGCTGCTGTGGGCTGGCCGAAGCGTGGGTGCTGAAAGGCTTCGATTTCCCCATAGGGGTAATGACCGGTGAGTAGTTGGTACAGCGTTACGCCGGCGCTGTAGAGGTCTTGCTGCGGCCCCGGCACGGCCCCGGCAAACGCTTCCGGGGCGATATAGCTGGGTGTGCCGGGCAGCTCGTTGGCTTCATCACGGCTCAGGCCGGGGCAGTAGGCCAGGCCGAAATCCACGATGCGCAACTCGCCATCATCACCCCACAGCAGGTTCTCCGGCTTGATGTCGCGGTGCAGGATATTGCGCCTGTGCAGCATGCCCAGCGCCTTGAGCAGGCGTGGGGCGATATCCAGCCATTGCGCCAGACCGAGCGGGCCGTTCAGACGCAGGTGTTCGGCGAGTGTCTGGCCGGGGTATTCACGTTGCACGTAGTACAGGTGCTGACGTTGCGGCAGGGCATGCACCTCGGCGAAGCAGCGTCCGGCCACGCGGCGCAGAAACCATTCTTCTAGCAGGAGCGCGGGGCCGGCCTGGGTTTCATCCGCTCGGCTACTGGGCAGGGTTTTCAGCAGCCAGCGCCGGCCCTGGGTGTCACGCACGCGGTAGAGCAGGGACTGACGCGATTCACTCAGCAAGCGCTCGACCTGCCAGCCTTCAAAGGTCTGGCCTTCGCGCAGCCTGGGCGGCAGGGGCCAGTGCTGCAGTTGCGCCAGGGTGTCGGCTAGATCGCTCTGCGGCAGAGCCTCGACCCGCAGCAGCAAGGCGCTGGCGTTGTCCTGGCTGCCGGCCAGGTGCGCGGCGCGGACCAGGGCGCGGCTGGCGGCCGGGAGGTCCGGCTCGTCACGCAGAATCGCCTGAATGCCGGCATCACCGAGGCTGGCCCAGACCCCGTCGCTGACCAGGGCAAAGCACTCGCCCTGGCGCAGTTCGCCGTCGAGGTAATCCATCACCAGGTGCTGATCCAGGCCCATGGCGCGTTTGAGCACATGCTGCATGCCTGGCTGTTCCCACACATGGTCTTCACTGAGCCGTTCAAGACGCCCGGCAAACCAGCGGTAGGCACGGCAATCGCCAATATGCGCGAGGGTAAAGCGCCGGCCGCGCAGGATCAGCGCGCTGAGGGTAGTGAGCAGCGGCTGGCCGCCGCCATTGGCTTGCAGCCAGCGGTTATGTGCTACCAGGATGCGTTCCAGCGACTGGGTAACGGCCCAGGTTTCCGGAGTCGAGTAATAGTCCAGGGCCAGCGCCTGCAAGGTGGCGCGGGCGGCCAGGCCACCATCGGCGCACTGGCTGACACCATCGGCCAGGGCGAACAGGTAGCCCTTGCTGGCCGCCAGCGCCGGGGCCGGCGTCACGATGCGCAGGGCATCCTGATTCTCAGTGCGTGGCCCGGTGGCACTGGCTTCGCCGAAGCTCAGCTGCAGGGCCGACGCTGTTGGCTCGGACATCGGCTTTATACTCGCGCGGCCGTGACGGCCGCGCTGCCCCAGGTAGTGCGCCAGCGGCTTTTAACGCTGAGCAGGCCGAACCAGGCCAGTACACCCAGACTGGCGAACAGCCACAGGCCCAACTGGTAATCACCGGTCTGCTGCTTGATGGTGCCCAGGCCGGCGGCCAGGAGAAAACCGCCGATGCCGCCGGCCATGCCGATCAGCCCGGTCATTACGCCGATTTCCTTGCGAAAGCGCTGCGGTACCAGTTGGAACACCGCGCCGTTGCCGGCGCCAAGGCCAAGCATGGCGGTGACGAACAGCGTCAGCGCGGCGGCCGAGCTGTCCAGGTTGAAGCCCACTGCGGCGATGCTCAGCGAGGCCAGGGTGTACATCATCAGCAGCGAGCGAATGCCGCCGATACGGTCGGCCAGTGCGCCGCCCAATGGGCGCATCAGGCTGCCGGCGCAGACGCAGGCGGCGGTGTAGTAGCCGGCAGTCACCGGGTTCAGGCCGTACTGGTCGTTAAAGTAACCGGGCAGGGCGCTGGCCAGGCCGATAAAGCCGCCGAAGGTCACGCTGTAGAAAAACATAAACCACCAGCTGTCGCGGTCACCCAGGGCTTTCAGATAGTCGGCCAGGGCTTTGGGCTTTGGCCGCTCGGGGGCGTTCTTGGCCAGCAGGGCAAAGATCAGCAGGGTCGCCAGCAACGGGATCAATGCCCAGCCGAAGACGTTCTGCCAGCCAAACAGCGCGGCCAGCCCGGGGGCGAATAGCGCCGCCAGCACAGTACCGGAGTTGCCGGCACCGGCAATGCCCATGGCCTTGCCCTGATGCTGCGGCGGATACCACTGCGAAGCCAGCGGCAGGGCCACGGCAAAGGCCGCGCCGGCAAAACCAAGGAACAGGCCGAGCAGCAGGGCCTGCTCATAGCTGCTGATGCCGATCTGCCAGGCACAGAACAGCGCCACGATGACGATCACCTGGCCAATCAGGCCCGCGCTCTTGGGCGATAGGCGATCAGCCAGGAAACCCATCAGCAAACGCAGCACGGCACCGGCGAGAATCGGAGTGGCGACCATCAGACCGCGTTGCTGGGCGGTCAGGTCGAGATCGGTGGCAATCTGCACAGCCAATGGGCCGAGCACGTACCAAACCATAAAACTCAGGTCGAAATAGAGGAAGGCGGCAAACAGCGTTGGGGTGTGGCCGGCTTTCCAGAAACTCGTATTCATCGCAAACCTCGTTCAGCAGATAAGGGTCCCGGCCGGGGTGCAGTTCGCCATGATCGTGGGCATGGCGGCTGCAACCCGCCGGGGGAGGTGGTGCACTTGTGGTGCGCCACCCTGGGGCCGAAGCCTCAGTCGGGTTGAGAGAGTTACCAGCGCCAACCCTGGATCGCAGGGCAGGTGCCAGCCCCAAACGCTGGGGCGTAAAACGCAAAACGCCGCATACACCGAAGGCCCTTGGGCGTGGTGGATGCGACGTCTTTGTCGTTTGTTAAGCGGCCGCCATTGGCTACTTGTGGGGTTGTCTTAGCAAGAGCTGCGCCAAGGCTGCAGGTGCCGGTTTACCTGGCTGTTGTGGGTGGGCGCGCTGCAAAATGAGGCGTGATGTGGTGGGGGCGCTCCCGAATGGGGCGCAGCGCCCATGCCCGGTGCGGCACCAGGTGTCGAGGAGGCAGGCCGAGAGGCCTTGGTCAGCCGTCGCTGTATCAGTGGTGACTGCGTACGGCTTTGCAGGTGGCATCCAGTGCGGCAGCACTCAACGCTTGTGTGGGTAGTGGAAGGGTCAGAAGGGCCAGAGCGAGTAGGTTGCTCAACAGCCCTGCGTGGCGGACATGGCTGCGCGTGGTTGGCATAGCGATTCCCCTGCTTTTGTTGTTCTGCCTAAGGCGTAGCAGAGGATGTGCCAGCTGTCACGTTGAGAGCTGGTTAATTGTTGATCAGCCTTACGGCTGATCCAGCCAGTTGACCTTGCTGAAGGTGGCGCTGAAAGCTGCCGGCATCGGCACCACCTTGCCCAGTTTGTAGTTGAAGAAGACAAAGCCCGACTTGGCCATGGCCACCAGGCTGCCATCGGCCGGGCGGGTGATGCGGAAGGTGATATCGCCGCCGTACTTGTTGAAATCCATCACGCCGACCTCGAATAGCAGCTGGTCGCGGGCGTGGGCTTCGGCGCGGTAGGTGGTGGCCAGGTCGGTAACGATGATCCCGGTGCCATCTTCCTGGGTTTCGACGATGCCGAACTCGAACAGAAAGCGCGCCCGCGCTTCGGAGATCATCGAAATCATCGAGTCATTGCCCAGGTGATTGGCGGCATTGATGTCGGTCACCCGCACGGTCAGGTGGGTGCTGTAGCAGAATTGGTCTTCGGGAAATTCAAGGGTCAGGCGGGCCATGCCAGCATCCGGTCGTCAGTCAAAGGTGGCGAATGTTAACCCTGTTCGCATCTGCCTGGCAGACGCTGATGCAGCTCACGGGCAAAACGGCGATGATCTGCCAATCATCCAGATGGCATGGGGCAGGTCAGGCATGAGACTCGGACGATTGAGCAGCGGCGCGCTGCTGATGCTGTTGTGGGTGGTGGATGTACAGGCGCAGGGGCTGCGCGATGCCCTGAGTGACCGGCGCAGTGCCAGGAGCGCCGCGCAGCTCGGCGCCGAGCTGCTGGCTGATCTGCCGTATGGCACGCACGCGCGTCAGCGCCTGGATGTCTACCGTCCACTGCAGGCCAAATCGGCACCGATTCTGCTGATGGTGCACGGCGGTGCCTGGAGCAAGGGCGACAAACGCATGGGTCGGGTGGTGGAGAACAAGCTGGCGCGCTGGCTACCCCAGGGCTATCTGTTTGTCTCGGTGAACTATCGCCTGCTGCCGGATGCGATGCCCATTCAGCAGGCCGAGGACATAGCCCAGGCGCTGAGCTATGTGCAGCAGCACGCGCGGCAGTGGGGAGGGGATCCGCAGCGGGTGGTATTGCTGGGGCACTCGGCCGGTGCGCATCTGGTCAGTTTGCTGAGTGCCGATGACGCCATTGCCAAGCGGTATGCCGCGCAGCCTTGGCTCGGTACGGTGGCGCTGGACAGCGCAGCCTTTGATGTCGACAGCATCATGCGTGGCAAACATTACCGCCTGTACGACCAGGCGTTTGGCGCGGAGCCCAAGTACTGGCGCATTGCTTCGCCGTATTGGCGTTTACAGCCGGTCGGTGCGCCGCTGCTGGCGGTGTGTTCAAGCAAGCGTGAGGAGGCATGCCGTCAGGCTGAAGGCTTTGCCGAACGCGGTCAAAAGATGGGGAGGCAGGTCGAGGTTTTGCCGCAGGCGCTTTCGCATGGCGAGATCAATGGGCAACTGGGCGAGCCTGGTGCATATACCGATGCGGTTGAATCCTTCTTCAACCGCATCGGTGCCACAGCAAAACCTTAAGCTGCCGGGCGCTGCTGACGCTGGTAGAGAAACTCCAGCACGGCGGTGCGGTAGGCGTGATAGTGCGGGTCGTTGGCCAGGGCCAGGCGATCGCGCGGGCGCGCCAGCTCGACCTTGACGATATCGCCCACGGTCGCCGCCGGGCCGTTGGTCATCATCACGATGCGATCCGACAGCAGCACGGCCTCGTCAACATCATGGGTGACCATCACCACCGTGCTGTGGGTTTCGCCGACGATGCGCAGCAACTCGTCCTGCAGGTGCGCGCGGGTCAGGGCATCCAGCGCGCCGAAGGGTTCGTCCATCAGCAGCACTTTGGGTTGCATGGCCAGGGCGCGGGCGATGCCGACACGCTGCTTCATGCCGCCGGAGATTTCATTGGGGTGCTTGTAGGTGGCGTGGCTCAGGCCGACCATGGCCAGCGCCGCTTCGGTGCGCTCCTTGAGCTGGGCCTTGCTTTCCTTGCCAGCGAAGACCTTTTCCACCGCCAGGTAGACATTGCCGTAGCAGGTCATCCAGGGCAGCAGGCTGTGGTTCTGGAACACCACGCCGCGCTCAGGTCCCGGGCCATCGATCTCACGGCCGTTGCAGATTAGCCCGCCCTCGCTGGCCTCGAGCAGGCCGGCGATCAGGTTGAGCACCGTGGATTTACCGCAACCGGAGTGGCCGATCAGGGTGACGAATTCACCCTTGGCAATGCTCAGGTTGACGTCGCTGAGCGCCTGAAAGCGGCCTTTCTTGGTGTCGAAGTGTTTGCTGACGTTGGTCAGTTCGACGAACTTGTCCATGGCGAACTCCTTAGTTGGCGTAATCAAAGCGCTTGGCCAGCAGGAGCAGGGCTTGCTCCAGGGCCAGGCCGACCAGGCCGACGATGATGATGGCGATGAGGATGTGTTCGACGTTGAGGTTGTTCCACTCATCCCACACCCAGAAGCCCAGGCCAGTGCCGCCGGTGAGCATTTCTGCGGCGACAATCACCAGCCAGGCCACGCCAATGGCCAGACGAATGCCGGTCATCAGGTGCGGCAATACGGCAGGAAACAGGATGCGCGTGAGCACCTTGAACTCCGACAGCTTGAGCACGCGGGCCACGTTCAAATAGTCCTGTGGCACGCTGGCCACCCCGGCTGCGGTGTTAAGGATGATTGGCCAGATGGAGCTGATAAAGATCACCCAGATCGACGCCGGGCCAGCCGCTTCGAACACCAGCAAGCCGATGGGCAGCCAGGCCAACGGCGACACCGGGCGCAGCAGGCTGATGATCGGCGAGAGCATGCCGGCGAGAAAGGCAAAGCGGCCGATGGCAAAGCCCAGCGGAATGCCGATCAGCGCGGCCAAGCCAAAGCCGATACCGACACGGCCCAGCGAATGCAGGATGTTCCAGCCGATGCCCATATCGTTGGGGCCGTTGTCATAGAACGGGTCAGCGAACAGCTCCAGGGCCGATAGCCAGGTGCTCAGCGGGCCGGGCAGCCCCTCGCTCTTGCTCGCAATCAGTGCCCACAGGCCGATAAACAGCATGATGCCCAGCACTGGCGGAATAAGCGCTTTGAGCGCGTTCTGCAGGGCCGTTGTGCCGGGTAGGCTCAGGCGCGTGGCTGTTGTGCTGGGAAGCGCCTGGGGGAGTGGGGTTTTCAATGGTGCATTCATCATGATGCTCCCTGTCAGGCTTTGATCGCGAATGAATTGGCATAGGCTGCCGGGTCCGCACCATTCCACACGCTGCCATCAATCAGTGTGCTGCTGCGCAGCGAACTGGCCGGCACAGGGATGTTCAGCGCACTCGCGGCTTCCTTGTACAGCGCCACCTGATTGACCCCGGCGGCGACGGCGGCGTAGTTCGGGTCTTGCTTGATCAGGCCCCAGCGCTTGAACTGGGTCATAAACCACATGCCGTCGGAGTGGTAGGGGAAGTTGACTGCGCCGTCCTTATGGAAAGCCATGGCATGCTCGTCCTTCCAGCTGTTGCCCAGGCCGTCTTCGTAGTGGCTGAGGAAGCGTGGCTCGATCACCTTGACCGGCGCATTGACGTAAGCCTTGCCGGCAATCAGCTTGGCCGTGCTCTTGCGGTTTTCTTCGCTGGCTTCGATAAACCGGCTGGCATCCAGCACCGCCATGACCAGCGCGCGGGCCGTATTGGGGTATTGCTCGACAAAGGCGCGGCTGGTGCCGAGGACCTTTTCCGGGTGATCTGGCCAAATCTGCTGGGTGGTCACGGCGGTGAAACCGATCTTGTCGGCAATCGCCCGCGCGCCCCAGGGCTCACCGACGCAGAAACCGTCCATATTGCCGACACGCATATTGGCGACCATCTGCGGCGGCGGCACGACGATGGTTTTTACGTCGCTCATCGGGTTGATGCCTTGGCTGGCCAGCCAGTAATACAACCACATGGCGTGGGTGCCGGTGGGGAAGGTCTGGGCGAAGGTCAGCGGGTTGCCGCCTTTTTTTACATGCTCGGCCAGTTGCGCACCGTTGGTCACGCCGGCCTCTTTGAGCTGCTTGGAGAGGGTAATGGCCTGACCGTTCTGGTTCAGCCCCATCAGTACGGCCATGTCCTTCTGCGGCCCGGCGATACCCAACTGGGCGCCGTACATCATGCCGTACAGCACGTGGGCGGCATCCAGCTCGCCGGTGTTGAGTTTGTCGCGCACTCCGGCCCAGGAGGCTTCCTTGCTTGGGGTGATGCTCAGGCCATATTTCTCGCCAAAGCCCTGGGTGGCGGCAACCACCACCGATGCGCAATCGGTGAGTGGAATAAAACCGACTTTCAGCGCGGCTTTCTCCGGTGCATCGGAACCGGCGGCCCAGGCTGCGCTGCGCAGGCTTGCCGGTGCGCTCAGGCCCAGAGCGGCAACACCACCGACGGTGCCGGCCACGGCGATTGAGGTTTTCAGGAAATTGCGGCGGCTGTGCAGGCTTGGGTGCTTCGAATCACGATCAGTCATAGGTCTGTCCTTTCTGGCCGAAAACGGCTGAAACAAAAAACGGCGTACGCCAGGCCACCTCGATTGAAGTGACCTGACGGACGCCGTTGTCCGTGATCCGCGGCTCACCGCCGTTGGTGGGCTGCGCAGGAATCTTGCGGGGATATTTGCAAGGGGCTTGCCAGATTTACCGAAGGGCGCTGATGAGCAAGCACCTGGCTGCTGTGGGACAGGCTCGAATGAGTCTCAGCTTGGGAGGCCTAAGGTTTATAAATCATGGGTTTATGCATGAAATTGAATGCGGGATAGAACAGCAAATAGTCGCCGTGGCGGCGATTTGTACCGCGGCTGAGTAACGCGCTGCCCAGGCGTGTTGGGCCAATGCTGTGCATGGCTGAGCGGCTGTCGGGTGCTTTTGCTTCGACTTGGTGCCGTACGCACCCAGGCGCGATAACAGCTCAGCGCTTCAACGTGACAGCGATTTGCCCTGGGTTTCTTCGACAAACTCCCTGAGCCAGCGCAGCACTTCAACCGCCTCCCAGCGCGACGGGTCGAACATGGCGTAGGCCAGGCCCTGATAGCCGACCACATCCAGTTGGCGGTGATAACCGGCGCGCTGCAACAGGGCTTCGATCTCGGCAAAGCAGGTATTGAAGTGCACCCGTGAAAACGGTGTCTTGCCCTCGGTAACGATGCCTTCGAGCTGCAATTCATTGACGGTGGCCCGGACTTTATCCAGGGGCATGCGGTTTACGCTGTGTTTCAACTGCATTACGTCGAGCATCGGGATACTCCTGTTAACGCCTTGTTATGAGCCCGTTAGCCGGGCTGAACGGTTGGCTGGATGGCAAGACCAAGGGTAATCGAAAAATACTGTACAAATAAACAGTATTCGATAATAGTAACCCCAAGCCTTCACCAATCAATCGCGCCATCTGCCCATAAAGCCAATGGCCACAGGCACTGCAGAGGAGTCACTGACAATGCAACAGATGCTGATGACAATTGTGCTGTTGAGTCTTTTAACCGGTTGCGCACAACCGCAGCTGGATCAACCCAGGGCCAATGGCACTTACCTGGTGATCGAGAACAGCCAGGCCTGGGCCGTGCTGGTGTCTGACGGCAAGCGCGTGGAAGAGCAGGGCACGGTGGTGGATGTGATCAAACTGCCCAGCGAGGATTCTGCCGTGGCTGCCAGTTACGTGATTGAAACGGCCAACTGTGGCCGTGTGCAGTGGTTGAGCGAACGCTCGGATGCTGCCGACGGCATGACCACGCTGATGTCATTGCACAGCAACAACCAGCAGTTGGGACAAAGCGGCTGTGTAATCGCCGAAGGGCTTAGTCGGGTATGGACGGTGCTGGACTATTCGAGTTGATACAGATCGAGCATCAACAGCGGTGGGCTAGCCAGCCAGTACGGCTAACCCACCTTGGCCTTGCTTAAGGCGTGGGCTTGGCAGGTTTACTGGCTGCCGGGGTATCGAGCAAACCGTCGGCACGGAACATGGCCTTGATCCCGCGAATGGCCTGACGGGTGCGGTCCTGGTTTTCGATCAGAGCAAAGCGCACATGGTCATCGCCGTAATCACCAAAACCGATGCCGGGAGAGACGCAGACCTTGGCCTCCATTAGCAGCTTCTTGGCAAACTCCAGCGAGCCTAAGTGGGCGTAAGGCTCGGGGATCTTTGCCCAGATGTACATCGAGGCCTTGGGGTTCTCGACCATCCAGCCAATTTCATGCAGGCCTTTGACGATAACGTTGCGGCGCTGGCGGTATTGCTCGGCGATATCGCGCACGCATTGCTGATCACCTTCCAGCGCAGCAATCGCAGCGACCTGCAGCGGGGTAAAGGTGCCGTAGTCGTGGTAGCTCTTGATTCGCGCCAGGGCGCTGACCAGCTCCGGGTTGCCGACCATAAAGCCGATGCGCCAGCCGGCCATGTTGTAGCTCTTCGATAAGGTGAAGAACTCCACGGCAATATCCTTGGCGCCCGGCACCTGCATGATTGAAGGCGCTTTCCAGCCGTCGTAGACGATATCGGCGTAGGCCAGGTCGTGAATCACCAGCACGTCATATTGCTTGGCCAGGGCCACCACGCGCTCGAAGAAGTCCAGCTCCACACATTGCGCAGTGGGGTTGGAGGGGAAGCCGAGAATCATCATCTTTGGCTTGGGGATCGATTCGCGAATCGCCCGCTCCAGCTCGGCGAAGAAGTCCACGCCAGGCACCAGCGGCACGGAACGCACCTGGGCGCCGGCGATCACCGCACCGTAGATATGAATCGGGTAGCTGGGGTTCGGCACCAGAACGGTGTCGCCGTGGTCCAGGGTGGCCAGCATCAGGTGCGCCAGGCCTTCCTTGGAGCCGATGGTGACAATCGCTTCGCTTTCCGGGTCGATCTCGACCTCGTAGCGGTCCTTGTACCAGCGCGAGATGGCGCGGCGCAGGCGTGGAATGCCGCGTGAGGTGGAGTAGCCATGGGTGTCTTCACGCTGGGCAACCTGCACCAGTTTTTCGACGATATGCGGCGGCGTGGCACCGTCCGGATTGCCCATGCTGAAGTCGATGATGTCTTCGCCACGGCGCCGCGCGGCCATCTTCAGTTCAGCGGTGATGTTGAAAACGTAGGGGGGGAGTCGATCAATGCGCGCAAAGCGGCGCGAAGCTTGGTCAGCCATGCTTTCCTCGGAGACGTAAGCGCCCGGAACCGTCCGAGCGACGTTGGCCAGTGCGCTGGCCAGGCGCGAAGATAAGCGGGGCGCAGTGGTGCTGTCTAGAGCAGTTGCCGTGAAACTCGGCAGTACAGCCGTAGTTGGTAGTCGTAGCCCGGATGCAATCCGGGGGGCGCAATCCCCGGATTGCATTCGGGCTACAGGAGCGGTGGTTAGCTGCCGAGCATGTCGTGCATGGCAATGATCTGTTCGGCCACCTGCGCGAGCTTCTGCTGGCGGCTCATGGCCTGGCGACGCATCAGGGTGTAGGCCTGCTCCTCGTCACAGCTTTTCATCTTCATCAGCAAGCCCTTGGCCAGTTCGATGCGCTTGCGCTCGGCCAGCTGGGCATCGCGTGCCTGCAACTGCGCGCGCAGGGCTTGGTCGCTCTCGAAACGGGCCATGGCCACATCCAGAATCGGTTGCAGGCGCTGGGCGTGAATGCCTTCGACAATATAGGCGCTGACGCCGCTCTGAATCGCCTGGCGCATCACGCTGGGGTCATGCTCGTCAGTGAACATGACAATCGGCCGCGGTTGGTCGCGGCTGACCAGTACCACCTGTTCCATCACATCGCGGCTGGGTGATTCGGTGTCGATCAGAATCACGTCGGGGCGCACCGCTTCGACGCGTTCAGGCAGGTCGATGGTCAGGCCGGATTCGTCGATGACCTCGAAGCCGGCTTCGCTCAATGCCGTTTTCAGACGGCCGACTTTCTTCGCCGTGTCGTTGATCAGCAGAATGCGCAGCATCTCAGCAGCTCTCCCGCAGTGCGCCAGCCGGTGCGTCAAACCGGGCATGCAGGGCAAAGCTGCGGGCATAGCCGGCCGGGTCGCTGCCGTCCCAGGTCGGGCCGTCGAGCAACTGGCTGCTGCGCATGGGTGCTGGTACGGCTATGCCGAGGGCGTTGGCGGCCTGCTGATAGAGTTCAAGCTGCTGCACCTGACGGGCGATGGCCAAATAGTCCGGATCTTCACGTAGCAGGCCCCAGCGGCGGAACTGGGTCATAAACCACATGGCATCTGACAGGTAAGGCATGTTGACCGCGCCCTGGCCATGGAAGCGCAAGGGGTGAGCGTCCAGCCAGGCATGGCCGAGACCGTCCTGATAGTGGCCGAGAAAGCGCGGTTGAATGGCTGACAGCGGGGCGTCGACATAGTCATGACCGCTGAGCAACTGGGCGGTGCTGCGGCGGTTTTCCTCGCTTTCATCAATAAAACGGCTGGCTTCAAGCACCGCCATCACCAGCGCGCGGGCGCTGTTGGGGTGCTGGCGGACAAAGGCACGGGTACAGCCCAGCACTTTTTCCGGGTGATCGGGCCAGATCGCCTGGATAGTGGTCAGGGTGCAGCCGAGATTTTCTTCCACGGCCTTGGCGGTCCAGGGTTCGCCGACGCAGAAACCGTCGATACGCCGGGCCTTGAGGTGTTCGATCATCTGCGGCGGTGGCACCACCACGCTGTCGACGTCGCGCAGTGGATGAATGCCCTGGCTGGCCAGCCAGTAATACAGCCACATGGCATGGGTACCGGTGGGGAACGTCTGGGCGAAGGTCAGGCGTGCTGCATGTTGGTGCACATGCTGGCTGAGTGCCTCGCCGCTGGTCACGCCGCTGGCTTGCAGAGGCTGTGACAGGTTGATGCTCTGGCCATTCTGGTTCAGCCCCATAAGTACGGCCATATCGGTAGCGGGGGCACCACCCAGGCCCAGTTGCACACCATAGATCAGGCCGTAGAGGCTGTGCGCCGCATCCAGCTTACCGCTCAACAGCTTGTCGCGCAGCCCAGCCCAGGAACTCTGCCGCTGCAGGTTGAGAGTCAGGCCATGCTTCTCGGCAAAGCCCTGGGTGGCGGCGACGATGACTGACGCCGCATCACTCAGGGCCATAAAACCGATATTCAGTACCGGCTTTTCCGGTGCATCGCTGCTGCTGATTTGCTGCTCACTCATGGTTCTTTCCTATGCACACACAAAAAGGTGCCGTGCCACTCGCAGCCTTCGCCTGGAGTGATACGACACCATTGTCTGGTTGAAGCGTTTCCGCCGTTGGAAAGGCCTGGTTGATACCTAGCAATGCATATGCCAGTCGCCGCACATATAACAAACCCCGCCGTAGCGGGGTTTGTTATATGTGCGGTAACTCAGCGTTCCAGCATCTGCTTGACCGAGCTCTGCGGAATTTGTTGCTTGCGGCCTTCGCTGTCAGTGAATTCGAGCATCCCGGTCCCTTTATCCAGGCGCGGTTTCCCGTCGCTGGTGAGCATTTGCCCGTCGGTGGTACTGATGATGTATTCGCTGCTGCAGCCAGCCAGGCTGAGCAGGCAGAGCGCAACAATGATCCCGTGCTTCATAAACAACTCCTGATGGTCCGTGGTGCGTTATTACACCCCCATCTCAGAAGGTAGCTTCTGGCCTCTATCGTGCAAGCCAGGCACACATAAAAAACCCCGCACTAGGCGGGGTTTTTTATTTCACAGCTGATGCTTAGATCTGAACAGTCGGGATCTTGGCGTTGGCTGCTGCTTCGCGGAACTCGGCAATCTGGTCGAAGCTCAGGTAGCGATAGATATCGGCAGCCATGCTGTCGATGTTCTGCGCGTACTGCATGTACTCTTCAACAGTCGGCAGCTTGCCAATGATCGAGGCTACTGCTGCCAGTTCGGCAGAGGCCAGGTATACATTGGTAGCGTCGCCCAGACGGTTCGGGAAGTTACGGGTCGATGTGGAAACCACGGTCGAACCGGTCTGTACGCGGGCCTGGTTACCCATGCACAGCGAGCAGCCCGGCATTTCCATGCGCGCGCCAGCCTTGCCGTAGATGCCGTAGTAGCCTTCTTCGGTCAGCTGGTGAGCGTCCATCTTGGTCGGCGGAGCCAGCCACAGACGGGTCGGAATACCACCTTTGACCTTGTCCAGCAGCTTACCGGCAGCGCGGAAGTGACCGATGTTGGTCATGCACGAGCCGATAAACACTTCATCGATCTTCTCGCCGGCCACGGTGGACAGCAGACGGGCGTCATCCGGGTCGTTCGGCGCGCAGAGCACAGGCTCTTTGACGTCGGCCAGATCGATTTCGATGATCTCGGCGTACTCGGCGTCCTTGTCGGCTTCCAGCAGTTGCGGGTTGGCCAGCCAGGCTTCCATGGCTTTGGCGCGACGCTCCAGGGTACGGGCATCGCCGTAACCTTCAGCGATCATCCAGCGCAGCATGGTGATGTTGGACTGCAGATATTCGGCGATGGCCTTTTCCGGCAGCTTGATGGTGCAGCCGGCAGCGGAGCGTTCAGCCGAGGCGTCGGACAGCTCGAATGCCTGTTCAACGGTCAGCTCGTCGAGACCTTCGATTTCCAGGATGCGACCAGAGAAGGCGTTGATCTTGCCTTTCTTCTCAACGGTCAGCAGGCCTTGCTGGATAGCGTAATAAGGAATGGCGTGGACCAGGTCACGCAGGGTGATGCCCGGTTGCAGCTTGCCTTTGAAACGCACCAGCACCGACTCCGGCATGTCCAGCGGCATAACGCCAGTGGCAGCGGCGAAGGCGACCAGACCGGAACCGGCCGGGAAGCTGATACCCATCGGGAAGCGGGTGTGCGAGTCACCACCGGTACCGACGGTGTCCGGCAGCAGCATGCGGTTCAGCCAGCTGTGGATGATGCCGTCGCCTGGACGCAGGGATACGCCGCCACGGGTACGGATGAAATCCGGCAGGGTGTGGTGGGTATTGACGTCGATCGGCTTCGGATAGGCCGCAGTGTGGCAGAACGACTGCATCACCAGGTCGGCGGAGAAGCCCAGGCAAGCCAGGTCTTTCAGCTCGTCGCGGGTCATCGGGCCAGTGGTGTCTTGTGAGCCCACGGTGGTCATCTTCGGTTCGCAGTAGGTGCCTGGGCGTACGCCTTGACCTTCTGCCAGACCACAAGCGCGGCCGACCATTTTTTGCGCCAGGGTGAAGCCTTTGCCGCTGTCGGCCGGAGATTCCGGCTTTTTGAACAGGGTGGATGGAGCCAGGCCCAGTTCGGCACGCGCTTTCTCGGTCAGGCCACGGCCGACGATCAGCGGGATACGGCCGCCAGCACGGACTTCGTCAAGCAGCACGTCAGTTTTCAGCTGGAAGCTGGTGACCAGTTCGTCGCTGCCATGACGGCGCACTTCGCCCTTGATCGGGTAGACGTCGATGACGTCGCCCATGGCCAGGTTGGTGCAGTCGAATTCGATCGGCAGGGCGCCGGCGTCTTCCATGGTGTTGTAGAAGATCGGGGCGATCTTGGTGCCGAAGCAGAAACCACCGGCGCGCTTGTTCGGAACAAACGGAATGTCATCACCGAAGAACCACAGCACCGAGTTGGTGGCGGATTTACGCGAGGAACCGGTACCTACAACGTCACCGACGTAGGCAACCGGGAAGCCTTTGGCTTTCAGGGCTTCCATCTGCTTGATCGGGCCAACCGAGCCAGGTTGATCCGGGTTGATGCCGTCACGGGCCATTTTCAGCATGGCCAGGGCGTGCAGCGGGATGTCCGGGCGGGACCAGGCATCCGGGGCCGGCGACAGGTCGTCGGTGTTGGTTTCGCCGGTGACCTTGAATACGGTCAGGGTAACTTTTTCCGGAACCGCTGGGCGGTTGGTGAACCATTCGCCTTCAGCCCAGGCATTCATCACGGCTTTGGCGTTGGCATTGCCTGCTTTGGCTTTCTCAGCGACGTCGTGGAAGGCGTCGAACATCAGCAGGGTGTGCTTGAGCTGAGCGGCAGCCACTTCGGCCAGCTCAGCGCTGTCCAGCAGCTCAACCAGGGTGGCGATGTTGTAGCCGCCTTGCATGGTGCCCAGCAATTCAACTGCGCGGGTTTTGCTGATCAGTGGGGAGCTGGCTTCGCCTTTGGCAATGGCAGACAGGAAGCCTGCTTTGACATAAGCCGCTTCGTCCACACCTGGCGGTACACGGTTGGTGATCAGATCAACCAGAAAGGCTTCTTCGCCAGCTGGCGGGTTCTTCAGCAGCTCGACCAGGCCTGCGGTTTGTTCGGCGTTCAGCGGCTGGGGCACGATACCCTGAGCGGCACGCTCTGCTACGTGGTTGCGATAGGCTTCAAGCACAGTTATTACCCTCATCAGTGGTCCCGAGGTTGGCCGGGACGCGATCCAGAAAACACCGAACCAGGCGCTTTGTGGCTTTATGGGCCGCTCAGCCGAGGTTTCGCTGTTTTCTTGCAGAAGCTGTTTTCAAAGTTTTACGCCGGCAGGACGGGCTTGATGAGGGCTGGTGCAGACACTTGAAGGGTGGCTCAAGGGTCGGCACCAACATCGAACCTGCAGGATTGACTGTGCTCGTGACGCTTTGAAAACAGCTTCCAACGGACGTTGCTGCCTCTAAAAGGCCGGCCGATTCTACTGGAAAGCTTTTATAAAGTTAAGCCAAAGGCCCCGCTTATCTGGGGGTGATCTGCCTTAGACAAAGGGCTAAGATGCCAGCCTGTTCTGCTGCCCCATGCCTTTCGTTATGTCCAATCAGCGTATCAAAACCCCTTGTGTCGGTCTGTGCTCCACTGTTTACGGCGATTTGGTCTGCCGTGGCTGCAAGCGCTTTCACCATGAGGTTACGCACTGGAACGGCTATAACGAGGACGAAAAGCATGCGGTCTGGATGCGTTTGGAAGTCTTGCTGGTGCAGGTCATGGCCGCCAAGGTCGAGGTTTTCGATGCGCAACGTTTGCGCGCTCAACTGGAACAGCGGCAAATTCGCTTTGTGGCGCAGCAGTCGCCGTATTGCTGGGCCTACCAGCTGATTGCCCGCGGTGCACGGGTGATCAGCCAGTTGGAAGCCTACGGCATGGTGCTGCTACCGGAGTTTCGTGACTGGGCATTGCCGGAATTGCGCGATGCCATTGACCGCGAGTTCTTTCTGCTTTCCGAGGCGCATTACGAGCGCTATATCGCACCACGCTTTCTCAGTGAGGGCTTGCAAGCGCGGATATGAGCCGTAGATAAGACGAAAAAGCCGCCAATGGGCGGCTTTTTCGTTGCTTGGCGGCCCTAGCGTTGGGCGACCAGATCTTCCAGATGGGCAATGATGTCGTCCGGTTTGAGCACCAGGATGTCGCTTTCCAGCGAGTCGAGAATCACCTCGGCGGTATTGCCAATCAGCGCGCCGGAGATACCTGTGCGCGCGACGGTGCCGATCACCGTCACGCCGGCGTTGAGGCGGTGCGCAGCCTGCGGGATCAGCACATCGGCTGGGCCTTCGGCGATATGCAGGCGCTCGTCGCTGATCTCGTATTCAGCCTGGAAGGCTTTGCATTGTTCGCGGTAGCGCGCCTCGATGGTCTCGCGCAGTTGGAAGGTCGGGTCGGCGGCCGAGAGCATGGGCGCCGGGTGAGCGCTGATTACATGCAGTTCGGCCTTGGCCAGGGCGGCAATATCAAAGCCATGGCTGACGATGCTGGTGTGCAGGGTGCGGTGTTCGCTATCGGCATTGCCCACATCGACTGCGGCCAGAATTGCGGTGCCGGCCCAGGATTTTTCAGTTTTCACCATCAGCACCGGTGCCGGACAGTAGCGCAGCAATTTCCAGTCGTCGGGGGTGAGTAGGGCTTTTTTCAACGGGTTGTCGGGAAAGTGCTGCTTGATCACCAGGCCGCAGCCTTCGGCTTGCTGCACGTTGATGATGGTCTGGTGTTGAGTTTCATCCCAGGCCTGCTGGCTGGAGGTGCTGAACCCTTCGCTGTTGAGCAAGCCGGTTAGGTCGCGCAGGTAACTGGTGTGATCACTTTTCTTGTCGCACACCAACAGGTGCAGATGTGACTGGGTTACTCCGGCAATCAGCTTGGCGCGTTTGAGTGCCAAGTCTTTGCTGTGATTGGGCTCCATTACCACCAGAATGCTGCGTATAGCTTGCATGATCATCTCCATGTGCAATCAGTTGAACTGTTTATCACTATAGATCGCAGCCAGTTGCTCTGTGCTTGACCAGTGTCAATCGAGTGGCTGTTGGCGCGCTCATTCGTATAATGGCCGCCTGTTAGCTGCGCCACTCAAGCCCGCCCATTTTTGTGAATTTATGTATCTGTTAGCTCAAGTCGACGTATTGCCACGCTGTTTTGCTCCTCCGCCCCGGTTTTGCCCGGTAATGGGGCTGCCGTCATGAACCTGCCGGAAATCCACGAGTTCCTCGGTTGCCGCACGCCGGATGCCTGGATCACCGCCGCCCTGGCTGATCAGCAGACGCTGCTGATTGACCACAAGAACTGCGAGTTCAAAGCCGCCAGCACGGCGCTGAGCCTGATGGCCAAGTACAGCACCTATGTTGACTTGCTCAACGCCATGTCGCGCCTGGCCCGTGAGGAGTTGGTGCACCATGAACAGGTGCTGCGCATCATGAAACGCCGCAAGATCGGCCTGCGCCCGGTGTCGGCGGCGCGCTACGCCTCGGGCCTACGCAAGGTGGTGCGTACCCACGAGCCGCACAAGCTGGTAGATACCCTGGTGGTCGGTGCATTTATCGAGGCGCGCAGCTGCGAGCGTTTCGAGGCCTTGGTGCCGCATCTGGATGAAGAACTGGGCAAGTTCTACTTCGGCTTGCTGAAAAGCGAAGCGCGGCATTTCCAGAATTATCTGAAGCTGGCTTATCAGTACGGCGATGCCCGTGATGTTGACCAGGCCATCGAGCGGGTGAGGGCGGCGGAGCGCGAGCTGATCGAGTCGCCGGATACCGAGTTCCGCTTCCATAGCGGTGTGCCAATGCTCTAAAACAACAAAGCGCCCAGTGGGCGCTTTGTTGTTTATGGCTTTACGGGGGTTACTGCTTGACACTCATGTCCAGCGCCAGATCGCGCGCTGCCTTGGTCGCCAATACGCCCATTAGCTGGCCAATTTCATCCTGGCGGCTGCTGCTACCGTCCTTGCCTGCACCCATCATCACGCTGGGTACCGGAGCCTGCGAGGCTGCCTGCGCCCATACCTTGTTAATCTCGATCAACGCATCGAGCTTGGGCTGCAGCGCACCGTCCGCCTTGATCACCGCTTCACGGGCATAGGCCTCGGCATCTGCGGTGATTTTCGTGGCATCGGCGGTGATGGCGGCCTTGTCGCGCAGCAGTTCGGCGGTTTGTTTCTCGATTTCAGCGCGGCCTTTTTCTCGTTCGGCGTTGATACGCGCCAGTTGCTTCTCGGTTTCTGCCTGGGTGGTGCGTTCGATCTGGTCGCGCAGGGTTTCCTGGCGGCGCGCTTCCACTTCTTTTTCACCGCGGGCGGTGACCAGCAGCTTCTCTTCTTCTTCCTTCAGGCGGTTCTGCCGCGCCACGGCCAACTCAGCCAGGGCCTGCTGGACTTTAACCATACGCTGTTTGTATTGCGGATTAGGGTCGACGTTGGTGATGCGTGCTTCCACCACTTCCACGCCATATTTGCGGAACTGTTGTTGCTTGCGTACGGGGATGCCTTTGCTGTCCATGACCTTTTCGGTGACGAACTGGCTGACGTTGTTGTCGCCGAACGCACCTTGTTCAGTGCCGGCCTGCAGGATTGCGGTTTGAGTGGGCTGGTGGCCGCGCGTGCCACGCACTTCCTTGCGTTTGATCAGGTACAGGCCGTCATTGAGCTGGTTTTCGAACTCGGCGGCGAATTCGCTGCGAGCGCCGGCATAGAAATCGTCGGCGCTCATCAGTGAGGCTGTGGCCTGCAGGGTTTCCTTGATGGCCGGTACGAGAGCGGTGGTGATGAAGTTTTCCGGGTTGCGGTATTCCTGGGCAATGATCAGGAACTGATCGCCGGTGGGCAGGCGAAAACGTGCCGAGGACTCGACCTTGGCGTCGACGTTGCCGAGAAACACAATGGGGAAGGCTTCGATGGTGGCGCCGAGTGAGTCGTTGTCGCTGTTGTCGTTGATGGCCAGGGCTTCGGTCAGGACCGATTGCACGCTGAGGGCCTTTTTCCAGGCGGTGGCGCGGCCGAACCATTTGGTCGCGTAGCCCACATCGTCGACGACTTTTTCTTCACCGAAGATGGTGCGCACGTGGGTGGCGAACCCGGCTTCGTTGTAGAAGAACACGCTGTTGAAGGTGACGAAGCCCACGGCGACCAGCGCGGCGGGGGCAATGGCGTATTTGAGGATGTGTTCCTTGCTGATCAGCATGATCGGTCCCTGATGGCGTTTTGAGGCCGCCGATGCTGATGATCGGCGAATCGTCCGTCAAGGACTGCTCAGTGCTTTGTGCGCGCCGTCAAAGTTTCACGCAGGTTGAAGATCGAAGGCGCTTTGCTGCAAGCCTTGAGGGTCTGCCTGCAGTGCCCAACCCTGCTTATCCCAGTCGCCGAGTACGATGCGTTGCGCCGCCTGACCATTAACCTGCAGGTCATGGGTGGCCGGGCGATGGGTGTGGCCATGGATCAGCGTTTGCACGCCGTAAGCAGCCATGATCCGCGGCACTTCACCGGGGGTAACGTCGACAATCGCGCTGGCTTTCATCCGCGTTTGCGTGCGGCTTTCATTGCGCAGTTTGCGCGCCAGTTTTTGTCGGATGCGCAGCGGCAGATTGCGCAAAATAAACAGTGAAATCGGGTTGCGCAGCCAGCGCCGCAGCTTCATATAGCCAATGTCCTGGGTGCACAGGCTGTCGCCGTGCATCAACAGCACGCGCTGACCATTGAGTTCGATCACGCTGGGGTCGGGCAGCAAGGTGCAGCCCGCTTCGCGGCAGAAGGCCTTGCCGAGCAGAAAGTCGCGATTGCCGTGCATCAGGTAAATGCGTGTACCGCGCTCACTGAGTTGGCGCAGGGCCTGGGCAATCGAACGTTGAAAGGGGGTTATCGCATCGTCGCCGATCCACACTTCGAAGAAGTCACCCAGGATATACAGCGTCTGAGCCTGAACCGCGCGGGTTTCGAGAAAATGCAGAAACGCCCGGCTGATGTCCGGGCGCTCCTGTTCAAGATGCAGATCGGAGATCAGTAGTATCACTCAACGATCTCGGCGCGCTCGATGATCACGTCATCAACCGGTACATCCTGGTGGCCGGATTTGCTGGTGGTGGCGACGCCTTTGATGGCGTTGACCACGTCCATGCCTTCAACCACTTCACCGAACACCGCATAGCCCCAGCCCTGCACGGTCGGTGCGCTGTGGTTGAGGAAGCTGTTGTCGGAAACGTTGATAAAGAACTGCGCGGAGGCCGAATGCGGCTCCATGGTGCGAGCCATGGCCACGGTGCCGATCTTGTTGGCGACGCCATTGTTGGCTTCGTTCTTGATCGGGGCGCGGGTGGTTTTCTGCTTCATGCCTGGCTCGAAACCGCCGCCCTGGATCATGAAGTTGCTGATCACGCGGTGGAAAACGGTGTTGTCGTAGTGACCTTCTTTAACGTACTGCTTGAAGTTGGCCACGGTTTCCGGGGCTTTGTCTTCGAACAGGTTGAGGGTGATAACGCCGTGGTTGGTGTGCAGCTTGATCATGGAGGTAATCGCTCTGTCGATAAATCCGTGAGCCGCTGAATTTCCAGCAAAGGGCATTGCAGCGGTTCTTGGGCCTGTCAGGGGGTTGACAGCTTCGGCTATGATAAGCGCTTTGTATAAGTCGGCCTACCCTGAGAGCCTGTCCACAACCTGCTGCGCGTTGGCAAAACGGCGCTGAAAACCACCTCGGAATGCTCATTTACAGTCGTAAACTCCGCTTCCTCGGCTATTTTCGCCACCGTTTTAGCTCTAGCTCGCAAGGTTGTGAACAGGCTCTGAATCGTGCCCCGCACTCGCCAAGGACCCCATGAGCAAGCCAGAAACTGTCGCCGCCGCTAACTTTCTTCGTCCCATCGTCCAGGCCGATCTGGATACCGGCAAGCACGCGAAGATCATTACCCGTTTTCCGCCGGAGCCCAATGGCTACCTGCACATTGGCCATGCCAAGTCGATTTGCCTGAACTTCGGCCTGGCCAAGGAGTTTGGTGGCGAGTGCAACCTGCGCTTTGATGACACCAACCCGGCCAAGGAAGATCAGGAATACATCGACGCAATCAAGAGCGACGTGCAGTGGCTGGGTTTTCAGTGGGCGGGCGAGGAGCGTTATGCTTCCAACTATTTCGACCAGCTGCATGCCTGGGCCATCGAGCTGATCAGGGCAGGCAAGGCCTTTGTCTGCGACCTCAATGCCGAAGAAATGCGTGCCTATCGCGGTAATCTCACCGAGCCGGGCAAGAACAGCCCGTTCCGTGAGCGCAGCGTTGAGGAAAACCTCGACCTGTTCGCTCGTATGAAAGCCGGCGAATTTGCCGATGGTGCCCGTTCGCTGCGCGCGAAGATCGACATGACTTCGCCGAACATCAACCTGCGCGACCCGATTCTGTACCGCATTCGCCACGCCCATCACCACCAGACCGGCGACAAGTGGTGCATCTACCCGAGCTATGACTTTACCCACGGTCAGTCGGACGCCATCGAAGGCATCACTCATTCGATCTGCACCCTGGAGTTCGAAGACCACCGTCCGCTGTACGAGTGGTTCCTTGCGCAACTGCCAGTGCCGGCGCAGCCGCGGCAGTACGAATTCGCTCGTCTGAACCTGAACTACACCATCACCAGCAAGCGCAAGCTCAAGCAGCTGGTCGATGAGAAGCACGTCAATGGCTGGGACGACCCGCGTATGTCGACCTTGTCGGGCTTCCGCCGTCGCGGCTACACCCCGGCGTCGATCCGCGCCTTCTGCGACATGATCGGCGTCAACCGTGCTGGCGGCGTGGTGGATATTGGCATGCTGGAATTCGCCATTCGTGATGACCTCGACGCCAATGCCGCGCGTGCCATGTGCGTGCTCAAGCCGCTGAAAGTGGTGATCACCAACTACCCGGAAGGCCAGACCGAGAACCTCGAACTGCCGCGCCATCCCAAGCAGGACATGGGCGTGCGCGTGCTGCCGTTCAGCCGCGAAATCTATATCGATGCCAGCGACTTCGAAGAAGTCCCGCCGGCCGGCTTCAAACGCCTGATTCCGGGCGGTGAGGTGCGTCTGCGTGGCAGTTACGTGATTCGCGCCGATGAGGCGATCAAGGATGCCGACGGCACTATCGTTGAACTACGCTGCAGCTACGACGAAAACACCCTGGGCAAGAACCCCGAAGGCCGTAAGGTCAAAGGCGTGATCCACTGGGTGCCGGCGGCTGAAAGCGTCGAGTGCGAAGTGCGCCTGTACGACCGCCTGTTCCGTTCCGCCAACCCGGAGAAAGACGAAGAGGGCGGCAGCTTCCTCGACAACATCAACCCGGACTCGCTCGTGGTGCTCAAGGGTTGTCGCGCCGAGCCATCCCTGGCCGAGGCTGCGCCGGAAGAGCGCTTCCAGTTCGAGCGCGAAGGCTACTTCTGCGCCGACATCAAGGACAGCAAGCCAGGTGCACCCGTCTTCAACCGTACCGTAACGCTGCGCGATTCCTGGGCTTAAGAGCCAGCCTCGGATCTGCTGCGCGTCGGCGATACTGCGTCAAAAATGGCCTCGGAATGCTCATTTACAGCTAGTAAACTCCGCTTCCTCGGCCATTTTTGCCTTGTCTCGCTCTAGCTCGCGAGATCCGAAACAGGCTCTATTGCTCAGATGCTCTGATTAGAACCGGGCCGGTACGCCGGCCCGTGGTTTTCCAAGGAACCCCGATGCTCTCGATCTACAACACGCTGACCAAAAGCAAAGACGTCTTCAAACCGCTGGTGGGTAACCAGGTGCGCATGTATGTGTGCGGCATGACGGTTTACGACTTCTGTCATATCGGTCATGCGCGGGTGATGGTGGCGTTCGATGTGGTCACGCGTTGGCTGCGCCATCGTGGCTATGACGTGACCTACGTACGCAATATCACCGACATCGACGACAAGATCATCAAGCGTGCCAATGACAACGGCGAGCCGTTTGAAGCGCTGGTCGAGCGCATGATCGCGGCCATGCACGAAGACGAGGCGCGTCTGAATGTGCTGCGCCCGGATCAGGAACCGCGTGCCACTGATCATATTGCCGGCATGCACCAGATGATTCAGACCCTGATCGACAAGGGTTTTGCCTATGCACCGGGTAATGGCGATGTGTACTACCGCGTCACCAAGTTCGAGACCTACGGCAAGCTGTCGCGCCGCAAGATCGATGAGTTGAAGATCGGTGCGCGCATTGAAGTGGACGAAATCAAAGAAGATCCGCTGGATTTCGTCCTGTGGAAGGGCGTCAAGCCGGGCGAGCCGAGCTGGGCGTCGCCGTGGGGCGCAGGCCGTCCAGGCTGGCATATCGAGTGCTCGGTGATGTCCACTTGCTGCCTGGGTGAAACCTTCGATATCCACGGCGGTGGCCCGGATCTGGTGTTCCCGCACCACGAAAACGAGATCGCGCAGAGCGAGGCGGCCACCGGCAAGCTCTACGCCAATGCCTGGATGCACGCCGGTGCGGTGCGTGTGGATGGCGAGAAGATGTCCAAGAGCCTGGGCAACTTCTTCACCATTCGTGAAGTGCTGGAGAAGTATCACCCGGAAGTGGTGCGCTACCTGCTGGTGTCCAGCCATTACCGCAGCCCGATCAACTATTCCGAAGACAGCCTGCGTGAAGCCAAGGGGGCACTGGAGCGTTTCTACAATGCGCTCAAGGGCTTGCCTGATGCTGTACCCGCTGGTGGTGAAGCCTTTGTCGAGCGCTTTGCGGCGGCGATGGATGACGACTTCAACTCGCCGGAAGCCTGCGCCGTGCTGTTCGAGTTGGCGCGTGAGATCAACCGTCTGCGCGAAAGCGATGTACAGGCTGCTGCAGCTCTGGCTGCACGCTTGAAGGAGCTGGCTGGTGTGCTCGGTGTATTGCAGCTGGAGCCAGAAGCCTTCCTCCAGGCCGGTGCTGCCGGTAAGGTCGATGCGGCCGAGGTCGAAGCCTTGATTGCCGCGCGTCTGCAGGCCCGCGCCGAGAAGAACTGGGGCGAGTCTGACCGTATTCGTGATCAGCTCACCGCCATGGGCGTGGTGTTGGAAGACAGCAAGGGTGGTACGACCTGGCGTTTGGCTGATTAGCGCCGTGCTGAATGAGCAGCGTCATGCAGCCGTGCATTGATTCGTGCTGCTGCAAGGCGCTTTAGCGCGCCGCCAGGCCCGCTTCCCGTAGCCGTTTGTACAACGTATTACGGCTAACCCCGAGGCTACGCGCCAGGTGCGAGATATTGCCTCCGCAGGCCTGGTACTGGCTGGCCAGATCATCCGCGCTGGTGCTGGCCAGCGGTTGCGGGTGGATGGCGGCTGTTGGTGGAGCTGCTGGCTGCAAGTCGGCAAAGAAATCATCCGGCAGGTGTTCGACGCGGATTTGCTGGTCCTCGGCCATGGCCAGGGCAATCTGCAGCACGCTGCTCAGTTGGCGCAGGTTGCCGGGCCAGGGGTGACGCTCGAACAGGCTCAGCACCTCATGACTCAGTCCCGCCCATTGCTGCGGCTCGCGGTGGTAATCCCAGATGCGCTGGACCATGGCGGCCTTGTCGGTGCGTTCACGCAGCGGCGGTAACTCCAAGTTGAGGCCGCTGATGCGGTAGTAGAGGTCCTGGCGAAACAGCCCGCTTTCCACATCCTGGCGCAGCGGGCGGTTGGTGGCCGAGATCAGGCGGATATCCACCGGGTACAACTCACTACTGCCCAGCGGTTGGACGCAGCGCTCCTGCAGCACCCGCAGCAAGCGGGCTTGCACCCGCAGTGGCATATCGCCGACTTCGTCGAGAAACAACGTGCCTTTATCGGCTTTGCGGATCAGGCCGATGCTGCCTTTCTGATTGGCACCGGTGAACGCGCCTTTTTCATAACCAAACAGCTCGGACTCCACCAGTTCGGCGGGAATGGCCGCGCAATTGACCGCGATAAACGCCTGGCTGGCGCGCGAGCTGGCGTGATGCAGGGCTTTGACGAAAACCTCCTTGCCGACGCCGGTTTCGCCATGCACGAGGATCGGGATGTTTTTTTCCAGCAGGCGCTCGGCCTGGCGCACCGCTTTGTCGACGCGCGGGTCGCCGAGGTTGAGCGAATCGAGGGTGAATGGGGTGAGAGTGGCGCTGGAAGGCGGTTGCTGGGTTTGGCGAAAGTCGCGGGCCTGGATCGGCGCTGGCTGCTGCGGGCGTTTGATCTGCGCGTGAAAACGAAAGCGGCCGCTGGCGCGCAGGCTGAACGGCAGCGCCTCGGGTTGGTTGAGTAGTTGCTGCAGCGGCACGTCGAACAGGCTTTCGACATTCACCCGGGCCAAGCCCACGCCCAACAAACTGTCGGCGCGGCGATTGGCGGAAACCACCTGGCCCTGCTCATCGAAAATCAGCAGCCCAGCCCAGGGGCTGCTGAGGTTATCCAGGCTGGTGTTGAAGCTCAGCTGAAAGTAGCGCTGCTGAAACAGGTTGAGGATCAGCCGGTTTTCCACCGACTGGCTCATCATCTTGACCATGCCCAGGGTGTGCGAGGGCGGCAAGTAGCTGTCGCTGGACACATCCAGCACCGCGATCATCTGCCGCTGCTCATCAAAAATCGGCGAGGCCGAGCCGGTCATAAAGCGGTTGGCCTTGAGGAAGTGCTCATCGTGCTGAATATGGACGGCCTGGGCGCAGCTCAGGGCAGTGCCGATGGCATTGGTGCCGGTATAGCGCTCCAGCCAGGTGGCCCCGGCGACAAAGCCGGCGGCGCGGCTCGGTTCGATAAAACGTTGGTCACCCCAGGACTGCAGCACCTGGCCCTGATGGTCGGCCAGCATGATCAGGCAATTGGAGTTCGCCAGGATGGTGCCGTAGTAGGGCAGCACTTCTTTATGGGTGGTGTGCACCAGGGCGTGCTGGCTTTCCAGCAGGGCGCTGACTTCGCCGCGCTCGGGCTGGTTGAAGATCGGGGTGCTCTGGTGGGTCAGACCGTAGTCACGGCAGCGGGTCCAGGAGTCCTGGATGATGGTCTCATGGGGCAGGGCAGTGACAGCGTCAGCCATGACAGGTCTCTCGCGCGGGTTCTTGTTGTTATGGGCCACGGTCTGCGCCGGGTCTGTGCAGTGTCGCCGAAGGCTGTTCAATGTCAACGCTGTGACTGTTCAGTTGTTCACTGTGCACTGTTCAAAACTGTTCAGTGCTGTCTCCGTGTGTTGTTTATCTTTGGTGGTAGTTGTTTTAAATCAATGGCTTACGTTTTTTCTGAGGGGTTGGCACGGAACTCGCCTTGTAGCTGGGCAGATAACAAGAAAAAGGACGGCCCATGTCACTTACCCTGGAGCATGTCACGCGGATTGTTGATCACCAGCTATATATCGACGATGCCTGCCTGAGCTTCGAACCCGGCTCCTTCAATGTGCTGCTGGGGCGCACGCTGTCTGGTAAGACCAGTCTGATGCGCCTGATGGCGGGGCTGGACAAGCCCAGCAGCGGACGCATCCTGATGAATGGCGCCGATATGACCCAGGTGCCGGTGCGCCAGCGCAATGTGTCGATGGTCTATCAGCAGTTCATCAATTACCCGACCCTGACGGTGTTCGAGAACATCGCCTCGCCACTGCGTCAGGCCGGCGTGAGCAAGGCCGAGATTCTGGAAAAAGTCCACGCCACAGCACAAATGCTGCGTATCGAGGGCTTGCTCAAGCGCTACCCACTGGAGCTGTCCGGTGGCCAGCAGCAGCGCACGGCGATGGCGCGGGCGCTGGTCAAGGATGCCTCCTTGATTCTGTTCGATGAGCCGCTAGTCAACCTTGACTACAAATTGCGCGAAGAGCTGCGCCAGGAGATGCGTGAGCTGTTCCAGGCCCGTCACACCATCGCCATCTATGCCACCACCGAACCCAATGAGGCCTTGGCCCTGGGTGGCACCACCACCATCCTGCATGAGGGACGGGTGGTGCAGAGCGGCAAAACCGCCGAGGTCTATCACCGTCCGCAGCAGGTGCTAGCCGCCGAGCTGTTCTCTGAGCCGGCGATCAACCTGATGCCGGGGCGCGTCAGCGGCACCGAAGTAAGCTTTGCCGATACCGTGCATTTCCCGCTCAACCCGGATCTGCAAGGCATTGCCGAGGGTGAATACCGCTTTGGTGTACGCCCCAGCCATATCGGCCTGGTACCGTCCAACGATGATGATCTGGAGCTGGCGGTAACGGTCGAACTGGCCGAGATCAGCGGTTCGGAAACCTTCCTGCACGTGCGCAACGAGCAGTTCGTGCTGGTGTTGCACCTGCCGGGGGTGCATGAGTACGACGTGGACACGCCGATCCTCATCTATATCCCCACCCACAAGCTGTTTGTCTTCGCCGCTGATGGGCAGTTGATTCAGGCGCCCAGCCGCCGTTTGGGGAGGGTTGCCTGATGGCCGAGATCCGTTTGCATAACCTGGCCCACAGCTACAGCCGCGCGCCGACTGAAGCAGCCGATTACGCCATCCGCGAGATGAACCATGTGTGGGAGCAGGGCGGTGCCTATGCGTTGCTGGGGCCGTCCGGCTGTGGCAAGTCGACCCTGCTGAATATCATTTCCGGCCTGCTCAGCCCGTCCCATGGCGAGGTGCAGTTCGATGGCAAGGTGGTCAACGCGCTACCGCCGGAGCTGCGCAATATTGCTCAGGTTTTCCAGTTTCCGGTGGTCTACGACACCATGACGGTGTTCGACAACCTGGCCTTTCCCTTGCGCAATCAGGGCATGAACGAGGCGAAGATCCTCACCAAGGTCAATGAAATTGCCGAGGTGCTGGAATTGCACCCGTTGCTGCACAAGCGTGCCCGTAACCTGACTGCCGACGAGAAACAGAAGGTCTCTATGGGTCGCGGCCTGGTGCGTGACGACGTGTCGGCGATCCTCTTCGATGAGCCGCTGACGGTGATCGACCCGCACCTGAAGTGGAAGCTGCGGCGCAAGCTCAAGCAGATTCACGAGCAGTTCAATATCACCATGGTCTACGTCACCCACGACCAACTCGAAGCCTCGACCTTCGCCGACAAGATTGCGGTGATGTACGGCGGGCAGATCGTCCAGTTCGGCACCCCGCGTGAATTGTTCGAACGCCCCAGCCATACCTTTGTTGGCTACTTCATCGGCAGCCCCGGAATGAACCTGATCGATGTGCTGCCTTATGCCGGCGGTGTGCGCTTCAACAACACCGTGCTGCCGTTATCGGCAGCGCTCAATCGGCGCCTGGCCGAGCGGCCTGGGGCCAAGTTGAAAATCGGTATTCGCCCGGAGTTTGTGCACGTCTGGGATGGCCCGAATGAGGATGCGTTGTGTGGCGACGTGGTGCATGTGGAAGACCTCGGCACCTACAAGATTCTCACCCTCAAGCTTGATGGTCAGTCGCTCAAGGTTCGCCTGCAGGAAGACCAGCCCGTGCCGCAGCAGCAGGTCTATCTGAGCTTTCCGGCGCAGTGGTTGATGCTTTATGCCGATGACTTTCTGGTTGAGGCGCAAGCGCAGGAGGTGCAGCCATGAAGGTGCAGAACAACAAGGCCTGGTGGCTGGTACTGCCGGTGTTTCTGCTGGTGGCGTTCAGCGCCATCGTGCCGATGATGACGGTGGTCAACTATTCGGTGCAGGACATTTTTGACCACTCCACGCGCTATTTCGTTGGCGTCGACTGGTACAAGCAGGTGCTGCAGGACACCCGTCTGCATGACTCGCTGCTGCGCCAATTCATCTTCTCCGCCTGCGTGCTGCTGATCGAGATTCCCTTGGGTATTGCCATCGCCCTGTGCATGCCGACCAAGGGGCGCATGGCCTCGCTGGTGCTGATCGTGCTGGCGATTCCGCTGCTGATTCCGTGGAACGTGGTCGGCACCATCTGGCAGATCTTCGGACGCGCCGACATCGGCTTGCTCGGCTGGAGCCTCAACAGCCTGGGCATCAGCTACAACTACGCCTCCAACACCAGCGATGCTTGGGTCACGGTGCTGATCATGGACGTCTGGCACTGGACCTCGCTGGTGGCGCTGCTGTGCTATTCGGGCCTGCGCGCTATTCCCGATGTGTACTACCAGGCCGCGCGTATTGATCGTGCCTCCGCCTGGGCGGTGTTCCGCCATATCCAGCTGCCCAAGCTGAAAAGCGTGCTGCTGATCGCGGTGATGTTGCGCTTTATGGACAGCTTCATGATCTACACCGAGCCCTTTGTACTCACTGGCGGCGGTCCGGGTAACGCCACCACCTTCCTTAGTCAGACCCTGACGCAAATGGCCATCGGCCAGTTCGATCTGGGCCCGGCGGCGGCGTTCTCCTTGGTGTACTTCCTGATCATCCTGTTGGTGTCCTGGCTGTTCTACACCGCCATGACCCACAACGATAAGACGCGCTGAGGCCGACCATGACCTTACGTAAAAAAGTAGTGCTGGGGCTGTATATCCTGTTCCTGCTGGTGCCGATCTACTGGCTGCTGAACATGTCGTTCAAGAGCAATACCGAAATACTTGGTGGCCTGACGCTGTGGCCGCATGGCTTCACCCTGGATAACTACAAGGTGATCTTCACCGACCCGAGCTGGTACGAGGGATACCTCAATTCGTTGTACTACGTGTGCCTGAACACGGTGATCTCGCTGACGGTGGCGCTGCCGGCGGCCTATGCGTTTTCGCGCTACCGTTTTCTCGGCGACAAGCACCTGTTCTTCTGGCTGCTTACCAACCGCATGGCGCCACCGGCAGTGTTTCTGCTGCCATTTTTCCAGCTGTATTCGTCGATCGGTCTGTTCGATACGCATATCGCCGTGGCGCTGGCGCACTGCCTGTTCAACGTGCCGCTGGCGGTGTGGATTCTCGAAGGCTTTATGTCCGGGGTGCCGAAGGAGATCGATGAAACCGCCTATATCGACGGCTACAGCTTCCCGAAATTCTTCGTGAAGATCTTTATCCCGCTGATTGGCTCGGGCATCGGCGTCACCGCTTTTTTCTGCTTCATGTTTTCCTGGGTCGAGTTGCTGCTGGCGCGCACCCTGACCTCGGTGGATGCCAAGCCGATTGCTGCGGTGATGACGCGCACCGTGTCGGCATCGGGGATCGATTGGGGCGTGTTGGCGGCGGCGGGGGTGTTGACCATTCTGCCGGGCATGCTGGTGATCTGGTTTGTCCGTAACCATGTGGCCAAGGGCTTTGCCCTGGGCCGGGTATAGGAGTCGCGACGATGGATTGGATGGCCTGGACGCTGCCGACGGCGTTGTTTTTCGGCTTTATTGGCATGCTGCTGGTTGGCATGACGATCTGGGAGCTACGTTCGCCCTGTATCGAGCGCAAAGGGTTTTTGCCGATTGCGACCACCCGTGGTGATCGGCTGTTTATCGGTCTGCTTGGGAGTGCCTACCTGCACCTGCTGGTGGTGGGCGCGACCGATTGGAGTGTCTGGATAGCCTCGGTGCTGTCCCTGTTCTGGTTGTTTGCAGTGATGCGTTGGGGCTAAGCCGGGCTGCCTTGGCCGTGCCCGCTGGTTGGGCGCGGCCATGACCCGCTTGCCTCATTCCAAACCCTGAGATGGAGGTCTCTATGTTCGACAATAACAACAAAACTCGACATAGCATGGCGCTGGCTGCCCTGCTGACGTTGTCCGGCTTGAGCGGCGCAGCCTGGGCTGATGCCTACGAAGAGGCGGCAAAGAAGTGGATCGGCGAGGAGTTCAACCCCTCGACCCTGACGCCTGAGCAGCAACTCGAAGAGTTGAAGTGGTTTATCAAAGCTGCCGAGCCGTTTCGCGGCATGAGCATCAGCGTGGCCTCGGAAACCATCGCCACCCACGAGTACGAGTCCAAGGTGCTGGCCAAGGCCTTCAGCGAAATCACCGGGATCCAGCTCAAGCACGACCTGATGCAGGAAGGCGATGTCGTCGAAAAGCTGCAAACCCAGATGCAGTCGGACAAGAACATCTACGACGGCTATATCAATGACTCGGACCTGATCGGTACGCACTTCCGCTACGGCAAGGCGGTAGCCATCAGCGACATGATGGAGGGCGAAGGCAAGGCGGTGACCTCGCCAACCCTCGATCTGCAGGACTTTATCGGCATTTCCTTCACCACCGGGCCTGACGGCAAGCTCTATCAGCTACCAGATCAGCAGTTCGCCAACCTCTACTGGTTCCGCGCCGACTGGTTCGAGCGTCCGGAGCTGAAGGCCAAGTTCAAGGAAATCTACGGCTACGAGCTGGGTGTGCCGGTCAACTGGTCGGCCTATGAAGACATCGCCGAGTTCTTCTCCGAGAAGGTTAAGGAGATCGATGGCCAGCGCATCTACGGCCATATGGATTACGGCAAGAAAGACCCATCCCTGGGCTGGCGCTTCACCGATGCCTGGTTCTCTATGGCCGGTGGCGGCGATAAGGGGCTGCCTAACGGCTTGCCGGTGGATGAGTGGGGTATTCGCGTCGACGGTTGTCGTCCGGTGGGATCCAGTGTTGCCCGTGGCGGCGATACCAATGGCCCTGCGGCGGTGTATGCCACCAGCAAGTATGTCGATTGGATGCGCAAGTACGCGCCGCCGGAAGCACAGGGCATGACCTTCTCCGAATCCGGCCCGGTACCGGCGCAGGGCAGCATCGCCCAGCAGATTTTCTGGTACACCGCCTTTACCGCGGACATGACCAAAGCCGGCCTGCCGGTGGTTAATGAAGATGGCACGCCGAAGTGGCGGATGGCGCCTTCACCAAAAGGTCCGTATTGGGAGGAGGGCATGAAACTGGGTTATCAGGACACCGGTTCCTGGACCTTCCTCAAATCCACTCCGGAGAAACAGCGCCTGGCCGCCTGGCTGTATGCGCAGTTCGTTACCTCGAAAACCGTATCACTGAAGAAGACCCTGGTTGGCCTGACGCCAATTCGCGAGTCGGATATCAACTCGCAAGCCATGACCGACGCTGCGCCGAAACTCGGCGGCCTGGTGGAGTTCTATCGCAGCCCGGCGCGCGTGCAGTGGACCCCGACCGGGACCAACGTGCCTGACTATCCACGTTTGGCTCAACTGTGGTGGCAATTCATTGCCGAAGCAGCCAGTGGCGACAAGTCGCCACAAGAGGCGCTGGATGGCCTTGCAGCAGCCCAGGACACTATGTTGGGCCGCCTTGAGCGTTCCGGTGTGCTAGGAGAGTGTGGGCCGAAGCTTAATGAGCCGCGCGATCCGCAGTACTGGCTGGACCAGCCTGGAGCACCGAAGCCCAAGCTGGCCAACGAGAAGCCTCAGGGTGAAACCATCAGCTACAACGAGCTGTTGAAATCCTGGGAGCAAGCCCGCGACTGAGGCAGGGTTTTGTAAGCGACATAAAAAACGGCACCTAAGGTGCCGTTTTTTATTTTTGCCTGCGCCGCACTTAGTCGTGCAGATGTTCGGCAGCGTGCAGGGTGTTTTCCAGCAGGCAGGCGCGGGTCATCGGGCCAACGCCGCCCGGTACCGGAGTGATCCAGCCGGCGCGGGGCAGGGCGGTTTCATACACCACATCGCCAATCAGCTTGCCGTCGGTCTGACGGTTGATGCCAACGTCGATTACGATCGCGCCAGGCTTGATCCACTCGCCGTGAACCAGGCCAGGCTTGCCAGCCGCTACCACGACGATATCGGCCTGGCCGACATGCGTGGGCAGGTCTTTGGTGAAGCGGTGGGTCACGGTCACGGTGCAGCCAGCCAGCAGCAGTTCCATGGCCATTGGCCGACCGACGATATTCGAGGCGCCAACCACCACTGCGTGCATGCCGTACAGGTCAGCGCCGGTGCTTTGTAGCAGGGTCATGATGCCTTTCGGGGTGCAGGGGCGCAGCAGTGGCATACGTTGTGCCAGGCGACCGATGTTGTAAGGGTGGAAGCCATCAACATCTTTATCCGGGCGAATGCGCTCCAGCAATAAAGAGGCGTCGAGATGTTCCGGCAGTGGTAGTTGTACCAGGATGCCGTCGATGCTCGGTTCATCATTCAGGCGGTCGATCAATGCCATCAGCTCGTCCTGACCGGTGGTGGCCGGCAGGTCATAGGCCTGCGAGACAAAGCCGACTTCTTCGCAGTCTTTACGCTTGTGCGAAACGTAGACCTGGGACGCAGGGTCGCTACCGACGAGAATCACTGCCAGCCCGGGTGCGCGCAGGCCTTGCTGACGTCGTTCGGCGACACGTTGGGCGATCTGCTGGCGCAGGCTGGCGGCAATTGCTTTGCCATCGATCAGTTGTGCGGTCATTGCGCTTGGTTAACCATAAAGAAAGGATGGAGAAAGGACGCGCATTCTCGCATGACCGTGCTGTCGGGCAAAGGCAGATGCCAGGGTTTTCGCGTAACTCCTTTAAATGGCTGAATTTTTTTAACTTTTCCTGTTGACGACCTGTGGCAGCCTCTATAACATTCGCCCCGCTTGTCGAGCACAGCAAGTCGCTGGGTAAGACGGCAAAGGTCTAAGCTGCAAAGTTTTTTCCGGAGCCGAAAGCTTTAAGTCTGCACTAGCAGATGGATAAGCGCCCGTAGCTCAGCTGGATAGAGCATCCGCCTTCTAAGCGGATGGTCGCAGGTTCGAGTCCTGCCGGGTGCGCCATTTGGCGGTCTTGGCTCAAGCAAAATGCAATATGGTGGGCGTAGCTCAGTTGGTAGAGCACAGGATTGTGACTCCTGTTGTCGTGGGTTCGATCCCCATCGTCCACCCCATATTCCAGAACGCCAGGTTAATTCCTGGCGTTTTTGTATGAAGGTTTTACCCCGCGGACGTGGTGGAATTGGTAGACACACTGGATTTAGGTTCCAGCGCCGCAAGGCGTGAGAGTTCGAGTCTCTCCGTCCGCACCATCTTTTAGAACTCCCTCCCGTTTGCCGCCTGCATCTAGGGTGACTTCTGCAAATTGACCCTCTAGAATGCATGCCCTTGATTCGGGGCCGGTAAACGGCCGGCTTATGTCTGTGCAACGAGGATTATCCATGCAAGTTTCTGTTGAAAGTACTTCTGCGCTCGAGCGCCGTATGACCGTAGGCGTCTCTGTTGAGCGCATCGAGACTGAAGTCAACAAGCGTCTGCAGCAGACTGCCCGTCGTGCCAAGGTCCCTGGTTTCCGTCCTGGCAAAGTGCCAATGAGCGTGATTCGTCAGCGCTATGAAGATGCTGCACGCCAGGAAGCACTGGGTGACCTGATCCAATCCACTTTCTACGAAGCCGTTGTTGAGCAGAAACTCAATCCAGCTGGCGCTCCGGCCGTTGAGCCGAAGTCGTTCGAGAAGGGCAAGGATCTGGAATACGTTGCGACCTTCGAAGTATTCCCGGAATTCACCGTTGCTGGCTTCGAGTCCATCGCCATCGAGCGCCTGCAGGCTGACGTGGCTGAGGCTGACGTCGACAACATGCTGGAAATCCTGCGCAAGCAGAACACCCGTTTCGAAGCTGCCGCGCGCGCTGCCGAGAATGGCGACCAATTGAACATCGACTTCGTTGGCAAGATCGACGGCGAAGTCTTTGCTGGTGGTTCGGCCAAGGGCACTCAGCTGGTTCTCGGCTCTGGCCGTATGATTCCTGGCTTTGAAGAGGCTCTGGTTGGTGCTAAAGCTGGCGAAGAGCGCGTAATCAACCCGACTTTCCCGGCTGATTACCAGAATCTGGACCTGGCTGGTAAAACGGCTGAATTCACCGTCACCGTCAACAGCATTGCCGCTCCTCAGCTGCCTGAGCTGAATGATGACTTCTTCGCCCTGTTCGGCGTGAAAGAAGGCGGCCTGGAAGGCTTCCGCGCTGAAGTGCGCAAGAACATGGAGCGCGAGCTGCGCCAAGCCATCAAATCCAAGGTTAAAAACCAGGTGATGGACGGTCTGCTGGCTGCCAACCCGATCGAAGTGCCGAAGGCACTGATCAGCAATGAAGTGAACCGTCTGCGCGTCCAGGCTGTTCAGCAGTTCGGTGGCAACCTCAAGCCTGAGCAGTTGCCAGCTGAGCTGTTCGAAGAGCAAGCCAAGCGCCGCGTTGTGCTGGGTCTGGTTGTGGCTGAAGTGGTCAAACAGTGCGAACTGAAGCCGGATGACGCTCGCGTTCGCGAAATGATTCAGGAAATGGCTTCGGCTTACCAAGAGCCTGAGCAGGTTGTGGCCTGGTACTACAAAAACGACCAGCAAATGAACGAAGTGCGTTCGGTTGTACTGGAAGAGCAAGTTGTAGATACTGTTTTGCAGAAGGCCAACGTGACCGATAAAGCGGTCTCGTACGAAGAAGCTGTCAAGCCGGTAGAAGCACCACAAGCCGCCTGATTTCTTTACCTCGTTCGAACACGCCATAAGCCAGCCTCCGCGCTGGCTTATGCGTATTTGTGACATGACTATTTAGGGAGCGAGTGCAGCATGTCCCGCAATCCTTTTATGCAGCAAATGCCTAATATCCAAGCCGCTGGCGGCCTGGTACCTATGGTTGTTGAACAGTCAGCTCGCGGTGAGCGCGCCTACGACATCTATTCGCGCCTGCTCAAGGAGCGCGTGATCTTTCTGGTTGGCCCTGTAGAGGACTACATGGCCAACCTGATCTGTGCGCAACTGCTGTTTCTTGAAGCGGAAAACCCGGACAAGGACATCCACCTGTATATCAACTCCCCGGGTGGCTCGGTGACGGCGGGTATGTCGATCTACGACACCATGCAGTTCATCAAGCCAAATGTGTCCACCACCTGTATTGGCCAGGCATGCAGCATGGGTGCATTCCTGTTGACTGCTGGTGCTGAAGGCAAGCGTTACTGCTTGCCGAACTCGCGTGTGATGATTCACCAGCCTCTGGGTGGTTTCCAGGGTCAAGCGTCGGACATCGAAATCCACGCCAAGGAAATCCTGTTTATCCGCGAGCGTCTCAACACGCTGATGGCCAAGCACAGTGGGCGCACTCTGGAAGAAATCGAGCGTGATACCAATCGTGATAATTTCATGAGCGCAGAGGCTGCTCGTGAATACGGGTTGATCGACGAAGTAATTGAAAAGCGCCCCGCTTAAAATAAGCGGCTCAAAATAGGGCGGGCCGGTGTCTCCGGCCGCCGGCGGGCTTGAAAATGCCCGCATTTGCCCTCATCTTGTGTTTCAAGCCTATCGGATTGGATTGAACGAATGACTGACACCCGCAACGGCGAGGACAACGGCAAGCTGCTTTATTGCTCCTTCTGCGGCAAAAGCCAGCATGAAGTACGCAAATTGATTGCAGGCCCCTCGGTCTTTATCTGCGACGAGTGCGTCGACCTGTGCAACGACATCATCCGCGAGGAGGTGCAGGAAGCCCAGGCCGAGAGCAGCGCGCATAAATTGCCCGCTCCGAAGGAAATCAGCTCCATCCTCGATCAGTACGTGATTGGTCAGGAGCGTGCCAAGAAGGTTTTGGCGGTAGCGGTGTACAACCACTACAAGCGCCTCAATCAGCGCGACAAGAAAGATGATGTCGAACTGGGCAAGAGCAATATTCTGCTGATTGGACCGACTGGCTCGGGTAAAACCCTGCTGGCCGAAACCCTGGCACGCTTGCTTAACGTACCGTTCACTATCGCCGACGCCACCACCCTGACCGAAGCTGGTTATGTCGGTGAGGACGTCGAGAACATTATTCAGAAGCTGCTGCAGAAGTGCGATTACGATGTGGAAAAAGCCCAGATGGGCATCGTCTACATCGATGAAATCGACAAGATCTCGCGTAAGTCGGATAACCCATCGATCACCCGCGATGTTTCTGGCGAGGGTGTGCAGCAGGCATTGTTGAAACTTATTGAGGGTACTGTGGCTTCGGTTCCGCCGCAGGGTGGTCGCAAACACCCTCAGCAGGAATTCCTGCAGGTCGATACGCGTAACATCCTGTTTATCTGTGGTGGTGCGTTTTCCGGCTTGGAGAAAGTCATTCAGGGCCGTTCGAGCAAGGGCGGCATTGGTTTTAGTGCCGAAGTGCGCAGCAAGGAAGAAGGCAAAAAAGTCGGCGAGTCGCTGCGTGCCGTTGAGCCGGACGATCTGGTCAAGTTTGGCCTGATCCCTGAGTTCGTCGGTCGTCTACCGGTTATAGCCACTCTGGATGAGCTTGATGAAGCTGCTCTGGTGCAGATTCTGACCGAGCCGAAGAATGCGCTGACCAAACAGTATGGCAAGCTGTTCGAGATGGAAGGTGTTGAGCTGGAGTTCCGTCCCGATGCATTGAGATCAGTTGCGCACAAGGCGCTCGAGCGTAAGACAGGCGCCCGTGGCCTGCGTTCGATTCTCGAAGGTATCTTGCTCGATACCATGTACGAGATTCCGTCGCAGACTGATGTCAGCAAGGTGGTCATTGATGAAAGTGTGATCGATGGTGCATCCAAGCCGTTGCTTATCTATGAGAACAACGAGCTGCCTGCCAAGGCTGCGCCAGACGCTTGACTGCGTTGTAACATGTTGAAAGCAAGGGGCCTGCGGGCCCCTTTTCTTTTCCTGTTGCAGTGCTTGTTTTTTGTTGGGGCTGCCCCCATCTTAGGGTCAAGGGTCATCCCATCTGTTTACGGCCGTAAGGCCGCCGTAGAGCCGAAATCATGAAGACAACCATCGAATTGCCTCTCCTGCCGTTGCGCGATGTTGTGGTCTATCCGCACATGGTCATCCCGCTGTTTGTCGGGCGTGAAAAATCCATTGAGGCCCTTGAGGCCGCCATGACGGGTGAGAAACAGATTCTGTTGCTGGCCCAGAAGAACCCTGCTGACGATGACCCGAGTGAGGAGGGGCTCTACCGTGTGGGCACCGTGGCTACGGTATTGCAGCTGCTGAAGCTGCCAGATGGCACGGTCAAGGTGTTGGTCGAAGGTGAGCAACGCGGAGAGATCGAGCGCTTTATTGCAGTCGACGGTCACTGTCGCGCAGAAGTACAGCTGATCGACGAAGTGGACGCTGCGGAGCGTGAAGCCGAAGTATTTACCCGCAGTCTGTTGAGTCAGTTCGAGCAGTATGTACAGCTGGGCAAGAAGGTGCCAGCCGAGGTCCTTGCTTCGCTCAACGGCATTGATGAGCCCGGTCGCTTGGTTGACACCATGGCCGCGCACATGGTGCTGAAAATCGAGCAGAAACAGGAAATTCTGGAGATTACCGACCTGGCTGCGCGGGTTGAACATGTGCTGGCGCTGCTCGATGCGGAAATCGACCTGTTGCAGGTCGAAAAGCGCATTCGCGGGCGGGTTAAGAAACAGATGGAGCGCAGTCAGCGCGAGTACTACCTGAATGAGCAGATGAAAGCCATTCAGAAAGAACTGGGCGACAGCGAAGAAGGCCATAACGAACTCGATGAACTGAAAAAGCGCATTGAGAATGCAGGGCTGACTGCCGAGGCGCACACCAAGGCCAATGCTGAGTTGAACAAGCTCAAGCAGATGTCGCCGATGTCGGCCGAAGCCACCGTGGTGCGCTCTTATATTGATTGGCTGGTTAACGTGCCGTGGAAGGCGCAGAGCAAGGTGCGCCTGGACCTTGCGCGCGCGGAAAGCATTCTCGATGCCGATCATTACGGCCTGGAGGAAGTCAAGGAGCGCATTCTTGAGTACCTCGCCGTGCAAAAGCGGGTGAAGAAACTCAAAGGGCCGGTGCTGTGTCTGGTGGGTCCGCCTGGTGTGGGTAAAACCTCGTTGGCCGAGTCGATTGCTACCGCCACCAACCGGAAATTCGTACGCATGGCGCTCGGTGGTGTGCGTGATGAGGCGGAAATTCGCGGTCATCGCCGTACTTATATCGGCTCCATGCCGGGTCGCCTGATTCAGAAGATGACCAAGGTTGGCGTGCGTAACCCACTGTTCCTGCTCGACGAAATCGACAAGATGGGGCAGGACATGCGCGGTGATCCTGCGTCGGCTCTGCTCGAGGTGTTGGACCCGGAGCAGAACCACAATTTCAACGATCACTATCTGGAAGTTGATTACGACTTGTCTGACGTGATGTTCCTCTGCACGGCCAATTCGATGAATATTCCGGGGCCTTTGCTGGATCGGATGGAAGTGATTCGCCTGCCGGGTTACACCGAGGCGGAGAAAATCAACATCGCGATCAAGTACCTGGTACCCAAGCAAGTGCAGGCCAACGGCCTGAAGAAGAGCGAGTTGGCCTTCGAAGAGACTGCCGTCCGCGACATCATTCGTTATTACACCCGTGAGGCTGGGGTGCGTGGTCTGGAGCGGCAAATTGCCAAGGTGTGCCGCAAGGCCGTCAAGGAGCATGCCGCGGAGAAGCGTTTCCAGGTTACGGTCACAGCTGACTCGCTCGAGCATTTCCTGGGTGTGCGCAAGCACCGCTATGGTTTGGCCGAGCAGCAGGATCAGATTGGTCAGGTAACCGGTCTGGCCTGGACCCAGGTTGGTGGTGAACTGCTGACCATCGAAGCGGTGGTGGTGCCGGGCAAAGGTCAGTTGATCAAAACCGGCTCACTGGGCGATGTAATGCTGGAATCGATCACGGCAGCGCAGACAGTTGTGCGCAGCCGGGCCAAGAGCCTGGGCGTGCCTGTGGACTTCTACGAGAAGCAGGACATCCATATTCACATGCCCGAAGGGGCAACACCCAAAGATGGCCCCAGCGCAGGCGTTGGCATGTGCACGGCGCTGGTTTCTGCGCTGACGCAGATTCCGGTGCGTGCCGATGTGGCGATGACCGGTGAAATCACCCTGCGTGGTCAAGTGCTGGCTATCGGTGGTCTGAAAGAAAAACTGTTGGCCGCTCACCGTGGTGGAATCAAGACCGTGATCATTCCGGAAGAGAATGTGCGCGACTTGAAAGAGATTCCGGAGAATATTAAGCAAGACCTGCAGATTAAACCGGTTAAATGGATTGACGAGGTCCTGCAAATTGCGCTGCAATACGCCCCGGAGCCCTTGCCTGATGCGGCTCCCATGGTTGCAAAGGATGAAAAACGCGAGACTGATTCCAAGGAGCGAATTAGCACGCATTAGCCAGAGGGCTTTCTTGACACATTTTTAGAGCCCTTGTTATAAAGCGGCTCTTATCGTGTCAGCAGGCTCTCCAGCACCAGCTTCGCTTACATTTAAAAGCAAGAAATAAACTCAACAGAAATTAAGGGGACTTAAGAGTGAACAAGTCGGAACTGATCGATGCCATCGCCGCATCTGCTGATATCCCAAAAGCTGTTGCCGGCCGTGCGCTGGACGCAGTTATTGAATCCGTTACTGGCGCTCTGAAGGCTGGTGACTCCGTAGTACTGGTTGGCTTCGGCACTTTCGCTGTTAAAGAGCGTGCTGCGCGCACTGGCCGTAACCCACAAACTGGTAACCCGATCAGCATCGCTGCTGCCAAGATTCCAGGCTTCAAAGCCGGTAAAGCTCTGAAAGACGCTGTCAACTAAGCCTCTTTCGGTTTTGCCTGACAGGCTGGCTAAATGGCTGGCCTGAGGCGGGCGGAATGTTCAGCCGATACGCTGTGACTGAACACGACTAAGCAGTTGCTTGAGTTCGATCCGCTTCGCTAGTTACGAGAAGGCGCATCCACTGATGCGCCTTTCTTCTATCCGGATTTTACCCACGCTGCGCGGCTGCTTTTTTTGTACAGCCGTTCTGGGGGAAGCATGCTGCAGAACATCAGGGACAATTCACAGGGTTGGATTGCCAAAACCATTATCGGCATCATCGTTGCGTTGCTCGCGCTGACCGGTGTCGATGCGATTTTTACTGGCACCAGTAACAGCCAGAATGCTGCTGAGGTAAATGGCGAGAAGATTACTTCCGTCGAGCTTAGCCAGGCTGTGGAAATGCAGCGTCGGCAGTTGCTGCAGCAGTTGGGGCGTGACTTCGATGCTTCCCTGCTGGACGAAAAACTGCTGCGCGAGGCGGCCCTGAACGGCCTGATCGAGCGTACCTTGCTGCTTGATAGTGCCAAGGACGCCAAGTTCGCCTTCTCGCAGCAGGCCTTGGACCAGGTGATTCTGAGAACGCCGGAGTTTCTTGTCGACGGTCAGTTCAATGCTGAGCGTTTCGATCAGGTGATTCGTCAGCTCGGCTACAGCCGCTTGCAGTTTCGCCAGATGCTTGAGCAAGAAATGCTCATCGGTCAGCTGCGTGCTGGCTTGGCCAACAGTGGTTTCGTCACTGATGCCCAGGTGCAGGCTTTTGCCGCGCTGGAAAAGCAGACCCGCGATTTCGCCACGCTGACGCTCAAGGCTGACCTGGGTGCCGTGACGCTCAGTGATGATGACATCAAGGCTTACTACGATGCTCAAGCCAGCGAGTTCATGAGCCCTGAACAGGTTGTGCTGGAATATGTCGAGCTGAAGAAGGACGCCTTCTTCGACCAGGTGGAAGTCACCGATGAGGCGCTGCAAAGCGCTTATCAGAGTGAAATCGCCAACCTTGCCGAACAGCGTCGTGCAGCCCATATCTTGGTTGAAGTGAACGACACGCTGAATGATGAGCAGGCCAAAGCCAAGCTGGTCGAAGTGCAGAAACGCTTGGAGCAGGGTGAAGATTTCGCCGCCCTGGCCAAGGAGTTCTCTGATGACTCCGGTTCTGCTGTTGACGGTGGTGACCTGGGCTTTGCCGGCCCAGGTGTATATGACCCGGCCTTCGAAGAAGCGCTCTATGCACTGAGCGAAAATGCGGTATCGGCACCGGTGCGCAGCGAATTCGGCTGGCACCTGATCAAGCTGTTGGGCGTGCAGGCGCCGGAAGTTCCTAGCTTCGCCAGCCTGGAAGAGAAACTGCAGCGCGATCTCAAGGCGCGTCAGGTTGAGCAGCGCTTTGTTGAGGTCTCCAAGGACCTGGAAGATGCGGCATTTGAAGCGTCTGATTTGAGCCAGCCGGCGCAGGAGCTGGGTTTGCAGGTCAAGACCACTGAGCCGTTTGGCCGTCAGGGTGGCAGCGAAGGTGTATCTGCCAACCGTCAGGTGATTCAGGCCGCCTTCAGTGATGAAGTGCTGGAAGACGGCAGCAACAGCAGTGTGATCGAGCTGGATCCGAATACTGTGGTGGTGGTGCGCGTCAAAGAGCACAACAAGCCTGAGCAACTGCCCTTGGAGCAGGTTGCTGACAGCATTCGTGCCCAGCTGACCAAGGTGCGTGCAAGCGAGGCGGTCAAGGCCAAAGGCGAGGAGCAGCTGGCTGCTCTGCGTGATGGCCAGACACCGGTTAGCCAGGCCGATGCCAAGCAGGGCTGGACAGTTGTTGAGGCAGCCACTCGCAGCCAGGAAGGCGTTGAGCCGGTCGTGCTGCAAGCGCTGTTCCGCATGCCCAAGCCTGAAGCAGCCGACAAGCCGAGCTTTGCGGGTATCAGCCTGAGTAACGGTGATTTTGTGATCATCCGCCTCAATGGCGTGAGCCAACCCGAGCAGGCGCTGTCGGAAGAAGACAAGGCCATGTATGGCCGCTTCCTGGCTTCGCGGGCCGGTCAGCAGGACTTTGCTGCGTTCCGTAAGCAGCTGGAAGAGAAGGCAGATATCGAGCGCTTCTGATCGATACTGCTGAATATAAAAAGGCCGCTTATTCAAGCGGCCTTTTTTATGTCTGCCATCCGTGGCAGCAACGCTACATGGCGCAGGAAGAACTGATCTCCCCGCGCAGTCACACTCACTCTTCCATGGCGCCCATGGCGGTGGTGTTGAAGCCGCCATCGACGTACATGATCTCGCCGCTAACCCCCGAAGCCAGATCCGAGCAGAGGAAGGCGCCGGCGTTGCCGACTTCTTCGATGGTCACGTTGCGACGCAGCGGGGTCTGTTTCTCGTTGGCCGCGAGCATCTTGCGGAAGCTCTTGATGCCGCTTGCTGCCAGGGTACGGATCGGGCCAGCGGAGATGGCGTTGACACGCGTGCCTTCCGGGCCGAGGCTACCGGCCAGGTAGCGTACACCGGCTTCCAGGCTGGCCTTGGCCATGCCCATGACGTTGTAGTTCGGCATGGTGCGCTCGGCACCCAGGTAGGAGAGGGTCAGCAAGCTGCCATTGCGGCCTTTCATCATCTCGCGGCCCGCTTTGGCCAGGGCGACGAAGCTGTAGGCGCTGATGTCATGAGCGATGCGGAAGCCTTCACGGGTGGTGACCTCGGTGAAGTCGCCGTCCAACTGGTCACCCGGGGCGAAACCTACGGAGTGAACGATGCAATCCAGGCCGTCCCACTTCTTGCTCAGGGCTTCGAATACCGAGGCGATTTCCTCATCGTTGGCCACATCGCAGGGGAAGCACAGGTCTGCGTTCGAGCCCCAGCCAGCGGCGAACTCTTCGACGCGGCCCTTGAGCTTTTCGTTCTGATAGGTGAAGGCCAGTTCGGCACCTTCACGGTGCATGGCTGCTGCGATACCGGAGGCGATGGACAGTTTGCTGGCGACGCCAACGATCAGTACGCGCTTGCCGCTTAGAAAACCCATGGGTGTAGTTCCTCTTCCTGTCTACAAGAATTAGCCAGCTGGGACCATAAAGGCCGCTTCCAGCAACTGCTGTGTATAGATGTCCTGTGGCGCGGCAAAGACACGTGCCGCCGGTCCCTGTTCGACCACCTTGCCCTGTTTGACCACCATCACCTGATGACTCAGCGCCCTGACCACGGCCAGATCGTGGCTGATAAACAGGTAGGTGAGGTTGTATTTGGCCTGCAGCGAACGCAACAACTCGACTACCTGGCGCTGCACGGTGCGGTCGAGGGCCGAGGTCGGCTCATCCAGCAGGATCAGCGCGGGTTTGAGCACCAGGGCGCGGGCGATGGCGATGCGTTGACGCTGGCCACCGGAAAACTCGTGTGGGTAGCGATGCCGGGTTTCCGGATCCAGACCCACTTCCACCAAGGCGTCGATAATCGCCTGTTCCTGTTCGGCTTCGCTGCCCAGGCGGTGGATCTGCAAGCCTTCGCCGACAATCTGACCCACCGACATGCGTGGGCTGAGGCTGCCGAACGGGTCCTGAAACACCACCTGCATCTGTCGGCGCAGTGGGCGCACGTCGTGTTGCGAGAGCTGGTCGATGGCCTGGCCCTGAAAACGGATACCGCCCTGGCTGCCGAGCAGACGCAGAATCGCCAGGCCGAGGGTGGATTTGCCTGAGCCACTTTCACCGACGATGCCCAGGGTATGCCCCTGTGGCAGGTTGAAGTTGATACCGTCCACGGCTTTGACGTGATCGACCGTGCGGCGCAGCAGGCCCTTCTTGATCGGGAACCAGATGCGCAGGTTGTCGATTTCCAGCATGGGTTTACCAGGTGGCTGATCGACCGGGCCGCCCGTGGGCTCAGCGCCCAGCAGCTCGCGGGTATAAGGGTGCTGTGGGTGTTTAAACAGGGTTTCGCATTCCGCCTGTTCGACGATATGCCCACGCTGCATCACGCACACCCGGTGGGCAATGCGTCGCACCAGGTTGAGGTCGTGGCTGATCAACAGGATCGACATGCCCAGGCGCGCCTGCAGGTCCTTGAGCAGCTCGAGGATCTTCAGCTGCACGGTGACGTCCAGGGCGGTGGTGGGCTCGTCGGCAATCAGCAGTTCTGGCTCGTTGGCCAGGGCCATGGCGATCACCACGCGCTGGCGTTGCCCGCCTGAAAGTTCATGTGGGTAGGCCTTGAGGCGCTTGTGCGGCTCAGGAATGCCGACCAGCTCCAGCAGCTCCAGAGTGCGTGCCGTAGCCGCCTTGCCGCGCAGGCCTTTGTGCAGGGCCAGCACTTCGTTGATCTGCTTCTCGATGCTGTGCAGCGGGTTCAGCGAGGTCATGGGCTCCTGAAAGACCATGGCGATGCGGTTGCCGCGAATGCCGCGCAGTTTGTTCTCGTTCAGTTTGAGCAGGTCTTGCCCGGCGTAGTGAATGCTGCCGCTGGGGTGTTGGGCCAGGGGGTAGGGCAGCAGGCGCAGGATGGAGTGCGCGGTGACTGATTTGCCCGAGCCGCTTTCACCCACCAGGGCCAGGGTTTCGCCGCGCTTGATATCGAAACTGACGCTTTCCAGCACGCGCTGCTTGAGGCTGCCGGTCACGAACTCGACCGCCAGGTCGCGGACTTCGATGAGGGGGTTGGAGTCGGTCATGTCATTTCCTCGGATCGAAGGCATCGCGCGCCGCTTCGCCGATAAACACCAGCAGGCTGAGCATCAGGGCCAGTACGGCAAAGGCGCTGATACCGAGCCAGGGCGCCTGCAGATTGGATTTGCCTTGCGCCACCAGCTCACCGAGTGACGGCGCTCCTGGCGGCAGGCCAAAGCCAAGGAAATCCAGCGCGGTTAGGGTGCCGATCGCGCCGGTGAGGATGAACGGCATAAAGGTCATGGTGGAAATCATCGCGTTGGGCAGGATGTGACGGAACATGATCGAGCCGTTCTGCATGCCCAGTGCGCGGGCTGCGCGCACGTATTCCAGGTTGCGCCCACGCAGAAACTCGGCGCGTACCACATCCACCAGGCTCATCCAGGAAAACAGCAGCATGATGCCCAGCAGCCACCAGAAGTTCGGCTGCACGAAGCTGGCGAGGATGATCAGCAGATAAAGCACCGGCAGACCCGACCAGATCTCCAGAAAACGCTGCCCAGCCAGATCGACCCAGCCGCCATAGAAGCCCTGCAGGGCGCCGGCAAACACACCGATTACCGAACTGGCCAGGGTCAGGGTCAGGGCAAACAGCACCGAGATGCGAAAGCCGTAGATCACCCGCGCCAATACATCGCGGCCCTGGTCGTCGGTGCCCAGCAGGTTTTCCGCCGAGGGTGGCGCCGGGGCGGGCACCTGCAAGTCGTAGTTGATGCTGGAGTAGCTGTAGCGGATCGGCGGCCAGATCATCCAGCCGTCCTTTTCCTTGATCAGCTCCTGGATATACGGGCTCTTGTAGTTGGCCTGCAGCGGGAATTCGCCGCCGAAGGTGGTTTCCGGGTAGCGCTTGAATACCGGGAAATACAGCTGGTTGTCGTAGCCCACCACCAATGGTTTGTCATTGGCGATCAGCTCGGCGCCGAGGGTGACGAAGAACAGGGCGAGGAACACCCACAGCGACCACCAGCCGCGTTTGTGTGCCTTGAACAGCTGGAAGCGGCGTTGATTGATTGGCGACAGTTTCATCTCAACCCTCCCGGCTTTCGAAGTCGATACGCGGATCGACCAGGGTGTAGGTAATGTCACCGATCAATTTCACCACCAGACCGAGCAACGTGAAGATAAACAAGGTGCCGAACACCACCGGGTAATCGCGGTTAATCGCGGCTTCAAAACTCATTAGGCCGAGGCCATCGAGGGAGAAGATCACCTCGATCAGCAAGGAGCCGGTAAAGAAGATGCCGATAAAGGCTGCCGGGAAGCCGGCGATGATGATCAGCATGGCGTTACGGAACACATGACCGTAGAGCACACGGTTATTGCTCAGGCCCTTGGCCCTGGCAGTGATCACATACTGCTTGTTGATCTCATCGAGAAAGCTGTTCTTGGTTAGCAACGTCAGGGTGGCGAAGTTGCCGATCACCAGAGCGGTGACGGGCAGGGCCAGGTGCCAGAAATAGTCGAGCAGCTTGCCGGTAAAACTCAGCTCGTCGAAGTTGTTCGAGGTCAGCCCGCGCAGCGGGAACCAGTCCCAGTAGCTGCCGCCAGCAAACAGCACGATCAGCAGGATGGCGAAGAGGAAGGCGGGGATGGCATAACCGATGATGATTGCCGAGCTGGTCCAGACGTCGAAGGCGCTGCCGTGGCGAGTGGCCTTGGCGATGCCCAGTGGGATCGACACCAGGTACATGATCAGCGTGCTCCACAGCCCCAGGGAGATCGACACGGGCATCTTCTCGATGATCAGGTCGATGACCTCGGCATCGCGAAAGAAGCTCGAACCGAAGTCCAGTTGCGCGTAGCTCTTGAGCATCAGCCAGAAGCGTTCCGGAGCGGATTTATCGAAGCCGTACATGCGCTCGATTTCCGCCACCAGCTCAGGGTCCAGGCCCTGTGCGCCGCGGTAGTTGGAACCGGCCACGGAAACTTCGGCACCGCCGCCGGCAATCCGGCTGGTGGCGCCGTCAAAGCCTTCCAGTTTGGCGATCATCTGTTCGACCGGGCCGCCGGGGGCCGCCTGGATGATGATGAAGTTGATCAGCAGAATGCCAAACAACGTGGGAATGATCAGCAGCAGCCGACGGAAGATATACGCCAGCATGTTATGGCTCCACGCCTGTGCGGTTGTGCGCGGCTGCTTCGTCGGCCGCCGCTTCAGGTGATTTGCTGCGCGCCCACCAGGTGTGCAGGCCTATGTCATATTTTGGGCTGACCTTGGGGTGCTCGAAGCGGTTCCAGTAGGCCACGCGCCAGGTTTTGATATGCCAGTTGGGCACCACGTAATGGCCCCACAGCAGTACGCGGTCGAGGGCGCGGGTATGGGTGATCAGGCTCTGGCGTGAGTCGGCATTGATCAGGCCTTCGACCAGCTTGTCCACGGCAGGGTCTTTCAAACCAATAAAGTTACGGCTGCCGGGATTGTCGGCACTGCTGGAATGCCAGTATTCGCGTTGCTCGTTACCAGGGGAGTTGGACTGGCCGAAGCCGCCGACGATCAGGTCGAAGTCACGTGAACGCAGGCGGTTGACGTATTGGGATACATCGACACGGCGGATCACCAACTCAATGCCCAGATCGGCCAGGTTGCGCTTGTACGGCAAGAGAATGCGTTCGAACTCGGTCTGCGCCAGGAGGAATTCGAAGCTGACCGGCTTGCCCGTGCTGTCGAGCATCTTGTCGCCATCAATGCGCCAGCCGGCTTCCTGCAGCAGCTGATAGGCACGGCGTTGCTGCTCGCGAATGATGCCGCTGCCGTCGGTGACGGAGGGCTGATATTCATCGGTAAATACCTGCGGCGGAATCTGCGCACGCAAGGGCTCCAGCAGTTTCAGTTCGTCTGCAGAGGGCAGGCCGCTTGCAGCCAGTTCGGAGTTGTCGAAGTAGCTGTGGGTACGGGTGTAGGCGCCGTTGAACAGCTGGCGATTGGCCCATTCGAAATCGAACAGCAGGCCCAGAGCCTCACGCACACGGCGGTCGCTGAATAGCGCGCGACGGGTGTTGAAGATAAAGCCCTGCATGCCGGTAGGGTTGTGGTTGGCAATCTCTTCCTTGATCAATTGGCCATTGGCCACGGCCGGCACGTTGTAGGCGGTGGCCCAGTTCTTTGCGCTGATTTCCAGCCAGTAATCAAACTGCCCTGCCTTGAGCGCTTCCAGGGCGACGGTGTTGTCGCGGTAGTAGTCGATTTGCAGGGTGTCGAAGTTGTAAAAGCCGCGATTGACCGGCAGATCCTTACCCCACCAGTCCTTGACCCGCTCGTAGCGTATCGAGCGGCCGGCCTGCACATTCGCCACTTTGTAAGGGCCGCTGCCCAACGGCACATCGAGGTTACCTTTGCTGAAGTCGCGTTCGGCCCACCAGTGTTTGGGCAGCACTGGCAGTTGCCCAACGATCAGCGGCAGTTCACGGTTACCGGCATGCTTGAAGATAAAACGCACGCGCTGCGGGCTTTCGACCTCAACCTTGTCGACATCGGCGTAGTAGCCGCGGTACATCGGTGCGCCTTTGCTCATCAGGGTGTCGAAGGTGAATTTGACGTCCTCGGCGGTGACCGGCTGGCCATCATGAAAGCGCGCCTCGGGGCGCAGATAGAAACGTACCCAGGCGTTGTCCGGGGCTTTCTCGATTTTTTCCGCGAGCAGGCCGTATTCGGTAAAGGGTTCGTCCAGGCCGTGGCGGGTCAGGGTGTCGTAGATCATGCCGATGTCATCGGCAGCTACGCCCTTGTTGATAAAGGGGTTGAGGCTGTCGAAGCTGCCAAATGCTGCCTGGCGCAGGGTGCCACCTTTGGGGGCATCCGGGTTGACGTACTCGAAGTGTTTGAAATTTGCCGGGTATTTCGGCGGCTCGTCATACAGGGTTTGTGCGTGCTTGGGGCCGGCCAGGGCCAGGCTGGCAACGCCAAGCAGAGCAAGGCTGCTGAAGCGGATAAACAGGGCGCGCACTGCATGGGTCATTCAGCGTTCTCCATGGATTTCAGCCACCAGGTACGCAGGCCCAGGGTGTAGGGCGGCGTGGTGACGAAGGCAAATCGGTTGCGGTAAGCCAGGCGGTGGTAATCGATATACCAGTTCGGGATGCTGTAGTGCTGCCACAACAGTACCCGGTCAAGGGCGCGGGTGGCGGCGACTTGCTCGTCGCGGCTCTGTGCCGAAAGCAGCTTTTCAATCAGTGCGTCGACCACCGGGTGGGTAACCCCGGCATAGTTTCTGCCGCCTTTGACCTTGGCTTGCGAGGAGTGGAAATACAGCGACTGTTCCAGACCTGGGCTCAGGGTCTGCGGCAGGGTGACCAGAATCATGTCGAAATCGTATTGATCGAGGCGCTGTTTGTACTGGGCGCGGTCGACAGTGCGCAGTCGGGCTTGAATACCAATGCTGGCCAGGTTCTCGGTAAAGGGCTGGAGAATACGTTCAAGGTTCGAGTTGACCAGCAGGATCTCGAATGTCAGGGGCTTGCCGTCACTATTCAACAGACGCTGGCCGGATGGCTTCCAGCCGGCATCGGCGAGTAGACCCAGGGCGCGGCGCAAGGTTTCCCGTGGGATGCCGCGGCCATCGGTTTGCGGCACGCTGAAGGGCTCACTGAACAGGCGTGCCTGCAACTGCTTACGGTAGGGCGACAACAGCAGCCATTCGGCACCTTCCGGTTTACCGCTGGCGGCGAATTCGCTGTTGGGGTAGTAACTCTGGGCGCGGGTGTAGGAGCTGTTGAACAGCGCGCGGTTGGCCCATTCGAAGTCGAACATCAGGCCCAGGGCTTCACGCAGCTGGCGGTCGGCAAACACCTCGCGACGGGTGTTCATAAACAGCGCCTGGGTCTGGGTAGGAATCTTGTGCGGGATTTCTGCGCGGATCACTTCACCGCGGCTGAGTGCTGGGAAGCGATAGCCATTGGCCCAGTTCTTTGCCTGTTGCTCGATGTAGATATCGAACTCACCCGCCTTGAAGGCCTCGAAGGCCACGTGACTGTCGCGGTAGAACTCCACATCGACCCGGTCGAAATTGTATTTGCCACGGTTGACCGGGAGTTTGGCGCCCCACCAGTTCTTGACCCGCTCAAAGCGCAGGCTGCGTCCGGGGCTGACCTGGGTAATGCGATAGGGCCCGCTGCCCAGCGGCGGTTCATAGGTGGTGGCCTTGAAATCGCGGTCCTTCCAGTAATGCTGCGGCAGCACCGGCAGTTCGCCCAGGCGCAGAATCAGCAGAGAGTTGCCAGAGCGCTTGAGCACAAAGCGGATGCTGTGGCGATTGAGGATATCGACGCGTTTTACTTCCTGCAGATTGGTGCGGTACTGCGGATGGCCTTCCTTGAGCAGCAGGCGGTAGGAGAAGGCCACGTCATAGGCTGTGATCGGCTTGCCATCGTGGAAGCGGGCTTCGGGACGCAGGTTGTACACCACCCAGCTGCGGTCATCGCTGTATTCCACGGACTCGGCGATCAGGCCGTAACTGGATGCCGGCTCGTCACCGGATGGGTCATAGGCGCCGGTGCCGACCATCAGCGGCGCATTCAGCTCGTTGACCCCGTACTGCAGAAAGTTGGCGGTACTGATCGGGCTGCTGCCCTTGAAGGTATAGGGATTGAGCGTGTCGAAGGTGCCATTGGCCATCATCCGCAGCGTGCCGCCTTTGGGCGCTTCCGGGTTGACCCAGGCGAAATGAGTAAAGCTGGCGGGGTACTTCAGCTCGCCAAACTGGGCGTAGCCGTGACTTTTATACAGGGTCGCCCAGGCAGATGAACTGATGGCCAGGCAGAGGAACAGCGAGAGGAGGGGACGTATCAAGTGAAATATCCGATCCGTGGCGTCTTGTGGGCTGCTGGTCAGGCACATTAACAGCTTGTATCGGCTGGAAAAAGGGCCGTTTCGACGGCTGCCGATGGCGGCACTTTGACTACACTCAAGCTATCCACTGCGAGGGCATCACTTTGGTTACAGCCTGCCATGGTTTGCAGTCATGGATTGATCGCTTCAACCAAGCCGAATTACCCGCCCTGGCCGCGGTTGTGCAGGATCTGCACCGTTTGACCCTGGGGCACAAGTCGTCGGTCCAGCAACTGGCCGATGTGCTACTGCGGGATGCTGCCCTGACCACCAAGGTACTCCGCATTGGTAACAGCGTGTATTACAACCCCTCCCAGGAACCCATCCGTACCATCTCCCGGGCCATTGTGCTGATCGGCTTCGACAACGTACGACAGATCGGCCTGTCGGTCAGCCTGATCGACGGTCTGTTGGCCCGTAGCTCCCGCGAACAGCTGGCTGAATTGCTGGCGCAGTCCTTTCACGCTGCCGTACAGGCACGCAACATTGCCGGCTATGTGCTCTCGCGAAGTGATGAGGAGGTGTTTATCGCCGCCTTGCTGCATAACGTCGGTGAACTGGCGTTCTGGGGTTGTGCCGGTGAGGCGGCGGATGAGCTGGCCGCTGCCCTGGCGCAGCCGGGGGTCGATGCCGACGAGGTGGTGATGCACCTGCTCGGCACCAGTTTTCGGCAGTTGAGCCTGGCCCTGGTAAAAGGCTGGAACCTCGGTGATACCGTGAGTCTGGCCCTGCAATCGAGCAGCCAGAATGATCCAGCCGTCAAGGCGGTGACGCTCGGCACTAAGATCAGCCAGGCGGCACTTGAAGGCTGGGATTCAGCCGCCATGGAGAGCCTGGTCGGGCAACTGGCCAGCTTTATCGGGGTGACGCCGCAGGAAGCCATGCAGCAGGTTCTGGCCAGTGCCGAGGAAACCGTGAAGATGGCCGCCACGTTTGGCGCCAGCCAGTTGTGCAAGCTGATTCCCAATACCGATCCGGAGCAGATTCGTCTGCAGCAGGAGCAGCGCAAGGCGCGGCTCTTGCAACCCAATCTGCTGATCCTGCAGCAAGCCTTGCAGGACCTTGGGTTGATGGTTTCAAAGCGTGCCGACCTGGGGTTGGTACTCGATACGCTGTTCAAGGGTTTGCATCAGGGCACCGGGCTGGAGCGCATCATGCTGGTGGTGTTGGCCGATGGGCAGAGCTGTTTTCGCTGTAAGCGGGTGATCGGCGAGGGCACCGCCGGGTGGGCGCATGATTTTATCTTGCCGGTTGAGCAAACCGCGCAGCCACATATATTCAGCTATGCCCTGCGTAATAAAGAGGCGCTATGGATGGGCGTGCCAGCCAGCTACAACCTCAATGAGCTGGTCACCCAGCCGATTCGTCAGCGCCTGGGGCAGGGCATGTTCTTTATTGCACCGTTGTTGGCGGGAACCCGGGAAATCGGCTTGCTGTATGCCGACAGCCGGGTATCCGGGCGGGCGCTTAAGCATGAGCAGTTTGTCGCCTTTCAGCGCTTTACCCAGCTCACCGGACGTTGCCTGGAAGCAATGAGCAAGAAGGCCTGATCAGTTGCCGCTGTACAGAGTCAGTGTCTGCCCGGGCTTTAGCGCCTTGCCGGCTTTCGGGTTCCAGCGTTGCAGGCTTTTCATCGGTACCTTGAAGCGCTTGGCGATCAGATACAGCGAGTCGCCCTGGCGCACCTTGTAGTAGGTGGCCCCTTTGCGGGGGGCACCGCCGCTGCCGCCTGAAGCCGTTTGGCCGGCTTGCATGGTCAGCACCTGACCGACGCGCAGGCTGCTCCCTGATAATTTGTTCCAGCGCTGCACATCCTTGACTGCAACCTTGTGGTTCTTGGCGATTTGCCAGAGGTTGTCGCCGTTTTTCACCCGGTAGGTCCGTGCCGGCTGACTCTGTGCCACGCTGCGCTGAAACAGTGGTTCACGCGCTGTTACGCCGGGCTGAGTGGGGATGCTCAGAACCTGACCGATGCGCAGGTTGTTGCTGGAGAGCTTGTTGATGTCGCGTAGGGTGTTCACCGTCAACTGATGGCGGTTGGCGATGCTGTGCAGGCTGTCGCCTGAGCGCACGCGGTATTGCTGCCAGTTCACCAACTCCTGGGGCTTCATCAGTGACAGGTTGGCGGTCAGCAGCTCAGCCTTGTCGGTTGGCACCAGTAGGTGCTGCGGGCCGTCCAGCGTGATGCCTTTCTTGAAGGCGGGGTTGAGCAGGTATAGCTCGTCTTCATCCAGATCGGCCATCGCGGCGACACGCGAAAGGTCCATGCGCTGGGTGAATGCAACTTTCTCGAAGTACGGTTCGTTGGCGATCGGCGCGAGGCTGACGCCATAGGCCTGCGGAGTCATGATTACTTGCGATAGAGCCAGCAGCTTGGGCACGTAGTTCTGGGTTTCGGTCGGCAATGAGAGGTTCCAGTAATCGGTTGGCAGGCCGAGTTTCTGGTTGCGCTCGATAGCCCGGCTGACCCGGCCTTCGCCGGCGTTGTAGGCGGCCAGGGCGAGCAGCCAGTCACCGTTGAACATTTCCTTGAGGCGGGTCAGGTAGCTGATGGCAGCATCGGTGGAGGCCATCACATCGCGGCGGCCGTCGTACCAGTTGGTCTGGCGCAGGTTGAAGTTGCGCCCGGTGGACGGGATGAACTGCCACAGCCCGACAGCATGGGCGTGGGAGTAAGCCAGCGGGTTGTACGAGCTTTCGATCATCGGCAGCAGCGCCAGCTCCATTGGCATATTGCGCTGTTCCAGGCGCTCGACGATGAAGTGAATGTAGGGGCTGCTGCGTTCGCCGGCTTTCTCGATAAACGAGGGATTACCGACGAACCACAGGCGTTGCTGTTCGATGCGCGGATTGAGGGTGATGCTGTCCTGCAACTGATAGCCGTTGCGCACTCGCTCCCAAATATCTTTAGGCTCTTCAGGGGCAGGCGCCGCGTTGCTGCTGAGCCATTCCGGCTCTTGCTCAAGACCGACCGCGCGGTCGGTGTCGCGGCCGCTGTCAGGGCGGTATTGGTTGCTGGTCTGGCAACCGGCCAGGGTTACGCACATGATCACCACAAGCGTCTGAGCGCTTTGTGCCAATGCCTTTAAATTCAAGGTCTTGCGTGGTGATAGATGCATTGGCGGCGGTGTACTTCCCGGCGAAAAGGTCGGGCGATTCTAGGAACCAGTCTGCCCCTGGTCAAGTTTTAACCAGTCTTTTGTGTGGTTGTCGTGGTTTAGAAATGGTCCTTCCAGGCGCGCAATGCGGCGAACACCTGCGCCGGAGCACGGCTGGCCGGCCCATCGCGTTCGGCAATCATGGCACTGACTGCCGGTTCGCTGCTGCGCAAGAACGGGTTGGTGGCACGCTCCAGAGCAATAGAGGATGGCAGGCTGATCTGTCCAGCCTTGCGCCATTGTCCCACTTGTTCCAGGCGCTGCTTGATCTGCTGGTTTTCCGGTTCAACAGCGGCGGCAAAGCGCAGGTTGCTCAGGGTGTACTCATGGGTGCAGAACACCTGAGTTTGTTCGGGAAGCGCTGCCAGGCGGCTGAGTGACTGGTGCATCTGCTCGGGGCTGCCCTCGAACAGGCGACCACAACCGCCAGCAAACAGCGTGTCGCCACAGAACAGCCAATGCTGCTCGGGCTGAACATAGGCGATATGCCCCAGGGTATGCCCGGGAACTTCATATATATCGAATCGCTGACCCAGCACGTCGGCCTGGTCGCCGTCGTGCAACGCCAGATCACGGCCAGGGATATTCTCGTTGGCTGGGCCCAGCACCCGTGCGCCAGTGGTGGCCTTGAGACGCTCGATCCCGCCCACATGGTCGAAGTGGTGGTGGGTGATCAGAATGTCGCTCAACTGCCAGCCGGGGTTGGCCGCCAGCCAGGCTTCGACTGGGGCAGCATCACCGGGGTCGACAACCGCGCAGTGGCGCCGCTCAGGGTCTTGCAGCAGCCATATATAGTTGTCGGAGAATGCAGACAGTGCGTCGATTTTTATCATCGTTCGGTCGCTAAGCAGGGCACAAAGGTGCATCTTAGGGGGCATTAACGGTGCTGGCTACGTAGGTAATGCTTATGTCCGATCACCCTTTTGCCCATGCCGACAGTGAATGGCTCGACCTGATTGGCGCGGCCCGCACCTGGCTGGCCGGGCCGCTCGGGCAGTTGCTGCTGGAGCAGGAGCGGCAGTTGCTTGAGGAGGAGTTGGCGCGTTTCTTTGGCGGTTACCTGGTGCATTACGGGCCCGCCGCCGATTCGCCGCCGGATGCCCGGCAGATCCAGCGCAGTGTGCGCCTGGGGGCGCCATTCAAAGGCGTGGAAATCGTCTGTGAAGAGCAATCCTGGCCGCTCACCGAACATGCCGCCGATGTAGTGGTGTTGCAGCATGGTCTGGATTTCAGCCTGTCGCCCCACGGGTTGCTGCGTGAGGCGGCGCGTAGCGTGCGTCCGGGCGGTCATCTGCTGATTGTCGGGATCAATCCGCTCAGCACCTGGGGTATGCGTCATCTGTTCGCCCGCGATGCCTTGCGCCAGGCGCGTTGTATTGCGCCTAGTCGGGTTTGCGACTGGTTGCACCTACTGGGTTTCGCGCTGGAGAAACGCCGCTTCGGGTGCTATCGTCCGCCGCTTTCTGCGCCGGCCTGGCAGGCGCGTTTGGCTGCGCTGGAGCGCATTGGCGCGAGCTGGCAGCCACCCGGTGGCGGTTTTTATGTGCTGGTGGCGCGTAAATTGGTGGTGGGTTTGCGGCCATTGCGTCAGCCCAGCCGGCAACCGGTGGGCAAGTTACTGCCGATGCCGGTGGCCAAGGTCAGTCGGCGTGAAACACCGCAGAAATAGCATTGGCTGATAATTGAGCGAGAGATTGCAGATACATGAGTGAACAGGTCGAGATCTACACCGACGGTGCCTGCAAGGGCAATCCTGGCGTGGGTGGCTGGGGTGCCTTGCTGGTTTGCCGAGGCGTAGAAAAGGAGCTGTGGGGTGGCGAGCCCAACACGACCAATAACCGCATGGAGCTGATGGCGGCGATCTGTGCCCTGATTGCTCTGACTCGTCCCTGTTCGGTGCGTTTGATCACCGACTCGCAATATGTGATGAAAGGCATCCAGGAATGGATGCCGAACTGGAAAAAACGCGGTTGGAAGACTGCCGCCAAGGAACCGGTGAAAAATGCCGACTTGTGGCAGGCGCTGGACGAGCAGGTCAATCGCCATGATGTCAATTGGCAGTGGGTGCGCGGCCATACCGGCCATCCGGGTAATGAACGCGCCGACCAGTTGGCCAATCGCGGTGTTGAAGAAGTAAGAGGGCAGAAGCATGCGTAGTGTGGTGCTGGATACTGAAACCACCGGTATGCCGGTGACCGATGGTCACCGGATCATCGAGATCGGTTGCGTTGAGCTGATGGGGCGACGCCTGACCGGGCGGCATTTTCACGTCTACCTGCAGCCGGACCGTGAGATCGACGAAGGCGCGATTGCGGTTCACGGCATCACCAACGAGTTCGTCAAGGACAAGCCGCGCTTCAAGGATGTGGCCGATGAGTTCTTCGAGTTCATCAAGGGTGCGCAGCTGATCATTCACAACGCGGCGTTCGACGTTGGCTTTATCAACAACGAATTCGCCCTGATCAAGCAAGATGAACGCGCCGACATCAGCGAGCACTGCTCAATCCTCGACACCCTGATGATGGCCCGCGAGCGCCACCCGGGGCAGCGCAACAACCTCGATGCGCTGTGCAAACGCTATGGTGTCGACAACTCCGGCCGTGACCTGCACGGCGCCTTGCTCGATGCCGAGATTCTCGCCGACGTCTACCTGACAATGACCGGCGGACAGACCAACCTCTCCCTGGCCGGTGACGGCTCGGAAGGCGACAGCAATGGTCGTCAGCAGCCCAGCGCGATTCGCCGTCTGCCCGCTGATCGGGCCCTGACACGGGTGATTCGGGCCAATGGTGAAGAGCTGGATGCCCATCTGGCACGCCTGGCGATTATCGAGAAGTCAGCAGGTGCGCCGCCGCTTTGGGTGCTGCTGGAACAGCCCAAGGCCGAGGCCTGATCGGCGTCTGGCGGTTGCCGCTGGCCAATCGGTGAACGGCAATCGCGACCGCTGAGTTATCCACTCGCGACCTTTTCGTACAGCGTCACGCAGAGGGGGTTCCGCCTAGCGGGGCCAGCCTCTACCCTGAGGTGATAGGCAGGCTATGACCTGCCATTCTTCAGGGACGCCACAATGTATAAAGACCTAAAGTTCCCCGTCCTGATCGTGCACCGTGACATCAAGGCCGATACCGTGGCCGGTGATCGGGTGCGCGCCATCGCCCAAGAACTGGAGCAGGACGGCTTCAGCATTCTCTCCACCGCCAGCTCCGCCGAGGGGCGCATCGTGGCCTCCACCCACCACGGCCTTGCCTGCATTCTGGTGGCCGCCGAAGGTGCGGGGGAGAACAAGACCCTGTTGCAGGACATGGTCGAGCTGATTCGCATCGCTCGTCGTCGTGCACCGCAGTTGCCGATTTTCGCCCTCGGCGAGCAGGTGACCATCGAGAACGCACCAGCCGAGGCCATGGTCGATCTCAACCAGTTGCGCGGCATCCTTTATCTGTTCGAAGACACCGTGCCGTTCCTCGCTCGTCAGGTCGCGCGTGCTGCGCGCAATTACCTGGATTGCCTGCTGCCGCCGTTCTTCAAGGCGCTGGTGCAGCACACTGCGCAGTCCAACTATTCCTGGCACACGCCGGGCCATGGCGGCGGTGTGGCCTATCGCAAAAGCCCAGTGGGGCAGGCGTTTCACCAGTTTTTCGGTGAGAACACCCTGCGTTCTGACCTCTCGGTGTCGGTGCCGGAGCTGGGTTCGTTGCTCGATCACACCGGCCCCCTGGCTGAAGCAGAAGCCCGCGCGGCGCGCAATTTCGGCGCCGATCACACCTACTTCGTGATCAACGGCACCTCGACGGCGAACAAGATCGTCTGGCACAGCATGGTTGGCCGCGATGATCTGGTACTGGTAGACCGTAACTGCCACAAATCGATTTTGCATTCGATCATCATGACTGGCGCGATTCCGCTGTACCTGTGCCCGGAGCGCAACGAGCTGGGCATCATCGGGCCGATTCCGCTGAGCGAGTTCAGCCGTGAGTCGATCCAGGCGAAGATCGATGCCAGCCCGCTGGCCCGTGGGCGCGTGCCGAACAGCAGTGGGGCGATGGTCAAGCTGGTGGTGGTGACCAACTCGACCTACGACGGCCTGTGCTACAACGCCGAGCTGATCAAGCAGACCCTGGGCAATAGCGTCGAGGTGCTGCATTTCGACGAGGCCTGGTACGCCTACGCGGCGTTCCACGAGTTTTATTCCGGGCGTTATGGCATGGGCACGGCGCGCAGTGCAGACACGCCGCTGGTGTTCACCACCCATTCCACCCACAAGCTGCTGGCCGCATTTAGCCAGGCTTCGATGATCCACGTACAGGATGGCGGCAAGCGTCAGCTGGATCGGGATCGCTTCAACGAAGCCTTTATGATGCACATCTCCACATCGCCGCAGTACGGCATCATCGCCTCGCTGGATGTGGCGTCGGCGATGATGGAAGGCCCGGCCGGACGCTCGCTGATTCAGGAAACCTTCGATGAGGCCTTGAGCTTCCGCCGCGCCCTGGCCAACCTGCGGCAGAACCTCAACAGCGACGACTGGTGGTTCAGCATCTGGCAGCCGCCGCAGGCCGAAGGCACCGATGATGTAGCGACGCCTGACTGGCTGTTGCAACCGCAAGCCGATTGGCATGGCTTTGGCGATGTTGCCGAAGATTACGTGCTGCTCGACCCGATCAAGGTCACCCTGGTGACGCCGGGATTGACTGCTGACGGCAAGCTGGACGAGCGCGGCATTCCGGCGGCCGTGGTCAGCAAATTCCTCTGGGAGCGCGGCCTGGTGGTGGAGAAAACCGGCCTGTATTCCTTCCTGGTGCTGTTCTCCATGGGTATTACCAAGGGCAAGTGGAGTACGCTGCTGACCGAGTTGCTGGAGTTCAAACGCAGCTATGACGCCAACCTGCCCTTGAGCGATGTGCTGCCGTCAATTGCTCAGGCCGGCAAGGCGTTCTATCAGGACATGGGGCTGCGCGATCTGTGCGATGCACTGCATGCCTGCTACCGCGAAAACGCTACGGCTAAGGCGCTCAAGCGTATGTATACGGTGCTGCCGGAGGTGGCGATCAAGCCAGCCGATGCTTACAACCAACTGGTGCGTGGCGAAGTCGAGGCGGTGCCGATCGAGCAGTTGGAAGGGCGCATCGCTGCGGTGATGCTGGTGCCATACCCGCCAGGAATCCCATTGATCATGCCGGGCGAACGGTTTACCGCGCAGACTCGCTCGATCATCGATTACCTGGCGTTTGCCCGCACCTTCGACCGCAGCTTCCCCGGTTTCGATGCTGATGTGCACGGCCTGCAGCGTGAGGATGGGGTGTATACCGTCGACTGCATTAAAGCCTGATGCCTGGCCGGTTCGCTGCGTTCTACGGCGGACTGGCCTTGCTGCGCTGCTTACCTCAGTAGATCAAGCGCTTATCGCCGATAGGTAAAAATTGAGCTTAACTTTAATGGCGTGCCCTGCGTCACAGTGGCCAGCATCGACATTTGTCGGTTGGTTGTTATAGTTGCTCGATTTTTAGCATAAGAATATTTCCATCTTGCGCTTGCGCCCCTGCTGAGGATGACTGCCGTGTCCGACTACAAAGCCTTTAATGTCGTGTTGGCAGATAAGGTTGCCCATGTGGTGATCAACCGCCCGGAAAAGGTCAATGCGATGAACGCCGACTTCTGGCGCGAGATCATCGATATTTTCCGCTGGATCGATGACACCGATGAAGTGCGTGCGGTGGTGATCTCCGGTGCTGGCAAACACTTTTCCTCGGGCATCGACCTGATGATGCTGGCTTCGGTCGGCAGCCAGCTGGGGCCGGATGTTGGGCGCAATGCGCAAAAGCTGCGGCGCAAGATTCTCGAGCTGCAAGCCTCCTTCAACGCCGTGGACAATTGCAGTAAGCCGGTGCTGGCGGCCATTCAAGGTTATTGCCTGGGCGGTGCGATCGATCTGGTCTCGGCCTGCGACATGCGTTATTCGACGGTCGATGCGCAGTTTTCCATCAAGGAAATCGACATCGGCATGGCCGCCGACGTGGGCACCCTGCAACGCCTGCCACGCATCATCGGCGACGGCATGATGCGCGAACTGGCTTTTACCGGGCGCACCATCAACGGCGAAGAGGCGCGCAACATCGGCCTGGTCAACCGCACCTATGCTGACGCTGATGCCTTGCTGGATGGTGTGATGGGTATCGCCCGCGAGATCGCCAGCAAGTCGCCAGTGGCCATCCGCGGTACCAAGGAAATGATTCGCTACATGCGCGACCACCGCGTTGATGATGGCCTCGAATACATCGCCACCTGGAACGCCGCCATGTTGCAATCTGCTGACCTGCGTGTGGCCATGACGGCGCACATGAGCAAGCAGAAACCGGAGTTCGCTGACTGATGCTGTCCTTCCACCTGTTTTCATCACTGACGCGGGAGGCGCAATAGCTCATGGTATCTGGAGCCACGTCGCTTAATCTGGTGCGCGATGAATTGTTCACCACCATGGAAGAGGCTGAGTTGAGCCTTGAGCAATTCATTGCCGATCGCAACAACGGCAGCCTGCTGCAGCAGGCGGTGGAAAGCCTGCATCAGGTGCGCGGCACGCTGAATCTGATCGAACTGGCGGGTGCCGAACTGCTGGCGCAGGAAGTGTTGGATCAGGCCACCGATATTCCCGCCGGTGCAGGTGAAGAGCGCGACGTTCAGTTGTCAGCCTTGAGCAATGCCTTGCACGTGCTGCGTCGCTACCTGGAAAACGTCGAAGCGCATCGCCAGGAAATTCCGGAGCTGCTGCTGCCGGCCATCAATGATTTGCGCCAGGCCGGCGGTCAGCCTGCCTTGCCGGAAAGCTTTTTCTTCAGCGTACGCCTCGACCACGCTCGTCCACGCAGTGCTCCCGCTTCGGTTGATGGTGCTGCGCGCGAGAGTGAAGGGCGGCGCTTGCGCCACATGTATCAGGTCGGTCTGCTTGGTTTTATCCGTGAGCAGAATCCGCAAGCCAGTCTCAAACTGATGGGGCGGGCCTTGACCCGCCTCGACAGCCTGTTCGCCAATGAGCCACGTGGCCGTCTGTGCTGGGTGGGCGCCGCAGCGGTTGAAGCGCAGGTGGACGGCCAACTGCTGCCACGCAAGTCGCGCAAACAGCTGTTCTCGCGCATTGATCGTGAACTCAAGCAGATGCTGGTCAATGGCCAATACGAAGCGCCGCGCAACCTGCTCAAGGAACTGCTCTATCTGGTGGCCTTGGCGGATACCCGTGGCCCGCAGGCGGCGGCGCTGAGCGAAGTGTTTGGGCTGATGCCGTTGCCGTTCACCGATCACCTGCTCGAAGAGGAATACCAGCGTCTGGCGGGGCCTGGTCAGGCGGTCATGCGTTCGCTGAGTTCGGCGATTCGCGAAGAGCTGGCCAGCGTCAAGGACATGCTCGACCTGATTGAGCGCGGCACCCTGCAGACCGACAGCCTCAACAGCCTGCATGCCTTGCTCGGCAAGTTGAGCAAGACGTTGGGCATGGTGGGTCTGAGTTCTGCCGGTAACTCCCTCAATGCTCAGCTGCAGACCGTTGCCAGCTGGAGCGAGGACAGTGCGCCACAGCCGCAGGAACTGCACAAACTGGCGGATGCCGTGCTGTATGTCGAAGGCATGGTCGCCAGCCTGGAGCGCGGTGAGCGCCGCGATGCCCGGCCAGCCCAGGCGCAGCCGGGAGATGAGGCCGAGTCCTTTGCCCTGCACCAGCTTAATGAAGCGCGCATTGTTGTGGTCGACGAAGCTCAGGCCGGTCTGGCGCTGGCTAAGCGGGCCATCACCGCGTACCTGGAATCGGGTGGTGAGCGTATGCACCTGTCCAATGTGCCGTTCAGCCTGCAGGCCGTTCGCGGTGGTTTGTGGTTCCTCGGTCAGGAGCGCGCAGCCATGCTGGTGGGTGCCTGTGCGGACTATATCCAGCAGCAGATGTTCGATGCGCCACAGATGCCGTCCGAGCAGATGCTGGAAACCCTGGCCGATGCCCTCAGCAGTCTTGAGTACTACCTGGAAGCCGGTGCGGTGATGCGTCCGGAAACCCAGCCGAGCGTGCTCGACCTTGCCGCCGAAAGCGTGCGGGCGCTGGGCATGCCACTGGAGGCTTGAGAATGTCTGTCTGGCAACCGCGGGTACTCGACTGTCAGCAGCCTGGAGGTTGGGCGCTGGTGCATTGTCGACAGCATTTCCTTACGGACAGCAACGGCGTACTGTTTCCGCGTGAATGGCTGAAAAAACAGGACTTGCCGGTGGTTGCCGAGCATGGCCTGGGGCACTTCAAGGGCGATGCCGTTTACCTGCTTGAGTTGGATCAGCCGCAGGACATGCCAGGTTGTTTCTGGCAAGGCCTGCGCCAGTTCATGCTGCAAGGCGATGATGATGAGACCTTCCGCGTGCTCAGTTATGCCGCGCAGATCTCCACATGGGCTGCCGATCACCGCTTCTGTGGTCGCTGTGGCGCTGCCATGCAGCAGGTACCCGGTGAGCGGGCCATGCGTTGTGACGGTTGCGAACAGCAACATTACCCACGCCTGTCGCCGAGCATGATTGTGCTGGTGACTCGGGGTGACGAGATTCTGCTTGCTCGTTCGCCACGCTTTGTCACTGGGGTGTACAGCACGCTGGCGGGCTTCCTCGAACCGAGTGAATCGGTGGAGCACTGCGTGGCGCGTGAGGTGCGTGAAGAGGTTGGACTAGAGATCTGCAACCTGCAGTACCTGGGCAGTCAAGGCTGGCCATTTCCGCATTCGCTGATGCTGGGATTCCATGCCGAATACGCGTCGGGCGATATCGTCATGCAAGCGGACGAAATCGAGGATGCGCGTTGGTTCAGTGTCCATGATCTGCCGCCGCTGCCGGCGTCACGCTCGATTGCCCGTTACCTGATCGACGTCTATGTCGCGCGCCGTCTAGGTCAGCCCGAACCAGTGCTGCCAGGCTAGGCGCGCTGTCAGCGCCAGCACCATCAGAATAAACACCGGGCGGATAAACTTCGCACCGCCTTTGATCGCTGTGCGCGCGCCAAGAAACGCCCCCACCATCAATGCCAGGCCCATGCAGATACCCAGCAGCCAGGCGACCTGGCCGCTGATGATAAAGATGCTCAGGGCGCAGGCGTTGCTGACAAAGTTCATGCTGCGTGCCACGCCGCTGGCTCTGACCAGATCAAGCGGGTAAAGCAGTAGGCTGCTGACCGTCCAGAATGCTCCGGTTCCAGGGCCGACCACACCATCATAAAAACCCAGCGTCAGCCCCTGCGGCCACTGACGGCCCCGCGCAATTGCGGCAGCGGTTGTCGGCGGCGCTGCGGGTGTCTTGCTAAACAGCAGGTACAGGCCGCAGGCGAACACCACCACGGGCAAGAACTGGTTGAGCCAGTCCGATGGCAGCCAGTGCGCCAGTATCGCCCCCAACAGGGCGCCCACGGCTGTGGCGATCAGGGCGTTACGCCATTGGCTGGGGTTGAACAGTTTGCGTCGGTAAAAGGTGTAGCTGGCCGTTGCCGAGCCAAAGGTGGCGCAGAGTTTATTGGTGCCCAGGGCCAGATGAGGCGGCAGACCCGCAGTGAGCAGGGCTGGAATAGTCAGCAAGCCACCACCGCCGGCAATTGCATCGATAAAACCAGCGGTAAAGGCCACCAGGGCGAGAATCGCCAGGGTCGACAACTCCATGCCGAAATCAAATGGGAAAGTCATGAGCAGTTACCGGAAGAGGTCTGACTAAGGCGTAGTGCCGGTTTATCGCCGGCAGCTTCCAGAGAAAGCGGCAAAATACGCGCTGTGTCTAATTGTGCGTGACTTCGGCTGTTCGCCAGTCAGGTAGCTGAGCATAATGCCGATTATTCACGGCATAAGGAATGCAGGGCGATGCAATACGGCGGACTGGCTTGGGCAATGGTATTGCTGGCGTTACTGGCGGCTTTTGTGGCGGCGCGCATCCTGTTCAATCGGCAGTGGTTTCTCGGCTGGTTGCGCGGCACTTGCGGCCTGGCCTTTGTCGCGCTGGCAGCATTGGTCGCTGTGCTTGCCTACGACCTGCACAGTTATGCACCGGTTGCTGAAGGCAAGCCACTGGCGACCCTGAGCTTCAAAGCAGATGGCCCGTTGTATCGGGTGAGTGTGCTGGAGGGGGCCCAGGAACGCACGCTGACCATGGAGGGCGATCTCTGGCAGCTGGATGCCCGTTTTCTGCAGTGGAAGGGGCTGGCTGCGTTGATTGGCTTGCAGCCGGGCTATCGCCTGGAAAAACTCTCCGGGCGTTTTCTCTCCATCGAGCAGCAGAGCCTGGCGCAGCATACCCGTGTCGAACTGGCACGCAGTCCCTACGGTATTGACCTGTGGCGTTGGTTGCGGCTGGGCCAGCATGACCTGTTTATTTTCGACCCACAGGCGCGTCGGGTGAATTATCTGCCGCTGGCCGACGAGGCGGTCTACAGCATCAATCTTACGCCCGCCGGTCTGCTGGCTGAACCGATGAATCAGGCAGCCAAGCAGGCCCTGAAAGACTGGCAGTAAACTCACTGCAATAAAAAAGGCCACCGTGACGGTGGCCTTTTTGTACGGCAAAGAGTAGCGCTGTTACTTGCCTGCCCAGCGCTTGAGCACCAGGGTGGCGTTGGTGCCGCCAAAGCCGAAACTGTTGCTCATCACGGTGTCGATCTTGGCGTTCTCGACAGTGCTGCGCTGGATAGGCAGGTCGGCGATTTCCGGATCGACTTCGTCGATGTTGACCGAACCGGCAATGAAATTGCCTTCCATCATCAGCATGCAGTAGATCGCTTCCTGTACGCCGGCAGCGCCCAGGGAGTGACCGGACAGGCTTTTCGTCGAACTGATGGCCGGCGCCTTATCGCCAAACACTTCACGTACTGCGCGGCTTTCTGCAACGTCGCCGACCGGTGTCGAGGTGCCGTGAGTGTTGAGGTAATCGATAGGGGTATCGACGGTGGCCAAGGCCTGCTGCATGCAACGCACGGCGCCTTCGCCGCTTGGTGCGACCATGTCGTAGCCATCGGAGGTTGCGCCGTAGCCAACGATTTCTGCGTAGATTTTCGCGCCGCGCTTGAGGGCGTGCTCGAGTTCTTCAACCACCACCATGCCACCACCACCGGCAATGACGAAACCGTCACGCTTGGCGTCGTAGGCGCGCGAGGCTTTCTCCGGGGTTTCGTTGTACTGGGTGGAGAGGGCGCCCATGGCGTCGAACAGGAAGCTCTGGCTCCAATGTTCTTCTTCACCACCACCGGCAAATACGATGTCCTGTTTGCCCAGCTGGATCTGCTCGACGGCGTTACCGATGCAGTGGGCACTGGTGGCGCAGGCCGAAGAGATCGAATAGTTCACGCCCTTGATCTTGAACGGCGTGGCCAAGCAGGCGGAAACCGTGCTGCCCATGGTGCGTGGCACGCGGTACGGGCCAACGCGCTTGACGCCTTTCTCGCGCAGGATGTCCATGGCTTCCATCTGGTTGAAGGTGGAAGCACCGCCGCTGCCTGCAATCAGGCCGATACGCGGGCTGGAGATTTCTTCTGCACTGAGCCCGGCGTCCTTGATTGCCTGTTCCATCGACAGGTAGGCGAAGGCCGCCGCGTCGCCCATAAAGCGATAGACCTTGCGATCAATCAGCTCTTCCAGATTGAGGTCGATTGAGCCGGATACCTGGCTGCGCAGACCCATTTCAGCGTATTGCGGGTTGAAGCGGATACCGGGGCGGCCAGCGCGCAGGTTGGCAGAGACGGTGGCCTTGTCATTGCCCAGGCAGGAGACGATGCCCAGGCCGGTAATCACGACGCGACGCATGCGATGAGTCCTTTAGAAATTGTCAGTAGAGGTGAACAGGCCAACTCGCAGGCCTTCGGCGCTATAGATTTCGCGGCCATCAACGCTGACGGTGCCGTCGGCGATAGCCAGGACCAGAGAGCGGGCGATGGTGCGTTTGATCTGGATGTTGTAGGTGACTTTCTTGGCGGTCGGCAGGACCTGGCCGAAGAACTTCACCTCACCCGAACCGAGGGCGCGGCCACGGCCGGGGTTGCCCTGCCAGCCGAGGTGGAAGCCGACCAGCTGCCACATGGCATCCAGGCCCAGGCAGCCTGGCATCACCGGGTCGCCTTCGAAGTGGCAGGCGAAAAACCACAGATCAGGAGTGATATCGAGCTCGGCGACTATTTCGCCCTTGCCGTACTTGCCGCCGGTGTCGCTGATGTGGGTGATGCGATCGATCATCAGCATGTTCGGCGCGGGCAGTTGCGCATTACCTGGGCCGAATAGTTCGCCGCGACCGCAAGCGAGCAGTTCTTCCCGGGTGAAGGCGTTTTGTTTGGTCATGCGAGCTCCTCAATATGTCCCATGCGCCAAGGCTGGGCGAATCGTCCTGGCTGGCGACGCAGCCTCTGCGCCTGCCAACAGCCTAGTCATAGACTGTTGCGTTGTGGTGAAAGTCACAGCCTTGTGAGTACAGTTGTACTCCGCTCTTGCGGGGCTGTCATAGATCCATGGCTCTAGCCTGCAGCAGTTGGGCCTTCTTGACTACCCGTCGAAGGTCGAGGGGGTAGCCAGCGTTGCAGAATTTGCTGCAGATCGGCACGTTTGAACGGTTTTGCCAGGTAATCGTTCATTCCGGCCTGCAGGCAGGCTTCGCGATCACCCTGCAGGGCGTTGGCGGTCAAGGCGATGATCGGCAGCTCGGCGCAATCGCTCAGGCGGCGGATCTGTCGGGTGGCTTCGTAGCCATCCATGATTGGCAGGCGGCAGTCCATCAGAATCGCCGCGTAATCCTGCTGGGTTGCCTGGTGTACGGCCTGAGCGCCATCGCTGACCAGGCTAACCTGATAGCCGAGGCTGCGCAGCATGGCCTCGATCACGGTCTGGTTGACCGGATTGTCTTCGACCAGCAATACCGGCTGACCCTGGCCACTCTGAGCAGCTGGCAAGTGTTCAGGGGTCGCCATGGCGGCCTGCTGGGAGAACGGCAAGGGGATCTCCAGGGTAAATACTGAGCCCTGACCTTCCTGGCTGACGGCACGCAGGGTGCCGCCCATGCGTTCGGCGAGGGTGCGCGCGATCGGCAAACCCAGCCCGGTGCCGCCGTAACGTCTTGAAATAGAAGTGTCGGCTTGCTGGAAGGCATCGAACATATGTTCCAGTCGTTCGGGGGGGATCCCGATGCCGCTGTCGTGTACTGCGCAGCTGAACCACAGTACCTGGTTATCCAGTGCCTGCCAGTTGGCGTTTACGCGGATGCTGCCGTTCTCCGTGAATTTCAGGGCGTTGCCGATCAGGTTGACCAGAATCTGTCGGATGCGGGTTGGATCGCCCTGTACCTGCAGCTGTTCCAGACCGCTTTGCAGGTTTAGCTGCAGTTGCAGGCCGCGTTGCTGGGCGCTGTGCTGGAACACCTGAATCGAATTGTGCAGCAGATCCAGCAGGCTGAACGGGATGCGCTCCAGTTCCAGCGCGCCGCGTTCTATGCGCGAGAAATCGAGAATATCGTTGATCACCTTGAGCAGGTGCTCGGTGGATTCGGTGGCCAGCGCGGCGTATTCCGCCTGCTCCTCGGTCATTTCTGTGGTTTCTAGCAGCTGCAGCATGCCCAGCACGCCATTCATTGGTGTGCGCAGTTCATGACTCATCATCGCCAGGAAATCGGATTTGGCGCGGTTGGCCAGCTCTGACTGCTCGCGAGCCTGAATCAGCAGGGCCATGGCGCGCTGCTGTTCTTCGCTGGCGCTGGCCAGGCCGTGTGCGAGGTTGTTGATGTGCCGCGCCAGTGCCTGCAGTTCGCCTTCGCCGACTTCGGGCAGGGTGGTCTGGTAGTTGCCGGCTTGAATGGCGCTGACGGCCTGACCCATGGCGCTGAGCGGCTGGGACAGGTGGCGGGCCAGGCGGCGGGCGAGAATAAAGGTCAGGGCCAGGGCAAACAGGGCGAGCAGGGTGGCCTTGAAGAGGATTTCCTGCTGGCGGGTGTTGAAGGCATCGTTGGACATGCCGACCACGACATAACCCAGGTAGGCATCTGCGCTGGGCTGTTCGGCAGGGTTGCCGAGGGCAATGCTCGGGCGCTGGATGGGTGCCTGGAAAATTTCAACCTGGCTGCTGGCATGGCCACTGCCAGGAGCCTGCTCGACATAAACGAGGATTTTGCCGGTGCGGTCGCGTACTTCGAGAAAGCGTACGTGCGGTGTTTCCAGCGTTGCCTGCAACAAGGCGTCGAGCACGCCGACATTGCCGGAAATTACCCCATAGGTACTGGCCGGAGCCAGCTGGTTGGCAATTAATTGGCCGTAGTGGTTGAGCTCCTGGCGCAGGTCCTGCAGCCGGGCAAAGGTGAAAAAACCAGTGAGCAGCAGGGTCAGCAACAGCGCGGGGCCGACACTGATCAACTGCGTGCGGGTATGGATATTCCAGCCACGGCGCAGGATCATCGGGCTACACCGCTGCAGTGCAGACTTGGCGAGCATTGAAGCGCTGGTCGAATTTTCACGAGCTTGGGGTAAGGCCTGGTTTGGGGGCAGTGAATCACGCCACAACCTTGTTTGCGTTTGAAAGCCTGCATGTTAACTGAGCTGCTCGGCTTTGCCAGTGCCAGTCAACCTGCTAAAAGCTGGCCGCATACAGGCGTCGCCGTATAATGCGAGCGATTCGCCACTTTCAATGGTTTACCACGGATGCGTTATGACTGATCAGCACCCCATTGCCGTTCTTGGCGGCGGCAGCTTCGGCACGGCGATTGCCAATTTGCTCGCCGAGAATGGCCGGCATGTCCTGCACTGGATGCGCGACCCGCAACAGGCGCAGGCGATTCGCTTGACCCGGGAGAACCCGCGTTACCTGAAAGGCATCAAGATTCATCCCAGCGTTGAGCCGGTGACTGACCTGAATGCGACCCTGAGCGCCTGTCAGCTGATTTTTGTCGCCTTGCCCTCCAGCGCCTTGCGCCAGGCCTTGCAACCGATGGCTGAGTTGCTCAGTGGCAAGTTGTTGGTGAGCACGACCAAGGGCATCGAGGCGCAGAGCTTTCTGCTGATGAGTCAGATTCTCGAAGATATTGCTCCGCAGGCGCGCATCGGTGTGCTCTCCGGGCCGAACCTGGCGCGGGAGGTGGCCGAGCATGCGTTGACCGCCTCGGTGATTGCCAGTGAGGACGAAGACCTGTGTCAGCAGGTGCAGTCGGCATTGCACGGCCGCACCTTCCGCGTATATGCCAGTGGTGATCGCTTTGGCGTTGAACTGGGCGGTGCGCTGAAGAACGTTTACGCGATCATCGCCGGTATGGCAGCGGCCATGGGTATGGGTGAAAACACCAAGAGCATGCTGATTACCCGCGCGCTGGCGGAAATGACCCGTTTTGCCGTCAAGCTGGGCGCCAACCCCATGACTTTCCTCGGGCTGGCGGGAGTCGGTGATCTGATCGTCACCTGCTCGTCGGCGAAAAGCCGTAACTACCAGGTCGGTTTTGCCCTGGGCGAGGGATTGAGCCTCGAAGAGGCGGTAGCGCGTCTGGGTGAAGTGGCGGAAGGGGTGAACACCATCAAGGTGTTGAAGTCCAAGTCCGAGGAGTTGCAGGTCTATATGCCGCTGGTGGCGGGTCTGCATGCCATTTTGTTCGAAGGCCGCACCCTGGATCAGGTGATCGGCGCTTTGATGCGTGGAGAGCCGAAGACCGACGTCGACTTTATTCCCATCAGCGGTTTCTGAGTTGCAACATTCAAGACCTTTAAGGAGATGAGCATGAGCGAAGACAATCAAAGCATTGAGCGTGAGTCGATTCTGCTGCGCATTCTGTGGATGGTGATTTTCGCCATCGTCTGGCAGCTGGCAGAAATCCTATTGGGCGTCGTGGTGCTGTTGCAGCTGGGCTATCGCCTGTTCTACGGCGCACCGAATGCCGGTTTGCTGGGCTTTGGCGACAGCTTGAGCCAGTACCTGGCGCAGATCGGCCGCTTCGGCACCTTCAATACCGACGACAAACCATGGCCGTTCGCCGACTGGCCAACCCCGCAAGCGCCACAAGGTGAGATCCCGCATAGCATCCCGCCGGCGGCCCACCCGGTGCGTGACGAAGAGCCGAAGCTTTGAATCGTCGGCGTATTGGGCTAAGCCTGTGAAACTCTGGTTACTGCGCCACGGTGAAGCCGAGCCGACGGCGCGCAGCGATGCCGAACGCAACCTGACCGCTTATGGCCGGCAGCAGGTGCGCGAAGCGGCGGCGCAGCTGCAGGGCAGGCCGTTAAAGGCCGTGCTGGTCAGCCCCTATGTGCGCGCTCAGCAGACTGCGGAGCTGGTCTGCGAGGTGCTGGCATTTGCCGGTGCCCGGCAGACCGTGCCTTGGCTGACACCAGAGAGTGATCTTCGCCAGACACTGCGGGAGCTGGATGGCTACGCATTTGACGAGCTGTTGCTGGTCACCCATCAGCCGTTGGTTGGTGCTGTGGCGGGCTTGTTGATTCATGGCCACCGCCAGCAACCGCTGCCCATGAATACTGCCAGTCTGGCGTTGCTGGAAGGCGATGAACTGCTAGCCGGGTTAATGAAATTGTCGCTGCACAAGCACCCGACGCAGCGCTGACGCCTTACTACACACCGAAACATTTCTCCTCTTGCGGGCCGCCTTTGTGCGTGGAATAGTCCGACCAAGCAATTGCTTGGTTGGCTCCACAAAAACAACAAAGGAGGAAGCCCTGTGGCTGATGCAATCCGTTTGCCGCTTGAGGTGTTTTATGAGCGCGAAGCTCGGCACCCGAATAAACGCTACATGGTGCAGCCGCTGCCGGGCGGTCAGCTGCAGGAACTGAGCTGGGCTGACGTCGGCGAGCAGGCGCGCCGTGCAGCCAACTGGCTGCGCAGCCGCGAACTGCCGCAGGGCAGCCGCATTGCAATCATTTCCAAAAACTGCGCGCACTGGATCGTCACCGACCTGGCGATCTGGATGGCCGGGCACGTCTCGGTGCCGCTGTATCCCAACCTCACCGCCGAGTCAGTCGGCCAGGTGCTGCGCCATTCCGAGGCGGCGCTGGTGTTTGTCGGCAAACTGGATGATTGGCCGTCCATGCTGGCCGGTGTGCCCGAGGGCGTGCCCACCGTCGGTCTGCCGCTGCGTCCGCAGGGTGAATTCAGCTTTACCTGGGATGATTTGCAGGCCTGTACGCCGATTCAGGACAACCACAAGCCAGCGGCCGATCAGCTCGCCACCATCATCTACACCTCAGGCACCACCGGCACGCCGAAAGGTGTGATGCATCATTTCAGCAATTTCGGCTTTGCCGCCAGTCATGCCACTGAACTGTTTGGTGTCGGCGAGAATGACCGGGTGCTGTCTTACCTGCCGTTGTGCCACGTGGCCGAGCGCATGTTTGTCGAGTTGGCATCGATCTACGCCGGGCAGACGATCTTCTTTGCCGAGAGCCTGGACACCTTCCTGGAAGACCTCAAGCGCGCGCGACCAACGGTGATGTTTGGCGTGCCACGGATCTGGACCAAGTTCCAGATGGGCGTCTACAGCAAGATGCCGGCCGAGAAGCTGGATTTCCTGCTCAAACTGCCGATCATCGGCCGCATCATCGGCAAGAAGGTGTTAGTCGGCCTGGGCCTGGATGCCGTGCGCTACGCCCTGTCTGGTGCGGCGCCGGTGCCTGAAGCGCTGCTCAACTGGTACAAACGCCTTGGCCTGGATGTGCTGGAGGTGTACGGCATGACTGAGAACTGCGGTTACTCGCACGTATGCCGGCCGGGCAAGTTCAAGCAGGGCTGGATCGGCCAGAACAGCCCAGGCGTCGAAGTGCGCATCGCCGAGGATGGCGAAGTGCAGGTACGCAGCGGCGCGACCATGCAGGGTTATTACAAGGACCCGGAAAAAACCGCAGAAACCATCACCCCCGATGGCTTCCTGCGCACCGGTGACAAAGGCGAGCAGGACAGCGAAGGTAATCTGCGCCTGACCGGACGAATCAAGGAAATCTTCAAGACCAGCAAAGGCAAGTACGTCGCCCCGGCACCGATCGAGAACCTGCTCGGCGAGCACTCGCGCATTGAACAGGTGTGTGTGGTCGGCGACGGCATGCCGCAGCCCATGGCGCTTTGCGTGCTGTCCGATGTGGGGCGCAGCGAAGCCAGCAGCGGTCGTGGCGAGTTGGAAAGCAGCCTGAAAAAACTGCTGGAAGAGGTCAATCAGAGCCTCGACAAGCATGAGCGCCTGCAACGCCTGGTGCTGGTCAAGGAAGTCTGGGCGGTGGACAACGGCTTCCTTACCCCGACCCTGAAGATCAAGCGCGCGGTGGTTGAAGGCACCTATGGCGAACGCTTCGGCGAGTGGACCGAGCGCAGTGAAACGGTGCTCTGGCACGAGTGATCAGGTGTGTGGCCGGCATGCTGCACGCCGGCCACGTTCTGGCTGAATCAACCCTAAAGGACTGACTATGGCCCTCTGGCAGCAAACCCCGAACCTGGCTCAGCTCAATGGCTTTCTGAAGAACACCATTGGCGAGCAGCTGGATATCCGTTTCGATGCTTTTGATGACGAGTCGCTGACCGCCAGCATGGTGGTCGATGCACGTACCCATCAACCCTACGGCCTGCTGCATGGCGGCGCCTCCGTGGTGCTGGCGGAAACCCTTGGCTCCACCGCCAGCCACCTGTGCATCGACAGCAGCAAGTTCTACTGCGTTGGCCTGGAAGTGAACGCCAACCACCTGCGCGGTCTGCGCAGTGGCCGGGTCACCGCGGTGGCGCGGCCGGTGCACCTGGGGCGCACCACCCACGTCTGGGATATTCGCCTGAGTGGCGAAGATGGCAAGGCCAGCTGCATTTCTCGGCTGACCATGGCCATTGTGCCGTTGGGGGAGAACGGCCCGGCTCAGCGTTAACTTCGCTCTAATGGCCCGCCACTACTCTGGCTGGCGGGCCTCCCATCAGCTTTGGCTACAGTGCCGTCATTCACTGGCCGTTTTGTCATTGCCGCATCGCCAGGGCTGCCGGACAATCACCCGCAACTTCCCAGATAAGCCCGCCGCCATGACCCAGTCCGTATTCTTCGCCCATGCCAACGGCTTTCCCTCGGCCACCTACGGCAAGTTGTTTGCCGCGCTGGCGCCTGACTATGCAGTGCAGCACCTGGAGCAGCACGGCCATGACCCGCGTTTCCCGGTTAACGATAACTGGAGCAACCTGGTCGATGAACTGATTCACCACCTCGAATCTAACTCGCAACCGGTATGGGGGGTTGGCCATTCCCTGGGTGGTGTGCTGCATTACCACGCCGCTTTGTTGCGCCCCGAGCTGTACTTGGGAGTGGTGATGCTTGATTCGCCAGTGCTGACCCTGGCGGACAAGATGGTGATTCGCGCGGCCAAACGCTTTGGCTTTATCGACCGCATCACCCCAGCCGGGCGCACCCTGGGCCGGCGTGAGGAGTTTGTCGACTTGGCCGAGGCGCGTGGCTATTTCGCCGGCAAGGGGCTGTTCCGCCGTTTTGATCCGGACTGCCTTGATGCCTATGTGCAGCACGGCCTGCAAGCAACGGGCAATAACCTGCGCCTGCGTTTTGATCCGGCCACGGAAATCAGCATCTACCGCAGCGTGCCGCACACCAGCCCCGGGCGGCCGCAGCAGTTGAAGGTACCGCTGGCCATGGTGCGTGGCCGGCACAGCCGCGTGGTCATGCCGCATCACGCCCATCTGGTGCGTCGCGTGCCGAAGGGCGAATACCTGACGCTACCTGGCGGCCATATGTTTCCCCTGGAACGCCCGCAAGACACTGCCGAGCTCTTGAAAAAGCTGTTCCAGCGCTGGGCCGGACAACCAGCAAGTGAGCAACGCGCATGAGCCTGGCATTCGAAGAAGTGCGCCTGCGTCTACCGCATATCGAACTGGCTGCCCATCTGTATGGCCCGGAAGACGGCGTGCCGGTGATAGCCCTGCACGGCTGGCTGGATAATGCCGCGAGCTTTGCCCGCCTAGCGCCGCTGCTGCCGGGGCTGCGTATCGTGGCCCTGGATTTCGCCGGCCACGGCCATTCTGATCACCGTCCGCCAGGTGGTAGCTACGCCATCTGGGACTATGCCCACGATGTGCTGCAGGTTGCCGAACAGTTCGGCTGGCAGCGGTTTTCCCTGCTCGGGCACTCCATGGGCGCGATTGTGTCGGTGCTGTTGGCCGGGGCGATGCCGGAGCGAATTGCGCGATTGGCGCTGATTGATGGGCTGATTCCCTACACCGGTGAAGCTGACACGGCGCCGCAGAAACTCGGCGAAGCGCTCAAGGCGCAGTTGGCATTGGCCGGCAAGAGCAAACCGGTGTATGCCGAGTTCGACCGGGCGGTGCAAGCGCGTATGCGTGGGGTAGGGGCGGTCAGCCGTGAAGCTGCAGAACTACTGGCTCAGCGTGGCCTGATGCCGGTGCCCGGTGGTTATACCTGGCGCACCGACAGCCGGCTGACCCTGCCATCACCGCTACGCCTGACCCAGGCTCATGCACTGGCGTTTGTGCGCAGTCTGCAATGCCCGGCCAAACTGGTGATGGCGCAGCAAGGCATGCTGCTGGCGCAGCCGAGCATGACTCAACTGGTCGAGGGCCTGCCTATCGAGGTGTCACAGTTGCCTGGCGGTCATCATCTGCATCTGGATGACGGCGAGGGTGCAGGCTTGGTAGCAGACTGTTTCAAAGCATTCCTGGCTGCGCCTTGACTTGCTAAAGGCAACTGGGGAAAGGTGTGGGCGATAGCCACGGAGATTCGCATGATCGACCTGTATACCGCCGCCACCCCCAACGGCCATAAAGCGTCCATCGCACTGGAAGAGTTACAGCTGCCGTACACCGTGCAGGCTTTGAGTTTCGACAAGCAGGAACAGAAGGCCGCGGCCTTTCTCAAAATCAATCCCAATGGCCGTATTCCGGCGATTGTCGACCGTGCTAACGATGACTTCGCCGTGTTCGAGTCCGGCGCCATTCTGCTGTACCTCGCCGAGAAAACCGGCCAGCTGCTGCCCAGCGATGCCAAGGGCCGCTCGCGGGTGATTCAGTGGCTGATGTTCCAGATGGGCGGGGTCGGCCCGATGCAGGGCCAGGCCAATGTGTTCTTCCGCTACTTCCCGGAGAAGCTGCAAGGCCCGATCGACCGTTATCAGCACGAAACCCGCCGTCTTTATGAAGTGCTCGACACGCGCCTTGGCGAGTCACAATACCTGGCTGACGATTACAGCATCGCTGACATTGCCACCTACCCCTGGGTGCGTATCCACGACTGGGCCGGTGTGTCCGTCGACGGTCTTGAGCATCTGCAGCGCTGGATGGCTGAAGTGGCTGCACGTCCTGCGGTGCAGCGCGGTTTGCTGGTGCCACAGCGCGAAGCTGATGGTGAAAAAGTTGTCAAAGCCGCCCAAGCGATGTTGATCAAATGAGCCGCGCTAATCGTTACAGCCTTGGTTTGAGCCTGCTGCTGGTCAGCGCCATGGCCTGCGCTGATGTCCCAGGCAGCCAGGATCTCGACGTTCTGCCACGCTTTGCCAACAGCAAGATTGTCACGTTCAAAAACCTCGCCGAGCAGGAGCGTATTTACCCGCAGGGTGCGATTCGCCGTATCAGTGGCACCTTGCGCTATGAGCGTGAGGTGACGGTGCAGGGCCCACTGACCGCCGTGACCTATGAGCTGCCACGTACCCACTCGGCCAATGAAGCCTTTGCTCACGCCCGTGAGGCCCTCCAGGCGCAGGATGCGCAGTTGCTCTACTGGTGTGTGGGCCGTGAATGTGGTTCCAGCAGCCTGTGGGCCAATGCGGTATTCGGCAATGCCGCCCTGACCGGTTCCGATGATCAGCAAAGCTACGCCTTGCTGCGATTGGCCGCGCCACGCCAGGACAGCCTGCTGGCGCTGTACAGCATTACCCGTGGCAACAAGCGTGCCTATCTGCATAGTGAACTGCTGGCGGCCAACGCGCCGTTGCCTGAGCTGTTGCCGACACCGGCCACCCTGCAGCGTCAGCTCAAGGGCAGCGGTGAACTGCGCATCAGCCAGCAGGTCGAACCCAGCACGGTCTGGGTTGAACTGCTGGCACGCACGCTCAAACTCGACAGCACACTGCGTATCAGCATCAGTGGCGCTCAGGCCGAGGCCTGGCGCGAAGCCCTGATCGAGCAGCGGGTGCGCGCCAGTCGCCTGGAGTTGGGTGAGCCTGATGCCAGTGGTGTGCAACTCAACGTGCTGCGTTAAACGCCTATTTGCCGGTAACCTTGCCGTACTTCACTCTTTCGGCTCTGCCCCCTGTGGCAGAGCCTTTTTGCGTTTTGCCGGGAGCTATTTGAATGGCCAATAACGATCGCCTGCTGGTGCAGATCCTGCTGTTGGCCTTGCTGGGCGCCAGCCTGTGGGTGTTGGCACCGTTCTGGTCGGCACTGTTCTGGGCGGCGGTGCTGTCGTTTGCCAGCTGGCCGGTGATGCGTGTGCTGACCCGTTTGCTCGGTGGTCGCCAGGCCACGGCCGCCGGTGTGCTGACCCTGGTGTGGACCCTGTTGGTGGCCGTGCCGCTGATCATGCTTGGGCTGAATCTGGCTGATCACATCAAGGATTTGACCGGCCTGCTCAAGGATTTTCAGGTCGATGGCCTACCGCCGGCACCGACCTGGCTGGTCGAGGTGCCGTTGATCGGGACCAATCTGTTGGGCTTCTGGCAAACCATCGACCAGCAGGGCGCCGCACTATTCGCCACGGTGCAGCCGTACCTGGGGCAGGTGGGCAATTGGTTGCTGGCACGCAGTGCGCGGATTGGCGGCGGCATGGTCGAGTTGGCGTTGAGCCTGGTGCTGGTGTTCTTCTTCTACCGTGATGGCCCGCGCCTGGCGGCTTTTGCCGAGAGCCTGCTGGAGCGGCTGATCGGTGATCGCGCCGAACATTACCTGGAGCTGGTCGCCGGTACCGTGCAACGGGTGGTCAACGGGGTGATCGGCACCGCAGCGGCGCAGGCAATTCTGGCCTGGATCGGCTTCACCATCGCCGGAGTCCCGGGGGCGCTGATATTGGGCATTCTGACCTTCGGTTTCAGCCTGATCATGGTACCGCCGCTGATCTGGGGGCCCGCCGTGGCCTGGTTGTTCTGGCAGGGCGAAGTCGGTATGGGCATCTTCCTGCTGGTCTGGGGCTTCTTCGTGATCAGCGGCGTGGACAACATCCTCAAACCTTATTTGATCAGCCGTGGCGGCAACCTGCCGCTGATCGTGGTGCTGCTCGGGGTCTTCGGCGGCATCCTGGCATTTGGCTTTATGGGCCTGTTCCTCGGTCCAACCTTGTTGGCCGTGGCCTATAGCCTGTTGAGCGACTGGGTCGGCGCACCGCCTGGCCAGCCAGTAACGCAACAGCCCGAGAACCGCGACACAGCGCACAGCTGATAGTACGTGCTGCCAACCTGCCGAGTTGTTCGAGCGGGTTGGCATTTTCAGTGGGTTTCCTGCGGTCCCGCTTGGTCGCCGCCAAGCCGGGTGGTAGCCTTGCCGCGCTTTGCAGCGGCCTTTGGCTGCTGCACCTCAAGCCATATGCCGCGCCCCTGGCGTTGCCTGCGGCAACAGGGAAGACCCTCAACCAAGCAACGGACATACCCCATGAAGAAAGTTCTAGGCAGCGCCATCGGCGTTATTGTCGCCCTTGGCGCATTGAGCACGGCTGGCGCCTGGTACACCGGCCAGCAGCTGCCTGAGGTGCTGGATACCTCGATCAAGAAGGCCAACGAGGACATGGCCAAGACCCTGCCAGCCGTCGGCTTCAGCGCCACGGTCGAGCTGCTTTCACTGCAGCAGCAGCTGTTCAGCAGCGATGCGCGTTACCGCATCAAACTGGTCGGCAGTCTGGATGGCGAGGCCCCGGCCAACTTCGAATGGACGGTGACGGATCATATCGAGCACGGCCCTTTCCCGCTGTCGCGGCTCAAGGCACTCAAGTTGCTGCCCGTAATGGCCACCAGCAATTACGCTCTGGAGCGCAGCCCCGAGCTGGAGAAGTGGTTCGCCGCCAGCCAGGACGGTGCGCCGCTGCAAGGTCAGGTCAGCCTCGGTTATGACCGCTCGATGCAAGGTGACATGCGCTTGCAGCCGCTGCAGATGGATCTGGATGAGCAGACACGCATCGATTTCAGTGGCCTGAACATCGACTTTGACACCACGGCCGATGCAGAGCAGATCGCCGCCAGCGGGGTGATGGACAGTTTCAAGGTCAGCGCCAAATTGGCCAGCGATGAAAGCATGCGTCTTGAATTCAAGGGCATGAGCCTCAACAGCAACACTCGCAAGGGCGTCAGTGATTTCTACCTGGGGCAGAACGAGGTGCGCTTGCAGCAGATTGAACTGCAAGTTGGCGAAAACGCCCCCATCCTGTTCAAGGATTTCGTCCAGCGTGATGAAACCAGCGAAGCCAATCAGCAGCTCTCGGCGCGTTACAGCTATGACGTCGGCATGATCAGCTACCAAGGCACCGATATCGGTTCCTCGCAGATGCACTGGACCGTGAAAAACCTCGATGCCACCGCCCTGCAATCGATGGTCGAGCTGTACGGCACATTGCTCAAGGGCGGTAAGGTCGACAGCGAAAGTGGCATGCCACAGCTGACTGACGCGCAAACCGAGCAGTTCAAGGCTGATCTGGAAAAACTGCTGGCCGGTAAACCGGGCCTGGCACTGGAAAAACTGGCCTTCAAGACCGCCAACGGCGAGAGCAGCTTCAGCTTTGGTCTGGACCTGAACAAGCCGGTGTCCTTCGACCTGCCTGCGCCTGAGCTGGCCAAGCAGCTGATCGCTCAGCTGGATGCAAAACTGCTGGTGTCCAAGGCGATGATTGCCGATGTAATTGGCGTGCAGGCCACTCTGGCCGGTGAAACCGACAAGGAAGCGATTGCCCAGCAGGCTGCAATGGTCGGTGAAATGGCCAGTGGTATGGCGGTGGCCAGCGAGCTGGCCGTGCTGCAGGGCGAGGACATCAGCTCCAGCCTGCATTACGCCAACGACCAGGTGACCTTCAACGGCAAGCAGATGACCGTCGAACAATTCGTCGCGCTGGCCATGAGCAGTGGCGGTGGTTTGGCGGGCATGGCCCCTGAAGCCCCAGCCGAGGAAATGCTGCTGAAAGAAAGCGAGGCTGAAAGCCCCATTCAGTAACGCTTTCAGCGCTACGTTCTAGACGTAGCGAGCGACATATACGGCCAGACGACCTGTAAAGCAGGGCGTCTGGCCGTTTTTGTTTGTCCACGGCCTGCGATCTTTACGCTTTCTTTATGCCGGGCGGCATCGCTCGCACTCGTTCCTTTACGCCCTGTCTGTCGACAATTTGTTCCAAGCGGTAGTTGCCGCAACAAGGAGCAAACACATGAGCATTCTCGACGGGGTGTCCCTCGGCCTGGCCTTGGGACTTTTCATCTATCTGCTGGTTGCGCTGCTGCGCGCCGATCAGGCGTAGGGGTGCATATGTACAGTTACGATTTCACCTTGATCCTGGCGTTTTTTGTCCTGGTTCTGCTGCCGGCGCCCTTTATCGGGCGTTACCTGTACCGCGTGATGGAAGGCGAAAATACCTGGCTCAGCCCCGTGCTGCAGCCGGTCGAGCGGCTGTGCTACCGGATCGCTGGGGTCGATAGCAACCGCGAGCAGGACTGGAAAAGCTACAGCCTGGCCTTGTTGGCCTTCACCCTGATCAGCCTGCTGACGCTGTTCAGCATTCTGATGTTGCAAGGCAGTCTGCCGCTCAACCCGCAAGAGTTGCCGGGGCTGGAGTGGACGCTGGCGTTCAACACCGCCGTGAGTTTCGTCACCAATACCAACTGGCAGGCGTATAGCGGCGAAGCGCAGATGAGCTACTTCAGCCAGATGGTTGGCTTGGGCGTGCAGAACTTCGTCAGCCCAGCGGTTGGCCTGGCCGTGCTGGTGGTGTTCTGCCGCGGTATCGCTCGGCGTTCGAGCAACAGCGTCGGTAACTTCTGGGTTGATCTGACCCGTGCCACACTCTACGGTCTGTTGCCGTTCTGCCTGGTTCTGGCGCTGTTTCTGGTGTGGCAGGGCGTACCGCAGACCTTCCTCGAATACGTTACCGCACACACGATTGGCGGTACCGATCAGGTCGTGCCACTGGGCCCGGCAGCCAGCCAGATTGCCATCAAGCAACTGGGCACCAACGGCGGCGGCTTCTTCGGCGTCAACTCGGCGCACCCGTTCGAGAACCCGACGGCCTGGAGCAACCTGTTTGAGGTGGCCTCGATCATCCTGATTCCCGCTGCGCTGCTGTTCACCTTTGGCCATTACGTCAAAGACCTGCGCCAGAGCCGCGCGCTGTTGGCCTGCATGCTGATTTTGTTCAGTGTCGGTCTGGGCGGCACGCTGTATGCCGAGCATCAGCCGAACCCGGCGTTGGCCGCATTGCCGATTGAGCAAAGCGGTTCGCTGGAAGGCAAGGAAAGCCGCTTCGGCACCACAGCCTCGGCACTGTGGGCGGTGACCACCACGGCCGCCTCCAACGGCTCGGTGAATGCCATGCACGACAGCTTCAGCGCGCTGGGCGGGATGATCCCGCTGTTCAACATGATGCTCGGTGAAGTGATCTTCGGCGGCGTCGGTGCGGGTCTCTACGGCATGCTGCTGTTTGTGCTGATTGCGGTGTTTCTTGCTGGCCTGATGATCGGCCGCACCCCGGAATACCTTGGCAAAAAGCTCGAAGCTCGCGAAGTTCGCCTGCTGGTGGCCACCTTGCTGGTAATGCCGATTGGCGTGCTGGTATTCGGCGCCCTGGCGTCCAGCCTGCCGGGCCCTGCGGCCTCGGTCACCAACCCAGGCGCCCACGGCTTTAGCCAGATTCTTTATGCCTACACCTCGGGTACCGCCAACAACGGCTCGGCCTTTGGCGGCTTTGGTGCCAACACGCCGTACCACAACCTGATGATTGGTCTGGCCATGTTGCTCGGTCGTTTCGGCTACATCCTGCCGATTCTGGCGATTGCCGGCAGCCTGGCGGCGAAGAAGCGCGCGCCGGTGGGCAGCAACAGCTTCCCGACCCACGGCCCGCTGTTTGTCACCTTGCTGACCCTGACCATTCTGCTGGTCGGCGGCCTGACCTTCCTGCCGGCACTGGCCCTCGGCCCGATTGCCGAGCACATGACTCTGTTTCAGGGCTTCTAAGGGAGAACCATGATGAATGCCCGTATTGAACCGGCGCTGAACAGCGCCCAGCAACACCCGAAAACCTCGCTCGCTGCATTGTGGAAGCCGGCGCTGCGCCAGGCTTTCGTCAAGCTTGATCCACGCCAGCTGCTGCGCTCACCAGTGATGCTGGTGGTCGAGCTGACCGCCGTGGTGACCACCGTGCTGTGCTTTATCCCCAACCCTCAGGTCTCCACCGGCCTGGCCGTGCAGATTGCTTTGTGGCTGTGGTTTACCGTGCTGTTTGCCAACTTTGCAGAGGCCCTCGCCGAGGGTCGTGGCAAGGCCCGTGCCGACAGCCTCAAGGCCGGTAGCCAGGGGCTCAATGCCCGCCGGCAGAAGGGGCAGCAGTTCGAGACCGTGGCAGCCAGCAGCCTGCGTCGTGGGGATATCGTGCGGGTCGAGTCCGGCGAGCTGATCCCCGGCGACGGTGAAGTGATCGAAGGGATTGCGGCGGTCAACGAAGCGGCGATTACCGGCGAATCCGCGCCGGTGATCCGTGAGTCCGGCGGCGACCGTTCGGCCGTCACTGGCAATACCCGGGTGGTCTCCGACTGGTTGCTGGTCAAGATCACCAGTAATCCTGGCGAGTCCACCCTGGACCGGATGATCGCCCTGGTTGAAGGCGCCAAGCGGCAGAAGACGCCTAACGAAGTGGCGCTGGATATTCTGCTGATCGGCCTGACCCTGATTTTCCTGCTGGTGGTGGCGACGCTGCAGCCGTTCGCTCGTTTCGCTGATGGCGACCTGCCGCTGGTGTACCTGGTGGCGCTGCTGGTGACGTTGATTCCCACCACCATCGGCGGGCTCCTCTCGGCCATCGGCATCGCCGGCATGGACCGCCTGGTGCGCCTGAACGTGATTGCCAAGTCTGGCCGTGCAGTGGAAGCGGCGGGGGACGTGCACGTACTGTTGCTCGACAAGACCGGCACCATCACCTTCGGTAACCGCCGTTGCAGTGCGCTCTACAAAGCGCCAGGGGTATCCGGCAAGCAGCTCAGTGATGCCGCGTTACTGGCTTCGCTGGCGGACGACACCGCCGAAGGCAAATCGATTGTCGAATACCTGCGTGCTCTGAGCACCCTGGCCGAGCCTGAGCGCAGTGCGATCAAGTCGATTGCCTTCAGTGCCGAGACGCGCCTCTCTGGTGCCGACTACAACGGTCATAGCTACCGCAAGGGCGCGGTGGATGCGGTGCTGCTTTATCTGGGCATCGAGCGCAGCGACGTGCCGCCGGTATTGGCCCGTGAAATCGAGAAGATCGCCCAGAGTGGCGGCACGCCCTTGCTGGTGGCCGGTGATGGTCAGTTGCTCGGCGCCATTCACCTCAAAGACGTGGTCAAGCCAGGTATTCGTGAGCGTTTCGCCGAGCTGCGCGCCATGGGCATCCGTACCGTGATGGTGACCGGCGACAACCCGTTGACTGCTGCTGCCATCGCCGCCGAAGCGGGCGTCGATGACCTGATTGCCGAGGCCACGCCGGAGAAGAAGCTGCAGCGCATTCGCAGCGAGCAGGCCGAAGGCAAGATGGTCGCGATGTGCGGCGACGGTGCCAACGACGCACCGGCGCTGGCCCAGGCTGACGTTGGCCTGGCGATGAACGATGGTACTCAGGCGGCGCGTGAGGCGGCCAACCTGGTTGACCTCGACAGTGACCCGACCAAGCTGCTCGACGTGGTGCAGGTGGGCAAGGAGTTGCTGGTGACCCGCGGCGCGCTGACCACCTTCTCGGTGGCCAACGATGTGGCCAAGTACTTCGCCATCCTCCCGGCGCTGTTTACCGGCATCTACCCGCAGCTTGGCGCGCTCAACCTGATGCAGCTGCACAGCCCGCAGAGCGCGATTCTTTCGGCGATTGTGTTCAACGCGCTGATCATCGTCGCGTTGATTCCGCTGGCCCTGCGTGGGGTGCGTGTGCAGGCCGCCGATGCTGCCAGCCTGCTGCGCCGCAACCTGTTGATCTACGGCCTGGGCGGCCTGGTGGCGCCCTTTGTCGGGATCAAGCTGATTGATCTGCTGTTGGTGGCCGTCGGCCTTGTTTAAGCAACCGTGGGGTGACCATCCACCCCACAAACTGGAGAATCATCATGTTTAAGCAGATCCGCCCAGCCATTAGCCTGCTGGCGTTTATGACCCTGGTCACCGGCGTGGTTTATCCGCTGACCGTCACCGGCGTGGCGCAGCTGGCGTTCCCGGCACAGGCCAATGGCAGCCTGCTGCACAATCAGCAAGGCGACGTACTCGGCAGTGCGTTATTGGCGCAACCCTTCGAGGGTTCGCAATGGTTTCAGCCGCGTCCGTCTGCCGGTGGTTACGCCACCGTGGCCAGTGGTGCGAGCAACCTGGCACCGAGCAACCCGGCATTGGCCGAGCGTATCGCCGCAGATGCCCAGCGCTTGCAGGCTGAAGGGCAAGGTGCAGTGCCCATGCAACTGGTGACCACCTCCGGCAGCGGTCTTGATCCGCATCTGTCAGCCGAGGCTGCCCGTTATCAGGTCGCGCGGATTGCCGCCGTGCGGGGAATTCCGGCCAGCCGTCTGGAACGGCTGATCCAGCAGCATGTGCAAAGCCCGCTGGTGGGGCCGCCGGTGGTCAATGTGCTGGCGCTGAACCTGGCGCTGGCCGACAATTCGCCTCCCGCACAAGCTGAGTAACCTGCATGAGTGATGCCGTACGCGCCGATGCCCTGCTCGATGAAATGCCGCGAGAAGGGCGCGGCCGGCTAAAGGTCTTTCTCGGAGCGGCGCCCGGCGTAGGTAAGACCTACGCCATGTTGCAGGCGGCGCAGGCGCAATTGCGCCAGGGCGTCGACCTGCGCGTGGGTGTGGTCGAGACCCACGGCCGTGCGGAAACCGAGGCCATGCTTACCGGCTTGCCACAACAGCCGCAGCAGCAGTTGGTATACCGTGGCGTGACGCTGAGCGAGATGGACCTCGACGGCATTCTGGCCAAGCCGCCAAAGCTGCTGCTGGTCGATGAGCTGGCGCACAGCAATGCTCCCGGCAGCCGTCACAGCAAACGCTGGCAGGATGTACAGGAACTGCTGGATGCCGGCATCGATGTTTACACCACGGTCAACGTGCAGCACCTCGAAGCACTGAATGATCAGGTGCGCGATATCACAGGGGTGCAGGTGCGCGAAACCCTGCCGGACTGGGTGCTGCAGGAAGCCGACGAGATTCTGCTGATCGACCTGCCGCCGCGTGAGCTGCTGGAGCGCCTGCGCGAGGGCAAGGTGTATGTGCCGGAGCAGGCACGTGCGGCTATCGATGCGTTTTTCAGCCAGACCAACCTCACCGCCCTGCGTGAGTTGGCGATGCAGACTGCCGCGGCGCGGGTCGATGCCGACCTGAGTCAACGTTACCGCCAGCAAGGCCAGCAGGCACCGGCAGTGCGTGGCCGCTTGCTGGTCGGTATCGATGGCGATGAGCAGGCCGAACGCCTGGTCCGGCATGCCTGTCGGGTGGCCGAACGGCGTCATCTGCCCTGGTCGGTGGTCTATGTGGATACCGGCGGTGAGCGCGATGAAACCCGCCTGAGTTACCTGCAGGGCGCGCAGCAGCTGGCCGAACGCCTGGGCGGCGAGGTGGTCAGCCTGCGCGGCAGCGAGGTGGCGAAAACCCTGATCGAGCATGCCCGTGAACGCCGCGCCAGCCTGATTCTGGTGGGCCGCAGTCGGCAACGCTTGAGGCGTATCTGGCGCCTGGGCCGTGGCCTGGCCGAGCGTTTGCTGCAACTGGGAAAGGGCCTGGAAATCAGCGTGCTGGACACTCAGGTGAGTCATGCGCCGGCATTGTCGCGGGCGCGGCAACCGCTGGTCTGGCGTCATTACCTGCTGGCGTTGCTGGCAACTGTGTTGGCGTCCGTTGTGGCGTTGGGTCTGTCCCGCGTGCTGGAACTGCCAAACATCTCGCTGATCATGCTCGCAGCGGTGCTGATGGTGGCCGTACGCAGCAGCTTTGGACCGGCCATGGCCTGCGCCGGGCTTTCGTTTCTGGCGTACAACTTTCTGTTTATCCCGCCAACCTTGACCCTGACCATTGACCGTCAGCAGGACGTGCTGACCCTGCTGTTCTTTCTGCTGATGGCTGGCCTCACCGGTAACCTGGCCAGCCGTCAGCGTCGGCAGTTGCAAGCCTTGCGTGAGGCGCAGCGTGAGACCAGTGCGCTGCTGGAATTGTCACGCAAACTCACCGCCGCCACTGACCGGCAGGCGGTATTGGCCGCTGCGACGCAGCAACTGGAACTCTGGCAGGACGTGGAAATTGGCCTGTTGTCGCGTAGCCAGGATGGCCTGTGGAGAGTCGAGGCGGGCGTACAGCGCCTGCTCACTGACCAGGAACGGGCGGCGGCGGACTGGTCGTGGCAACACGATCAACCGGCCGGGCTGGGCACCGGCACCTTGCCGGATGGGCGTTGGTGGTGGTTGCCGCTATCCGGTGAAGACGGGCCGTTGTTGCTGCTCGGTATCAGCCCTAAGGATGGCAGGGCCTTGCCGGCTGAACGACGGCGGCTGCTCACAGCGCTGGGCCAGCCCCTGGCCCAGGCGCTGGAGCGCGCGCAGTTGGCCGAAGACCTGGAGGCCGCACGCCTGCACGGTCAAACCGAGGAGTTGCGCAGCGCGCTGCTGGCCTCGGTGTCCCATGACCTGCGCACGCCACTGACCGCCATGCGCGGCTCGATCGACAGCCTGTTGGCGCTGGGTGAGCAGATTCCCCTGGCTGACCGCCGCGAGTTGTTGGAAGGCACCCGCGATGAAGCCGAGCGCCTTGATCGCTATATCCAGAACCTGCTGGACATGACCCGCCTGGGGCACGGTGGCTTGAAACTGGCGCGTGATTGGGTCGCGCCGGCAGACATTGTTGCCAGCGCATTGCAGCGCCTGCGTCCCGTGCTGGCGCCGCTGCAGGTGCAATTGCAGGTGCCGCAGCAGTTGCCACTGCTCTATGTGCATGCGGCGCTGATCGAGCAGGCGCTGGTCAATGTGCTGGAGAACGCCGCACGCTTCTCTCCGGCGCAAGGGCGGCTGGCGGTGGCTGTTGCAGCGGATGCCACGGAACTGCGCTTTAGTGTCAGTGACCAGGGGCCGGGTATTCCTGAGCATGAGCGCACGAAGATTTTCGATATGTTCTACACCGCTGCCCGGGGTGATCGCGGCGGGCAGGGCACTGGCCTAGGCCTGGCGATCTGCCAGGGCATGCTCGGCGCCCATGGCGGCCGGGTGACAGTGGGGGAAGGGCTGGATGGCCAGGGCGCAAGCCTGACCCTGCACTTGCCGTTGCACACCCAGCCGCAAATGGAAGAAGAACAGTGATGGATAGCCAATGAGCCAAAACCCCGCGACCATTCTGGTTATCGATGACGAAGCGCAAATTCGCAAATTCCTGCGCATCAGCCTTACGGCCCAGGGCTACAAGGTGCTGGAAGGCGCTACGGGCCAGGAAGGCCTGGCCCAGGCTGCGCTGAGCAAGCCGGACCTGGTGGTGCTCGACCTCGGTCTGCCGGATATGGACGGCCAGCAGGTACTGCGCGAGCTGCGCGCCTGGTCGCAGGTGCCGGTATTGGTGCTGTCGGTGCGCGCCAGCGAGGGTGAAAAGGTTCTGGCGCTGGATGGCGGCGCCAATGACTACGTGACCAAACCCTTTGGTATTCAGGAATTCCTCGCCCGCGTGCGCGTGCTGCTGCGCTTGTCCGGCGGTGTGGAGCAGGCCAGCGCGGCGGTCAGCAGCGGTCCGCTGCTGGTGGATTTCGCCTACCGCCGGGTCAGCCTGGATGGTGTGGAAGTCAGCCTGACCCGCAAGGAATATGCCGTGCTGGCGCAACTGGCCAAGCATATCGGCCGGGTGGTGACCCAGCAGCAACTGCTCAAGGACATCTGGGGCCCGACCCACGGCGAAGACAGCCACTACCTGCGCGTAGTGGTCGGCCACCTGCGGCAGAAGCTCGGCGACGACCCCACCGCGCCGCGCTTTATCGTCACCGAGGCCGGGGTTGGCTATCGCCTGCGTGAAGCTTAACGGTCGCCACGCTCGTACTTATCGAGGGTATCGCTGGCGATCTGCCGGCCAAGCATGATCAGCTCTGGCGCCTTGTAGAACTCGAAGAAGCGGCACACCCGCTTGGGCACATTGATCAGAATGTCTGGCGGGTAGCCGGCGATCTTGTATTGCGCCAGTGAGGTCTGCATGACCTCGAAACTCTGGTTTATCAGCTCCAGCAGCGAGGCCGGGCCGCTGAGGTCGGCGACCCGTGAGCCGCTGGCGGATTTTGGCGCAGCGGGTTTATCCAAGTTGCCACGGACGTTCTGCTGCCAGGGGTTGATGGCTTCAGGCAGCACGGCATGGCTCTGGTCTTCCAGCAGAAGCAGTTCGTCGTCCTCGCCCTGTTTGCGTTTGAACGAGGGCAGGCGAGAGCCGAGGGAGCTCATCAGCAGGTCGAAGCGGCCCTTGAGCGCGGGCGCGCGCTCGATCACCGGCAGCTCGTAGTGCTGCTGGTTGGTCGAGTTGAGGTTGACCGCGATGATCAGATCGCAGTGGCTGGAGACCACCGGAACGATGGGCAGGGGGTTGAGCAGGCCGCCATCGACCAGCATGCGCTTGCCTTGCACCACCGGGGTGAACAGGCTTGGAATCGCTGCGGAAGCGCGCATGGCCTGGTGCAGGCAGCCTTCCTGGAACCAGATTTCCTGCTGGTTGGTCAGGTCGGTGGCCACGGCGGTGAAAGGAATCTGCAGTTCTTCGATGTTGATCTCGCCGACTATTTCGCGAATCTTGCCGAAGACTTTTTCACCGCGAATCGCGCCCAGGCGAAAGCTCACATCGAGCAGGCGCAGCACATCCAGATAATCCAGGCTCTGCGTCCATTCGCGGTATTCATTGAGTTTGCCGGCGGCGTAGATGCCGCCGACTACCGCGCCCATGGAGCAGCCGGCAATGCAGGCGATTTCATAGCCACGGGCTTCCAGCTCCTCGATTACGCCGATGTGTGCATAACCGCGCGCACCACCGGAGCCCAATACCAGCGCAATGCGCTTACTCATCCTGATGTCCCCCATCACTATTTATCTGGCGAACATACGCGCCGTGTCGCACGCCGCCAAGGCGCGATTTGCTAGTATCCAGCGCGATCAGTTTACCCGCTGTGGCTGGCTAGAGCGGTTGCAAGGGGTTGGCACTTTTGCCTGTTCTGCGCGTCTTAGTGGCTGTATTGATGCATCGCAATCATTGACGGCGATGCGTTGTGCTGCCGAGTCAATCGTCTGTCTATTTGCAGGAGTTACCTGATGAAACTGTGGATCGTGTTGCCCATGCTGCTGTTGGTGCTGAGCGGTTGTGCGGGGAAAACGGCTTATCGCAACAGCTGCGCCAATCAGCTGGACGCCGCCTGGCGCGAGCTGGACCTGGCCAAGGCCGAGGGTTTCGCCGGTACGGTGAGTTACTCCAAGGCACTGTCGCTGCTCACCGCGGCGAAAACCCAGCAGCAGTTCGAGGCTTACAAGGGCTGTACGGCGAAGTCCGAGCGCGCCCGTTTCTATATCCGTGAGTCGCGAGCAGGTCGCTGATGCAACTGGATTTCAAGGCCCTCGCGCCGCTTGAACGCTACCGCTGGTTGGCGTCGACCATTACCCCGCGGCCGATTGCCTGGGTTTCCACGCAATCGGCTGAGGGCATCAGCAACCTGGCGCCGTTCAGCTTCTTTCAGGTGATCAGTGATGATCCACCGACGCTGATGGTCAACGTCAATCACCGCGCCGATGGTGGCCTGAAAGACACCCTGTTGAATGTGCAGGCCAACGGCGAGTTGGTGATTCAGCTTGTGTCCTTTGCTCAGGCCGAGGCGATGAATGCCAGCGCGGCGGTGCTGCCTTATGGCATCAGCGAGTTCGAGCAGTGCAGTATCGCCAGCCAGCCTTCGCAGCGAGTCGCACCGCCTCGGGTGGCCGGTGCGGCGGTGGCCTTTGAGTGCCGGGTGGCACAGATTCAGGCTTACCCGGCAGATAAGCCCAACTGCCATCTGATCTTCGCCGAAGTGCTGTTGGCGCATATCGATGATGCGGTGCTGGACGAACGGGGCCGTATCGATGCTCACAAACATGATCTGGTCGGGCGTCTGGGTGGCATGGCTTATACCCGCACCCGCGACACCTTCGAGATGCAGCGCCCGAGCTGAGGTGTTCGGACGCCAGCGCTTCAAGCAAAGGCGAAAATAATCGTCCTCGGTGTGAAAGTGCAGGTTATCGGCACAGATTCGTGAGCAAAGGTAACTTTGCTCTTTGCCGACCCCATCTCGGCCCAGTAGCATCGATCCACTTGCATAAGGAGTGAGCGATGCGCACGAAATTAGATGCCTGCCTGGACTCGATCAATCAGGTGGTTCTGGGCAAGGAGGCGCAGGTTCGACTGGCAATGACCTGCCTGTTGGCGCGTGGTCACCTGCTGATCGAGGACTTGCCTGGCATGGGGAAAACCACCCTCAGCCACGCCCTGGCCAAGGTATTGGGCCTGAGTTTTCAGCGTATCCAGTTCACCTCCGACCTGCTGCCCGGCGACATCCTCGGCACCTCGGTGTTCGACAAGGACACCGGGCAGTTCATCTTCCATCCGGGGCCGATCTTTGCCGAGTTGGTGCTGGCCGATGAGATCAACCGTGCCACGCCGAAAAGCCAGAGTGCGCTGCTCGAAGCCATGGAGGAGGGCCAGGTGACCATCGAGGGCGCGACACGGCCACTGCCCGAACCCTTCTTCGTGATTGCCACGCAGAACCCGGTGAGCCAGGGCGGTACCTTTGCCTTGCCCGAGTCGCAGCTTGACCGTTTTCTGATGCGCCTGTCCTTGGGCTATCCCGGCAAGGCAGCGGAAAAATCCCTGCTGCTTGGTGACTCGCGGCGTTCGCTGTTGCCGACCCTATCCGCGTTGTTGGATCACCGCGAACTGGCGCTGGTGCAGGCAGAAATTCCTAAGGTGCGGGCCAGCGATGCCCTTATCGACTACGTGCTGCGCCTGGTCGATGCCACCCGTACCCAGCCGCAGTTCGCCTGGGGCTTGTCACCACGGGCCAGTCTGGCGTTGTTGGCGGCGGCGCGTGCCTGGGCCTTCCTCGCCGGGCGTGATTATGTGATTCCGGAAGATGTGCAGGCCGTACTGCCCTCAGTGGTTGGCCATCGCCTGCGTGAACGCGCCGACCCGGCCGGGCATGGTGCCGGTAGTCTGGTGCAATGGTTGCTGCGTGAGGTGCCGGCGCTTTGATCGCCCAGCTCAGACCACGCTGGAACCGCTGGCTGGCGCGGCGGATTCCGGCTGCGGCCAGCGTGCGGCTGAATCAGCGGCGAATTTTTATCATCCCCAGTCGGGTCGGTGCGGCTTTTATGCTGGCGCTGCTGTTGATGCTGCTGGCAGCGATCAACTACCAGAACAGCCTGGCCTATGGCCTGACCTTCCTCCTGGCCTCGGTGTTTATCGTGGCCATCCTGCACACCTACCGCAACCTGGCTGGGCTGATCCTCAAGGCCGGTACTGCGCCGGCGGTATTTGTCGGTGAGCCCGCCAGTTTTCGTGTGCGTCTGGAAAGCAGCCAGCGACCCCATCAGGCCGTCAGTCTGGGCTGGCCACCGGCCGATTTACAGACGCTGGATGTGCCGGCGCAGGGTGTGAGCGAATCTCAGCTAAACCTGCCGGCGCTGCAGCGCGGCTGGCTACGCCCTGGTCGTCTGCGAGTCGAGAGCCGTTTTCCGCTGGGGATTCTGGTGGCCTGGAGCTGGGTCGATCTGGATCAGCAGGTGCTGGTCTACCCACGGCCTTTGCCGGGTGATTTGCCGCTGTCCGCCGGTGCCAGTGAGGATCAGGACGAGGAGGGCAGCCGGCCCCATGGTCAGGGTGTAGATGACTATCAGGGACTGAAGACCTATCAGCCGGGCGACTCCAAACGCCGCTTGCACTGGAAGGCCTATTCCCGAGGCCAAGGCCTGCTGGTCAAGGATTTTGCCTCGATCAGCGGGCGTGATCTGTACCTGGATTTCGACGCTTTGGCCGGTGATGTGGAAACGCGCCTGTCGTTGCTCTGCCACTGGGTATTGCAGTTATCCGAGCGGCAGCAGCCGTTTGCCCTGAGCCTGCCGGGGCAGGTATTGGGCGCTGACAGTGGTGAGTTGCACCGCGATGCCTGCCTGCGCGCCCTGGCGCTGTTCGGGCGTGCGCCATGAGCCGGCTTACCGCGATTCCACGCATCAGCCTGACCTGGCTGTTGGTGGCGCAGGTGCTGGTGATCATTCCCCATCTGACGCATTTACCGCTGTGGATTATCGGTCTGTGGCTGGGCAGCGCCGCCTGGCGCATCCAGATTTTCCGCATGCGTGCGCGCTACCCGAATGCCTGGGCCAAGGGCGCTTTGATGCTGGCTGCAGCCCTTGGGGTGTTTCTTTCCCGTGGCAGCCTGATCGGTCTGGATGCTGGGGTGGTGCTGCTGGTGGCAGCGTTTGTGCTGAAACTGCTGGAGATGCGTACGCGGCGTGATGCGTTGGTGCTGGTGTTTCTGGGCTTCTTTGTGGTGGTCACCGCCTACCTCTTCGATGACAGCATGCTGATGGCTTTTTACAGCCTGTTGCCGGTGACGGCATTGTTGGCCGCGCTGATCGGGCTGCAGCAGAGCAGCCTGGCCGAGCAACCCTGGCCGACCGCGCGCCTGGCCGGTGGGATGCTCCTGCAGGCGCTACCGGTGATGTTGCTGCTGTTTGTGTTCTTTCCGCGCATGGGGCCGCTGTGGTCCTTGCCGGTGCCGAATGACAAGGCCACGACTGGGCTGTCGGACAGCATGGCCCCGGCGGATATCGCCGATTTGAGTCGCTCTGCAGCGCTGGCCTTTCGCGCCAGTTTCAAGGGGCAAACGCCGCCGCGCAGTGAGCTGTATTGGCGTGCGTTGACTCTGGACCGTTTCGATGGGCGGCGCTGGTCACAGTCCGACTACGCCGAGTTCGCTCCGGGCGCGCAGTGGCTCAAGCAAGGTGAGGCGCTGAGCTACAGCATCGTCATGCAGCCCAGTTCACAGCGTTGGTTGTTTGCCCTGGATGTGGCGCAAACCTCGCTGGAGCAGACCCGGCAGATGAGTGATTTTCGCCTGCAACGCCGTTTGCCAGTGGATCGCTCTTTGATCTATCAGGTCACCTCCTGGCCGCAGGCGCAGCGTGAGTTGCAGCCGGCTCCGGAGACCTTGCGCCGCGCCCTGCAGCTGCCGGATCAGGGCGAACCACGCAGCCGTGCCTGGGCCGCTCAGCTCAAACGTGAACATGCACAACCCGAACAGCTGGTGCAGGCGCTGCTTCGCCACTTCAATCGTGAACCCTTTGCCTACACCCTGACCCCGCCAACCTTAGGGGTGAACAATATCGATGATTTTCTGTTCGAGACCCGTAGCGGCTTTTGCGCCCACTATGCCGGGGCCATGACCTATGTGCTGCGTGCCGCTGGTATCCCGGCGCGGGTGGTGGCCGGTTATCAGGGCGGCGAGTACAACCCCGCGGGCAACTATGTGCAGGTGCGCCAGTTCGATGCCCATGCCTGGGTCGAATACTGGCAAGCGGGGCAAGGCTGGGTCAGCGTTGATCCGACTTTCCAGGTGGCTCCCGAACGGGTGGAAATGGGGCTGGAAGAAGCCCTGGCCGGGGAGCAGAGCTTTCTTGAGGACTCGCCTTTTTCGCCGCTGCGTTATCGCAACCTCAGTTGGCTGAATGAGCTGCGCCTGGCTTGGGACAACCTCAACTACGGCTGGCAGCGTTGGGTGCTGGGCTATCAGAGCCAGCAGCAGCTGGAGTTTCTCCAACGCTGGCTGGGCCGGGTGGATGCTCAGTCGCTGGTGCTCGGCCTGGTGGGTGGCGGTGGCCTATTGCTGGGTTTGCTGGCGCTGTGGCTGTTCAAACCCTGGCAGCGCGAGCGCGATGTGCAGCAACGGCTGTTCCGTCGTTTCGAAACCTTGCTGGCGCGTCATGGTGTGCCGCGCAAGCCCGGCGAAGGGCCGCGCGATTATGCCGCGCGGGCTGCGCAGCAGTTACCTGAGCAGGCCCAGGCAATTGCTGCGTTTGCCGCCGCGTTCGAGGCGCAGCGTTATGCCGGGCAGGCGCTGGTCCCGGCTCAGTTGCGTATGCACCTGAATGTGCTGCGCAAGGCCCTGCCTTGGCGTTTTACCCGTCTGGAGCCCTAGTGCCGACTTGTTTGGTGGTCGCGTGTCTGCTGCGGCAATACACGCGACCATTGGCCACTTGTAGGCGCTGGGGTTGCGCATAAGCTGAGGGGCAATTTCACAGGAGTGATGTGATGCATGGCTTGAGCGAAAAGATCCAAGGGCATGTGCTGCGCATTCAGGTGCGTCTGTTTGCCTGCCGTGAGCGCTTGCTGGCAGGTACTGATGATGAGGCCCTGCATGATCTGCGGATTGCTTTGCGCCAGCTGCGCAGCCTGTTAAGGCCGCTCACCGCGATTCCTGCCTGTGCCGACCTGCAGCAGCGAGCGGCAGAACTGGGCCGCTTGAGTGGTCCGCTGCGTGACCTTGAGGTGCTGCAGGGCCATTTTCGCCAGCAAGGGCTTGGCAGTGTCGCCCAGGCCCGTCAGCCCTTATTGCAGCAGGGCTATGCGCAACTGCTGGACAGTGCGGCGCTGCAACAGTTGCTCAGCGCTCTTGACCGCTGGCCGCAGCAGTGGCGGGAAGATGCCGGCAGCGGGCAGCCGCGCGCTCTGCAGAAGCTGATCAGCAAGCGCCTGCGCAAGGACCGTCAGCGGCTGAGCCAGGCCCTGCTGGATCCTGCCCATGACCGTCACCGTCTGCGTTTGTTGGTCAAGCGGCTGCGCTACGCCACCGAGGCGTATCCGCAGTTAAGCGGCCTGCCTGGGTCGTCTGCCGCTGCACTCAAGCAGGCGCAGTCGGCCTTGGGTGATTGGCATGATCACTGGCAGTGGCTGTTGCGGGCTGAGGCCGAGAGCGATCTGCAGCCCTGTGTGCCCGCTTGGCGGGCGGCCATGCAGCAGGCAGAACAGCAGGCTGACCAGGCCTTGCAGGTTCTGGCCATGGAGTTTGTGTCTTCTTCGAGATGATCTGGCAGAAAGGTCGTTAGTTTGGCGGAAATGTCGTTCCATTGGCCGCAGGCTTTGCCCTAAGATCACCGACATCTTGGGTGTGTGAGGTGGTTATGGGTTTTTCTGAATTGCTTCAGGCTGTGCGTGACAATCCGCAGGCCGTGTCGATCCCGGCGCAGTGGGGGCAGGGCCGCGCCAGTTTTGGTGGGCTGGTGGCTGCACTGGTGTATGAAGCGATGCGTGCCCAGGTGCCGAGTGGGCGACCGCCGCGTTCCCTGGCCATCACGTTTGTGGGCCCGGCGGCGCCGGATGTGCCGGTGCGCTTTGAGGTGGAAGTGCTGCGTGAGGGCAAGGCGGTCAGTCAGGTGCTTGGCCGTGCAGTGCAGGATGGCCAGGTGGTGACCATCGTCCAGGGCAGTTTCGGTGCCGGGCGTGAGTCGCGCATCGCGGTTGCGGCCGAGCCAGCCCCACAGGCCACGGCGGTGGAAGCCTGCCAGGAATTGCCGTATATCCCCAATGTCACCCCTGAGTTCACCCGTTACCTGGCCATGCGCTGGGCCTTCGGTGGCATGCCGTTCAGCGGCAATCCATCGCGGGACATGGGCGGTTGGGTGCGTTTGCGTGATCAGGATACGGTCGAAGCGGTCAATGAGGCCCATCTACTGGCCCTGGTCGATGCCTGGCCGCCCGCCGTATTGCCGCACCTGAATGCGCCGGCACCGGGCAGCACGCTGACCTGGACCATCGAGTTCGTCCAGCCCATGACTGCACTGACGACGCAGGACTGGTGCCTGTATCGCGCGCACATTGAGCATGCGCGTGATGGCTACGGTCATGTGGCCGCGGCGATGTGGACAGCCAGCGGTGAGCTGCTGGCCATCAGTCGGCAGACGGTAGCCGTGTTTGGTTAAACGCTGGTTGCTGCCGTTGCCCTGGGCAACGGCATAACCGTTTGGCCCGCTAAAGCTTGAGCTGGCGGATGGCCTTGTTCAGTTCGCCGGCCAGGCTGGCCAGGTTGGCGCTGGTCAGCGCCGATTCGCCGGTTTGCCCGACGGTCTGCTCGGTGACATCGCGGATGCGGATCACGGCGCGATTCATTTCTTCAGCCACTTGGCTTTGCTGTTCGGCCGCTACGGCAATCTGGGTGTTGCTTTCGCGCATATGCGCCACGGATTCGGTGATGGCGACCAGCGCCTGACCGGCTTCATCGGCCTGCTTGACGCATTCGTCCGCCTTGATCGAACTGTCCTGCATAAAGTCCACCGCGTCACGGGTGCCACTTTGCAGGGTGTTGATCATCTGGGTGATGAGGTCGGTTGAGTCCTGTACGCGCTTGGCCAGGTTGCGCACTTCGTCAGCCACTACGGCAAAACCTCGGCCCATTTCACCGGCGCGGGCGGCTTCAATCGCCGCGTTGAGGGCGAGCAGGTTGGTCTGTTCGGCAATCCCGTGAATCTCGCTGACCACGCCACCGATTTTCTGGCTGTCGGCGGCCAGTTGTTCGATCATCTGCGCGGTCTGCTGCACGCCACTGGACAGTCCGGAAATCGACAGCGCTACGCGGTTGACCACTTGCTGGCCGCTGCGAGCCAGTTGTTCGGCGTTCTTCGACTGGTCGCGGGTATCGGCAGTGTGTTCGGCAATATGGTGCACCGTGGCGGACATCTCGTTGATCGCGGTGGCCGCTTGTTCGGTTTCACTCTGCTGATCGAGCATGCCCTCACGAACCTCACGCATGCTGCTGGCCATGCGCTCGGCACCTTCATCCAGCTGCGCGGCCGATTGCGCGACGATGCTGACGATACGCTGGTAACCGGCCTGCATGGCATTGAAGGCGCTGGCCATCTGGCCCACTTCATCGCGGCTGTCGAGGGGCACGCGAGCGCTCAGGTCGCCGCTTTTCTCCACCTGCAGCATCACGTCCTTGAGGGTGTTGAGGTGGCTTAGCAGGAAGCGGATCAGCAACTGCGAGGCGGCCAGAAGTAGCAGCATCAACAGGGCGACCACCAGCGCATAGCTGGGTGCACGCTCAAAGAATACGTCCATCTGACTGGGCGCCTGGGCGGTGACGGCCAGGCGCTGACCATCCTGGCGGGTGATCACCTCTGCGCCGATCAGTCCGCCGCTGCCATTGAGCTCGACCCAGCCACGGGCATTGGCCAAGACGCTGCCCTGGTTATCCGGCAGGCGTGGGGTCTGCCCGTTGGCAAAACTCAGCAGGTTGTCGCCACCGGGCAAGGCCTGCTCTGCCGGCCATTGGCTGAGCAGGCGGGCTTGCTGCTGGGCAGCCTGTTTGGCTGCGTCCAGGTGCGTTTGATGTTCCAGATGGAGGGCATACAACACCAGCAGCAGGGTGGTGAAGAAGGCTACGGCGTTGACGGCCCAGAATTTGTACTTCAGGGAAAGATCGCTAATCCAGTGACTCATGCACATCTCTTCCTTGTGGAGGTTAGTGGCCATTGCAGGTTGGCTTGGGCTTATCGAGGTGTGTCGATAAACCTGTTATCGGCGCGAAACTCTTTGGGTTTAGGCGCAAAGCGGCAAACCCTTAGGCAAAGTGCCAGCAGTATCCAGCAACGCCAACCCCTGGCCATTGATCCTTATCAATGGGCACTGAGTCAGGTGAGTGACGCCGCACTCTCCAGGTGTGGCAGGTTGAAGAAGGCCTGGGCCGCAGCGCTGGTATGGGCTGCCAGTATTTGCTCGGTTTCCCCACGGTGCAGGGCCACCTCGCGCAGCACTTCCAGGAGAAAGGCCGGCTCGTTGCGGCCGTTCTTCGGTTTCGGCCGCAGGCTGCGTGGCAGCAGGAAGGGCGCATCACTTTCCAGCATCAGGCGGCCGCGTGGAATTTCCCTGACCAGCGGATGCAGGTGACTGCCGCGCCGCTCATCGCAGATCCAGCCGGTGATGCCGATATGCAGGTCCAGATCCAGGTAGCTGAACAGCGCACGTTTCTCCCCGGTAAAACAGTGCACCACGGCAGCTGGCAGCTGATCCCGGTAATGGCGCAGGATTGCCAGCAGGCGCTCGTCGGCATCGCGCTCATGCAGGAACACCGGTAGCTGCAACTCAACGGCCAAGGCCAGTTGCTGTTCCAGTACTTGTTCCTGCTGTGGTCTGGGGGAAAAGTCACGGTTGAAGTCCAGGCCACATTCACCCACGGCGCGGACTCGGGCGTCACCCAGCAGGGCCTTGAGTTCGGCATAGCTGTCACTGTTCCAGCTGCTGGCGTCGTGAGGGTGGATGCCGGCAGTACTGAACAAATGTGTGCCGCCGTCATCCAACTGCCGGCACAGCGCCAGGGCATGACGGCTTTCGTCGAGGCTGGTGCCGGTCAGCAGCATCTGCTGCACACCTGCCGCATAGGCACGGGTGAGGAGTGCTTCGCGTTGTTCGGCAAAGCTTGGATGGGTCAGATTGACGCCGATGTCGATGAGTTGCATGGTGCTACCTGCTGAATTGACCGGGCAGCATAGCAGAGCTTTTTTGTCGATTTAAAAAGCTAACTAATACATATAGTTAGATCGTATAGGTGATGTTGTGTGTGATAACTGGCTGGCGTCCCCGGGCGGGCTGTGCGAACCTCCGCGCCCCGCGCGAGCGGCCAGTGGTATGCCGCCCGGCAGGTTTGTCCGGGTCTGCTGGATTGATCTGTCGGCCATTTTTGTCCTGGAGCCTTGATGCTGCGAGTGCTGCTCACCTGCTGCCTATTGCTGCTGTCCTGCACAGCGGTGGCGCGTGTGGCTGGCCCGCTGGAAGTCGAGCAACCCAAGGCCGCCCGTGACCTGGCAAGCATTCGCAGCAGCGGCGAGTTGCGTGTGCTGGTCAATCAGAGCCGTAACAGCTCGGGCGAAGTCAAAGGCCAGAGTATTGGCGTCGAATACCACCGCCTACGGGCCTTCGAGCAGTACCTCAATCGCAACGCGCGCGATGGACGCAACCTCAAACTGAAACTGATTCCACGGGCCAAGGATCAGTTGCTGGCCGCTCTGCAGCGCGGTGAAGGCGATCTGGTCGCGCCTGGTGAGTTACTTAACATGCCGCGTGGCAGCAGGCTCAGCGCCAGTGCGGCAATTCGCCAGGATGTGCCGCTGATCATCGTTGCCCGCCAGGGTAATCGGCGTTACCAGAGCCTTGAGCAACTTTCCGGACGCAGCCTGGCGCTGCCCGCTGGTAGCGTGGCCGGCGAGGCGATTCGGCTGCTCAATCAGAAGCTGATCGACAGCAAGCGTTCGCCGATCATCATTGAATGGGTCGATCCGACCCTGGCCGTTGAAGATGTGCTGGAGATGGTCCAGGCCGGGATCTTCAGTGTGACGGCCGTCGAGCAGCCGATTGCCGAGCGCTGGGCCAAGGTGATGCCCAAGCTGCGCCTGGATCGCCATCTGCAATTGTCCAAGGACGGCGACATGCGTTGGTATGTGCGGCGTGATACGCCGATGCTTGGCGCCAGCATCGACCGCTTCCTCAAGGGCTATAACGACCCGGCAGATCTGGATGCCGTGTTCCAGCGGGTGTATCGGCGCCTGTACAAGGTGCATTACCCGCTTGGGCGCACTGAGCGTCAGCGTCTGGAGAAAGTCCGCCCAGTCCTGCAGCGCTACGCCACTCAGCATGATTTTGATTGGTTGGCACTGGCCGCACTGGCCTTCAAGGAATCCACCCTCAATCCGGCGGCCCGCGGTGCCAGTGGCGCCACGGGGCTGATGCAGATCACCCCGGCGGCGGCGCGCAGTGTGGGCGTAAGCAATATCAGCGTGCTGGACAACAATGTGCAGGCCAGCGCCAAGTACCTGGCGATGATTCGCCGCAACTACTTCAACAGTCCGCAGCTCAATGAGCGTGAGCGCATGGCCTTTATCCTGGCCGGCTATAACCTGGGCCCGCAACGGGTACAGGGCTTGCGAGCGGAAGCGCGCCGGCGTGGCCTGAACCCCAATCAGTGGTTCTTTCAGGTGGAGCGGGTGGCGATGGAGCAGATGGGCATGGGCGTGGTCAGCTATGTGAATAGCGTGAATAAGTACTACCTTGCTTATGACCGTGAGCGCTATCTGTTGGAGCCTTAGCGCGCAGGTTGAGAGTGCTAATCTATTAATCTATTCGATATTTTATAGCGATTTTATCGGCTTTTAATATTGGTTAATTGGTTTAATCTTCACGCCATCAACTACCCACAACAAGGACTGCTGCACATGAACGCTCTGATCAAATCTGTTGTTGCAACTCAAGCAGGCTACGGCCTGACCGTCCTGCGCATCATCGCTGGCATCACCTTTGCTGCTCACGGTGCACAAAAGCTGTTCGGCTGGTTTGGTGGTTACGGCCTGGAAGGCGTTGGCCAGTGGATGGAAAGTATCGGCCTAGCACCGGGTTATCTGCTGGCGCTGATGGCCGGTAGTGCCGAGTTCTTTGGTGGTATTGCCCTGATCATCGGCCTGCTGGCACGTCCGGCGGCGGCAGTCCTGGCGGTGACCATGGTGGTGGCAATTGTCACGGTGCACCTGGCCAATGGCTTCTTTATGAGCAACAACGGTTATGAGTTTGCCCTGGCACTCTTGGCGATCAGCGTAGCGATCCTGATTGAAGGCGCTGGCAAGCTGTCGCTGGATAAGCGCATCGCCGGCTGACATAGTCACGGTGCAGTCAGCAAAAAGCCCACTTCGGTGGGCTTTTTGACATTTCAGGATTGCGGCTTTTCCTGCGTTGCCAGCTGCTCGGCGGCTTCCAGGCGTAGGCGTTCGCGTTCATCGAAGTTTTCCGTGGCCAGCTGGGTAATCGCCACGCGCTTGTCACTGGCACTCATGCCCGGGTTGTTTTCGATTGCGGCTTTGTCGATGCGGTACTGGGCGATACGTTTCTTCCAGGTCTGCCGCTGTTGATCCAGCACTTCGAGGCGTTGGGTGGCTTCAGCACCGACCAATTGCTGGCGCAGTTGGCGGATTTGCTCCGGTTTGGCGCCGGACGCCTGCAGTTGCGCGGTCTGCTGACGCAGCTCGTTCTGCAGTTGCGGCAACACGGCATCCTGCATCTCGGCGGGCAGACTGTTGCGCAGCTGGTCGACGGCGGCGGCCTTGCCGGCATCGTCCAGCTGGCTGTCGTGCAGGATAGCCAGGCGTTGTAGGGTGAACTGGTTATAGGCCTCTTCGCGGGCGAAAAACACCTGTTGCGTTTCACTGTCGAAGATCCGCGCGCGCAGGGCCTGTACCGCCGCCTCGCGTTGGCGCAGAGCATCCAGATTGGCCATCTGCGGCAGGTCACGTTCGAGCAGGACCAGCTCGCGTTTGTAATCGAGGTATTGATTGAGCAGAACCAGCGCCTGTTCGCGGGCATTGGCCGGCAGTTGTGCGGCGATATAGGCACGCAGCCGCTCCACGCTGGCGCGCAGCGGTTCTTCGCCCACGGCGGCGAGGAAGTAATCGAAGATCCGCCGGATGTCTTCGCTGATCAGCAGGTTGCCGTCGGCATCCAGACGAAAAATGCCGTCTACGCTGGTGCCACTGAAGGAGGCGGGCAGGCTTTTGAGCGGTTCAATGGCCTTGCTTGCAGTGGCCTGAACTGCAGTGCTGGGTGTTTGCAGCGGTTGTGTGGCGACGCTGGGATTGTCGTTGAGTGGCGTGGCGATATCCGTAGGTTGCAGGTACAGCGCCAGAGCCAGGCCGCCGGCGAACAGCAGTGGGGAAAGCAACAGAAGTTTTTTCACGGGCAGTCTTCAGGTAATGGCAAGCGGGGTGTTGCGCAGATGAACCAGGGGCTGCAAGCAGCCCCTGGTTATTTCATTACAAACCGTCGTTTTTCAGGCGGTTGGCATGCTGGCGATAGACCGTGACCGGGTCGGTTTCGAACAGGCTGGTCAGCCCGAGGGTCTGGTTGACTTCATCAAGGTGGTTCATCCGGTAGTTATCGCGGATCACTTTGCCCATGCGTGAGCTGCAGCGGCCGACCAGGCCGTCGTTGGCTTCACCCTTGAAGGTCAGGGCAGTGGCGCCGAGCAGCAGGTCGCTGGGGTCGATGATGTTGGTCACCGGGCTGGTACCGCTCCAGGAGTAGTAGCGCACGCCATTCACGCTGTAGGCCCCTTCACCGCAAGCGGTGGTGGGAATGCCCTGCGGGAACTTGGCGTTGAAGCGCGCCGCGCCCTGGCTGTTGAGCGATTCCAGCGAACCCAGAGCGTTCTGCGGGCTGGTGCTGGAGCTGCCGGAAAGGAAGTTGATCAGCGTGCCGAGGCCGTTGACGATGCCGGCCAGCAGGGTTTCACCAGCCGAGCCTGGTGGCACCTGACGGATAAAGTCGGCGGTGGCCGAGCCCTTGTGCGGTGCACCGACGCTGGTGGCCGAGGCAATCAGGTTTGGTTTGACGGCCGCAACGTAGCGGATGGTCGGACCACCATGGCTGTGGCCGATCAGGTTGACCTTGGGCTTGCCGCTGATGGCGACGATTTCTTCCACCTGCTCCAGCAGTTCTTCGCCGCGGGCTTCCGAGGTGTTCAGTTGGCTGACTTCGGTGACATACACACTGGCGCCGTCGCGGCGCAGTGCGGCAGGGATGCCGTACCAGTAGTCGACACCCAGAATGCTGTCGAAGCCGAGCATGCCGTGGGCCAGTACCACTGGGTATTTGGTTTGGGTGTAGCCAGAGGAGCCGAACCAGAAGGCGTGGGTGTTGCCAGAGGCCAACAAGCCGGCGCCCAGGCAGAGGGCGAGCAGAGTTTTATTGTTGTTCATTGGTGCTCTCGCTAGGGTTTATCGGGCAGTTCAAGGCAGTCCATGCAGCCAAAACGCCCATCCCGTGGCGCGTACTACAGCCCCAAGGCAATGGCAGAAAGCATGCCAGGCTCGCACAAAGCACGGCCAAGGCTCTGCCACGGGCCTTGCGCCTGATCGGTTGCACGCCTGCCGTCAGCAATCTGCTGGGCGGTTGTTACGGGCTGAAACGGCAACGCCTTGCTGCCAGGCCTCAAATGTTGGGTCGAGACGCTAGCGAGCGCCGGTTGATTAAGAGTCTGGCCGGCGGTTTACCTACTTGGCCAATCAAAGGTTGGGGTGGTGGTTGGGCGCGTCGCTGCCTTGAAGTTTTACGCGTGCTTCTCTAGGATGCCGACCCATGCGCCGATTTAAACAGCTACTTGCGGGGCGCCGGGTTACCTGTTGATTGCAGCGCCCTGAGAAGCACTCTTCGGAGGCTTTGAAATTCCGCTAAAGCGCTGGTTCGGTGTCGCCTCTCACCGCTGCCCAGCGGACTCAATGAGGCGGAGACATATCGATGCACTGTCCCCAACCGCTTATTCGCCTGGCCCCGATCACCTCTGGGCTGACTCTGCGCAATCCGAAAATCCTGCTTGGCGGCAACCACCAGCCGACTCTGCTGCGCTACCTCGATGGTTGGCCCAAACGCTGGGCAGGGCCACGGACTTTTCTGATCAACTTCGTCCACGATGGTGAGTCGCTGGCGCGTTTTGCCAGCAACCACTTCGATATGGCGGTGATCCAGGCACCAACGGCTGAGCAACTGGATGAAACCGTGCGTCAGCTGACGCGGGTGGCCAGGCAAGGGCTGATCACCCGGCGCTGAGTGAGCCCTGTAATGCTTGGCCAAAGCCCCTGTTGATCCGCTAGGCTCCACGCATACTGTCAGGGAGTGGGCCCATGTTCGAATCCGCCGAGATCGGTCGCTGCATCGATAAAGAAACCTACGAGGCCGAGGCCCCAGCACTGCGTGAGGCGCTGCTGGAGGCACAGTACGAATTGCAGCAGCAAGGGCGTTTTGCCGTACTTGTGCTGATCAATGGTATTGAAGGGGCCGGCAAGGGCGAGACGGTCAAGCTGCTCAATGAGTGGATGGATGCGCGGCTGATTCAGGTCAACACCTTTGATCAGCAGACCGATGAAGAGCTGGCCCGCCCGCCGGCTTGGCGTTACTGGCGGCAACTGCCGCCCAAGGGGCGTATCGGCATCTTCTTCGGCAACTGGTACAGCCAGATGCTGCAGGGGCGGGTGCATGGCCGGATCAAGAATGCCGTGCTTGATCAGGCCATCGACACTACGTTGGGGCTGGAGCGCATGCTTTGCGATGAAGGCACGCTGATCTTCAAGTTCTGGTTTCACCTGTCCAAACAGCAGATGAAGGCGCGCCTCAAGGCCTTGCAGGACGATCCGTTGCACAGCTGGCGGATCAGCCCGCTGGACTGGCAGCAGTCGAAGACCTACGACAAGTTTGTGCGCGTCGGTGAGCGCGTGCTGCGCCGCACCAGCCGCGATTACGCGCCTTGGTACGTGGTGGAAGGCGTAGATGAGTATTACCGCAGCCTGACGGTTGGGCGCATCCTGCTTGATGGCCTGCAGGCGGCGCTGAAGGCCAAGACCCGCCCCGTGCCCCATCCGCATGCTGCACCGCTGACTTCCAGTCTGGATCAGCGTGGGCTGATCGACAGCCTGGATATGACCCAGGCATTGGACAAGGACAGCTACAACGAGCAACTGGTGGTCGAGCAGGCACGCTTGTCCAGTCTGATGCGTGACAAGCGCATGCGCCGCCACTCGTTGATTGCAGTGTTCGAAGGCAATGACGCGGCAGGTAAGGGCGGGGCGATTCGCCGGGTGATCGGCGCGCTCGATCCTCGGCAGTACCGCATCGTTCCGGTTGCTGCACCGACCGAGGAAGAGCGCGCACAGCCTTACCTGTGGCGCTTCTGGCGGCATATTCCACCGCGCGGCAAGTTCACTGTGTTCGACCGCTCCTGGTATGGCCGGGTGCTGGTGGAGCGGGTCGAGGGCTTTTGCAGCACCGGCGACTGGCTACGTGCCTATGGCGAGATCAACGACTTCGAAGAGCAACTCAGCGAGGCCGGCGTGGTGCTGGTGAAGTTCTGGCTGGCAATTGATCCGCAGACCCAGTTGGAGCGTTTCAAGGCCCGCGAACAAATCCCCTTCAAACGCTTCAAGATCACCGAAGAAGACTGGCGTAACCGTGATAAGTGGCCGCTGTATCGCGATGCGGTGGGCGATATGGTCGACCGCACCAGCACCGAGATCGCCCCTTGGACGCTGGTAGAGGCCAATGACAAGCGTTTTGCCCGGATCAAGGTCTTGCGCACCATCAATGAGGCGCTTGAGGCCGCATTTGCCAAAAACTGAATACGGGCCGCGGGATGGTCGCGCATACGGCTGATGAATGATCGTCGCCGATAGAGATTATCTGGCTTTATTCTCGGCCTATCTTCAACCCCAATAGCAATGAGGTGCGGCATGCGTGAAGTGGTGATCGTTGACAGCGTACGGACTGGTTTGGCCAAGTCCTTCCGTGGCAAGTTCAATCTGACCCGTCCAGACGACATGGCGGCCCATTGCGTCAATGCCTTGCTGGCACGCACCGGTATCGACCCTGCGCTGGTGGATGACTGCATCGTTGGCGCTGGCTCCAACGAAGGCGCCCAGGGCATGAACATTGGCCGCAACGTGGCCGTGCTATCCGGTCTGGGCACCAACGTCGCAGGCATGACCCTCAACCGTTTCTGCTCCTCGGGCCTGCAGGCCATTGCGATTGCCGCCAACCAGGTGGCGTCGGGCTGCAGCGATGTCATCGTGGCGGGCGGCGTCGAGTCGATCACCATGACCCTGAAAAGCATGAACACGCAGAACCTGTTCAACCCGGTGCTGCAGAAAGACCTGCCGGGCATCTACTACCCCATGGGCCAGACTGCTGAGATCGTTGCGCGGCGTTACAACGTCAGCCGCGAAGCCCAGGATGCTTATGCCCTGCAGAGCCAGCAGCGCACTGCGCGGGCGCAGGCCGAAGGCCTGTTTGACGATGAAATCGTGCCGATGAACGTCAAGTATCAGGTCGAAGACAAGGCCACGGGCGAGAAGCGCATCGTTGACGGCGTGGTCGCCCATGACGACTGCAACCGTGCCGACACCACCCTGGAAAGCCTGGCCGCGCTCAAACCGGTGTTTGCCGACGACGGTTCGGTCACCGCTGGCAATGCTTCGCAGCTGTCTGACGGCGCCTCGATGACCCTGGTGATGAGCCTGGAAAAAGCCATCGAACTGGGCCTCAAGCCGCTCGCCTTCTTCCGTGGTTTTGTTGCCGCTGGCTGCGAGCCGGATGAAATGGGTATTGGTCCGGTGTTCTCGGTGCCCAAGCTGCTCAAGGTTAAAGGCCTGAGCATTGCCGATATCGACCTGTGGGAGTTGAACGAAGCCTTTGCTTCGCAGTGCCTGTATGCCCGCGACCGCTTGGAAATCGACAACGAAAAGTACAACGTCAACGGCGGTTCGATTTCCATCGGCCACCCGTTCGGCATGACCGGCTCGCGCCAGGTCGGCCACTTGGTGCGTGAGCTGCAACGGCGCAAGCTGCGTTATGGCATCGTCACCATGTGTGTGGGTGGCGGTATGGGCGCAACCGGGCTGTTTGAAGCGGTGCGCTGATCGTCCCGCGTTAAATAAAAAACCGCGACATGTCGCGGTTTTTTATTGGCTGGTCTTTGTGTTCAGAAGGCACGGCTTTCGATGATTTCGTTGGCCTGGATCATTCGGCGGATGTAGAAGGCGATCTCGCGTTCGGCATCCGTTCGGTTGAAATAGGGGCCTTCCAGCGTACCCTCACGGGTGGAGAAGAAGTACTGGCCGTTGACCGCGCTGACGCGTTCACTGCGGTAATGGGTGCCAGGGCTGTGATCGATAGTGCGTTGACCGAACATAGTTGAACCTCCCGCAAAATGAGCTGCTGAAAGTCAGTCTAAACGGCGTTTTTCTGGCTGCTGAATTTAACGACAAATGGTCGTTTTTACCGAAATTCGGCATGATTTCTCCGGTTTTCATATTTTTTGACGCCATAAGGCTGACTTGATGCTGTGCGGCCATCAGTACAGTTGCACGGTATAGCGCTGCCTGGCTGTGGCTGTGTTGGTTCCGGGAAGCGGCCTAGAATGCCTGTTTGCAGCTGCAACCTGTATCAGGTGAGGGTGTAGCGCTAGGTTTAGAGGCGGTTATGCATATTTCTTCAGGTCGCTGGCTGTATGGGTTGTTCCTGGCACTGTTGACGGCGGTGTTATGGGGCGTGTTGCCAATCAAGCTCAAGGAAGTGCTGCAGGTGATGGATCCGGTTACGGTGACCTGGTATCGCCTGCTGGTTTCCGGCTCCATCCTGCTGGCCTACCTGGCGGCCAGTAAGCGTCTGCCGGCATTCCGTCCATTGGGCAAGAAGGGCGCCTGGCTGTTGTTACTGGCGATTGCCGGGTTGACCGCCAACTATGTGCTCTATCTGGCTGGGCTCAATCTGCTCAGCCCCGGCACGACGCAACTGGTGATTCAGGTGGCGCCGATTCTGCTGTTGATCAGCAGCATCTTTATTTTTCGCGAGCGTTTCAGCCTCGGCCAGGGGCTGGGCTTGCTGGTGCTGCTGATCGGTTTTGTCTTGTTCTTCAACCAACGCCTGGATGAACTGCTGACCTCGCTGACGGCCTACACCACTGGGGTGTTGATCGTACTGCTGGCCGCATTTGTCTGGGCGTTCTATGGCTTGGCGCAGAAACAGCTGCTGACTGTGTGGAATTCGTTGCAGGTGATGATGGTGATCTACCTGGCCTGCGCTGTATTGCTGACGCCCTGGGCACATCCGCAGCAGGCGTTTGAGCTGAGCCCGCTGCAAGGCTGGCTGCTGTTTGCCTGCTGCCTGAATACCCTGGTGGCGTATGGCGCATTTGCCGAGGCGTTGGCTCATTGGGAGGCATCAAGGGTCAGCGCGGCATTGGCGATTACGCCGTTGGTGACCTTCGCGTCGGTGGCCTTGGCCGCCACCTGGTGGCCGGATCATGTGCAGCCCGAGCAGATCAACTGGCTGGCCTATGGCGGCGCGGTGCTGGTTGTGTTGGGCTCGGCACTGACGGCATTGGGACCGTCGCTGTTGGCCGGCTGGCGCGCCCGCAAGGCGCGCTTGATCGCACAGATTTAAGTCGTTGTGGCTGAGCAGGTATCAGGCGCGTAGGCCCAGCGTTTCGGCACGTTTTAGCCAGCTCTGGCGTTGCTCTTCGGAGGAGGGACGCACGGGGGCGAATTCGCTCAGGCGGCGGGTCTTGATGCCACTGAAACCGAGGATGGTACGGGTCATCTGCCGGTGCCCGGGCGCGCCGTAGATCCAGCGGAAGTACCAGGGCGGGGTGTCCATGGTCACCAGCAGGTCTGCCGTGCGTCCGCTCAGCAGCTTGTCCCAGAGTTGCGAACGGTTGCGGTATTTGAAGGCGAAACCGGGCAGGAAGGTGCGGTCGAAGAAGCCCTTGAGTAGGGCAGGAATACCTCCCCACCAGACCGGATAGACGAATACCAGGTGCTCGGCCCAGTGAATCTGCCGCTGTGCCTCCAGCAGATCAGGTTCAAGTTGCTGGCTCTGCTCGTAGCCATCGCGCAGTACTGGATCAAAGCTCATTTCCCCCAGTTTCAACTGGCGCACGACGTGGCCCTTGCTGCGCGCCCCTTGGGCATAAGCTTCACCGAGGGCATGGCAGAAGCTGTTGCCTTTCGGGGTGCCGAGGATCATCAGGATGCGTTTGCCGTTACCCTCCAAAGGCGTCGCACCGCTTTTTGCCGCTTCACTCATGTTGACCTGCCTCCAGCATATTTTCAGGACGCACCCAGGCGTCGAATTGTTCATTGCTCAGGTAGCCCAGCTGCAGCGCCGCTTCGCGTAGGGTGGTGCCATCCTGATAGGCCTGCTTGGCGATTTGCGCGGCCTTGTCGTAACCGATATGCGGGTTTAGCGCAGTCACCAGCATCAAGCCACGTTCCAGGTGTTCGGCCATTTTTCCTGCGTCGGGCTGCAGGCCCGCGACGCAGTGCTGCTGGAAGTTATGGCAGCCGTCGGCGAGCAAGCGTATCGATTGCAGCAGGTTGTGAATGATCACCGGCTTGAACACGTTGAGCTGCAGGTGGCCCTGGCTCGCGGCAAAGGCAATCGTGCTGTCGTTACCCAGAACCTGACAGGCCAGCATCGACAGCGCCTCGCATTGAGTGGGGTTGACCTTGCCCGGCATGATCGAGCTGCCTGGCTCATTGGCCGGCAAACGCACCTCGGCAAAGCCTGCGCGAGGGCCGGAGCCCAGTAAGCGCACATCGTTGGCCAGTTTGATAAGGGCCACTGCCAGGGTTTTCAAGGCGCCGGACAGTGCCACCAAGGGTTCGTGGCCGGCCAGTGCGGCAAACTTGTTCGGTGCGCTGACCAGCGGCAGGCCACTCAGAGCAGCCAGTTCGGCGGCCATGGCTTCGGCGAAGCCCAGCGGTGAATTCAGCCCGGTGCCTACCGCTGTACCGCCTTGTGCCAGTTCGCAGACGGCTGGCAGTGCAGCCTGGATGGCGCGTTCGGCATAACCCAGTTGGGCGACAAAGGCCGACAGTTCCTGGCCGAAGGTCATTGGTGTGGCGTCCATCATATGGGTGCGCCCGGTCTTGACCAGTCGCGCATGCCGTTCGGCCTGTTCCAGCAGCCCCTCACGCAGCTCGCGCAGGGCAGGCAGCAGCTGCTGGTGTACGGCCTGCGCGGTGGCGATGTGCATGGCCGTGGGAAAGCTGTCGTTGGAGCTTTGCGCGCGATTGACATGGTCGTTGGGGTGCACCGGCGTCTTGCCGCCACGACCATTGCCTGCCAGTTCGTTGGCTCGTCCGGCAATCACTTCGTTGACGTTCATGTTGCTTTGCGTGCCGCTGCCGGTCTGCCATACCACCAACGGAAACTGCTCGTCATGCTGACCAGCCAGCACCTCGTTGGCGGCCTGCTCGATCAGCCGGGCCAGATCGGCGGGCAACTCACCAATACGCTGGTTGACCCGTGCTGCGGCTTTCTTGATCAGCGCCAGGGCATGCACCACCGCTAAAGGCATACGTTCCTGGCCGATGGCGAAGTTGATCAGCGAGCGCTGGGTCTGGGCGCCCCAGTAAGCGTCATCAGGGACGTCGATCGGGCCCAGGCTGTCGGTCTCAATGCGGCTCATGGCGGCTCTCCTGATAGCTGCGGACGCAGCAGATGGCATATCAGGTAAGCAGTAACTCACCTGGGCGTATGTGAGCTTAGGTCGCGATAGGGCGGCAGAGGTTCAACTTGAGGCGTAACTACCAGCGCGCGTGGGTTTCACCGAGCCAGCCTAGGGCATTGTTGACCGGTACGCGTTCACCTTCCGGGCCACGCAAAACCCCATCGAAATGCCCGAACCACTGCTGTGTATCTGCATAGAACGGCCCCAGTCGGCGGTAGGCCTGGTGGCGCTGGCGTGGGGTGAAGGTCAATTGCACGGCATCATCCGGGCTGCGCAGTTGCCAGGGCGCCAGCGGATTATGCGGTGCCTGGGTGATGGTGATGGGGCTGTCCAGATGTTGCAACTCGCCGCCAAACCACAGGGTGTTTTCGGATAGGCCGCTGCAGTCGGTCCAGCCGGCGCCGAAGTTGCCGGCAATCCCACCTGGAGCTGCAAAAGCCGCGCGGGTCCAGTGGCTGTTGAGCGGCCAGACGCCTCGGCCGAAATCCAGCGAGGCAAAGCTTTGCCCGGCCACGCAACTGTATTGTTGTTTGCCCAGTTGCACGCTGCCGCTGCAGGGCAGGCCCAATTGGCGGCTGGTGGCATGGAAACTCTGTGGGCCGAGCGGCGCGACCAGATTGACTGAGTCCAGGTGTGCCGGGCGCTGAATGTCCAAAGCTACCTGTAACGGCTGGCCGCCAATGTCCGGGGCGCTGATGGTGATGCGGGTGCGTCCGGTGTGTTCAGCCACGCGCAGCTGCAGGCGCGGGTGATTGAACTCGTGACTGGCCTGCGGCTGATCTGGCAGGTTGCAACCGCGGGCGAACAGGCGGTACTGGTTGTAGGCGACGGCTTGGCCGCTTTGCAGATCAAGGAAGTAGGCGGCGGCGTAGCCCAGGTAGTCGAGATCGGCCTGGGTGAAGGAGAGCATCCATTGCGGGGTGGTGATGCACCAGTGGTTCCAGCGCTTGCGTCGACCGAAGTGACCGGGGATGGCGCAATCGACCATGGGTCTGGGCGACCAGCCGACGGCCTGCGGGTTGAGCTGCCCATGACTGTCGCACAGTGCGACAGCAGCAAAAGGCTCAGGATGGGTGAAACTGTTCATTAGCACGTCCATGTGTGTGCGAGGGCCGCGCAGTTCGTGCGTCGGCACACTTAAACAGAAATGTGTAATGCCATGAGCATGCACAGGCACGCTTCTGCTCGGCAATTGCTGGCATTTTGACCTTTAAGCAGGCTGTGCGCCAGTGCACAGTTGTAGCGTGATTTAGCGAGCGCGCTGTGCACGCTTGAGTCGCAACCGTGCTTGGGCACAAAATGCCGCCAACTGAGTCAAACAAGACTCTTTCTCTGTTCAGGAGTAGTACATGTCACGTTTACCTGCCTTTTGCGCTGCCCTAATACTGACGTGCGGTAGTGCTCAGGTGCTCGCCGATGCCAAGAGCCACGCCGCTGACGCCGAGCGTTTCCTGATACTGGCTCGTGCCGACAAGCTCGCTGTGCCGGTGTATGCCCAGGTGCAGCAGATGTTTGCCCAGCGTTTTGCCGAGAGTAATGCCCCGCAAAGCGAGAAGGCGGTGCTGGAAACCTATCAGGCCCAGGCCAACACGGCCCTGGAGCAGGCTGTGGGTTGGGACAAGCTCAAGCCGGACCTGGTCAAGCTCTACACCAGCAACTTCAACGAGCAGGAAATGAAAGAGCTGATTCGTTTCTACGAGTCGCCGCTGGGCAAGAAAGTTCTCGAAAAGATGCCGACGCTGACCGCGCAATCGGCGCAACTGACTCAGGGCAAGCTGGAAACGGCAGTGCCCAAGGTCAACCAGTTGCTGGCAGAGATGACTGCCAAGCTGACCCCGAAAAAGCCCTGAGTGACAGACACGATGGCCAAGATCGATCTGTTGCGGACCGCCCTGACGAGTCTGCAAACCCAGCACCTCGATGTGCTGGATGAAAGCCACATGCACAGCCGAGGGCTGGAAACCCACTATAAAGCGGTGATCGTCAGCGAACAGTTCGCCGGCCTGAATGCAGTCAAGCGCCACCAGAAGGCCTATGCCGCCGTAGGCGAGTTGATGGGGCAGATTCACGCCCTGGCGCTGCACACCTACACCCCGGATGAATGGGCGCAACAGGGCGTGGCTCCGGCTTCGCCGACCTGCAAGGGCGGCCACTGAGAACCTGCTTACGATCTCGCGAGCTAGAGCCCCGTAAGGCAAAAGCAGGCGAGGACGCGCAGTGTACGAGTTGTACATGAGCATCCGAGCCTGCTTTTAACGCAGCAGGGCCGACGCGCAGCAGATCGTAAACAGGTGCTGAGGCAATTCGCCTCTACACGGCGCTTCTCAAGGGCAGTAAACTGCGCACCCCGCCGGCCTAGCGCCGGCGGTTTTGTTTGTGACCAGCCATCCATGGCGGCCACCCCTGTGTGGCCGTCGCGAGCGACGTCAAAAATTGCTCCCGGCAATTTTTTGTGGTCCTCCAGCCTGGCAAAGCCGCTGCTGGTCGCGTTTGTATCCCGGTCCGCCCTTTACGTGGGCGACTACTGAAGGACATGCATATGACCGACAAGATCGTTGTCGCCGCGCTGTATAAGTTCGTTTCCCTGCCTGACTTCCATGATCTGCGTGAGCCACTGCTTCAGTGCATGCTGGATAACGCGGTAAAGGGCACCTTGCTGCTGGCCGAAGAGGGTATCAATGGCACCGTCTCCGGTTCGCGCGCTGGCATCGACGGGCTGATGGCCTGGTTTGGCCTGGACCCGCGTCTGGCCGATATCGACCACAAGGAATCCTACTGCGACGAGCAACCGTTCTACCGCACCAAGGTCAAGCTGAAGAAGGAAATCGTCACCCTGGGTGTGCCCGGCGTCGACCCGAACCAGAAAGTCGGCACCTATGTTGAGCCCAAGGACTGGAATGCGCTGATCAGTGACCCTGAGGTGCTGCTGATCGATACCCGCAATGATTACGAAGTGTCGATTGGCACCTTTGAAGGTGCGGTAGACCCGAAAACCAAGTCGTTCCGCGAGTTTCCCGAGTACATCAAGGCGCACTTCGACCCGGCCAAGCACAAGAAAGTGGCGATGTTCTGCACCGGTGGCATCCGTTGCGAGAAGGCATCCAGCTATATGCTCGGCGAGGGGTTCGAGGAGGTGTTCCACCTCAAGGGCGGCATCCTCAAGTACCTCGAAGAAGTACCGCAGGAACAGAGCAAATGGCAGGGCGACTGCTTTGTCTTCGACAACCGGGTGACCGTGCGCCATGACCTCAGCGAAGGTGATTACGACCAGTGCCACGCCTGCCGTACGCCGGTGTCGGTGGCAGATCGTCAGTCCGAGCTCTATACCCCTGGCGTCAGCTGCCCGCATTGCTGGGATTCGTTACCGGAGAAAACCCGCGCCGGTGCCCGTGAGCGTCAGCGCCAGATCGAACTGGCGAAACAGCGCAACCAGCCGCACCCGCTGGGCTACAACCCCCGACAGAATCGCGAGGCTTAAGCATGCACGCACGCCTGCTCTATGTGATGGACCCGATGTGTTCATGGTGCTGGGGCTTTGCCCCGGTACTTGAGTCTCTCGCTGAGCAGGCCGCTGCCGCAGGTGTGGGGTTGGAGTTGGTATTGGGCGGCTTGCGCCGTGATGGTGTGGCCATTGATGCCGCCGCCCGCGTGCGCTACCTGGGCTATTGGCAGGCGGTGAATGCCAGCACCGGCCAGCTGTTCAACTTCAATGCCGGCCTGCCGGAAGGGCTGGTTTATGACACCGAGCCGGCCTGCCGTGCACTGGTCACAGCGCGCAACCTGGCCCCCGAACTGGTCTGGCCGCTGGCTCAGTTGATCCAGCGCGCGTTCTATACCGAGGGCGTGGATGTCACCCGCGCCAGCGTGCTGGTGGAGTTGGCGGAGCGCGCTGGGATTCCGCGCATCGAATTTGCCGAAGCCTTCGACAGCGCCGCACAGCGTGCTGCCACTGCCGCCGACTTCAGCTGGACCCAGGATCTGGGCATTGCCGGCTTTCCCACGCTGCTCGCTGAACGCGACGGCCAACTGGCCTTGCTGACCAACGGTTATCAACCCCTGGACGTGTTGCAGCCTTTGCTGGCGCGCTGGCTGGAGCGGGTTGCCCATGCCTGATCGGTTGAGTTGGGCGGAAGTTCGTCGGCTGGCCTTGCAGCACAAGAAGGCGTTGATCTGGGCCAACCTGGTGGCGGTGCTCGCGACCCTGTGCAGCGTGCCGATTCCGCTGTTGCTGCCTTTGCTGGTCGATGAGGTGCTGCTTAACGACGGTGATGCTGCGCTCAAGGTGATGGATAACTTCCTGCCGGCTCATTGGGAAACCGCCGCCGGCTATATCGGCCTGATGCTGGTGCTGACCCTGTTTCTGCGCGGTGGGGCGCTGATCTTCAACGTGCTGCAGGCGCGGTTGTTTGCCCGCTTGTCGAAAGACATTGTCTACCGCATCCGTATTCGCCTGATCGAACGGCTCAAGCGCATTTCCCTCGGCGAGTACGAAAGCCTTGGCGGCGGCACCGTAACCACGCACCTGGTCACCGATCTCGACACCCTGGACAAGTTTGTCGGCGAAACCCTCAGCCGCTTTCTGGTGGCCATGCTCACTCTGGCAGGCACCTCGGCGATTCTGATCTGGATGCACTGGCAGCTGGCATTACTGATCCTGCTGTTCAACCCGCTGGTGATCTACGCCACGGTGCAGCTGGGCAAACGGGTCAAACACCTTAAGAAGCTGGAGAACGACAGTACTTCGCGCTTTACCCAGGCACTGACCGAAACCCTCGAAGCGATTCAGGAAATCCGTGCCGGCAACCGCCAGGGCTTTTTCCTCGGGCGCCTCGGTGGTCGTGCCAAGGAAGTGCGCGACTACGCCGTGGCCTCGCAGTGGAAGACCGACGCCTCGAATCGCGCCAGCGGCCTGCTGTTCCAATTCGGTATCGATGTGTTCCGTGCTGCGGCGATGCTCACCGTGCTGTTCTCCGACCTGTCGATCGGCCAGATGCTCGCGGTGTTCAGTTACCTGTGGTTTATGATCGGCCCGGTCGAGCAGCTGCTAAGCCTGCAATATGCCTTCTACGCTGCCGGCGGCGCATTGAGCCGGATCAACGAGCTGCTGGCGCGCAAGGACGAGCCCCAGTATCCCGGCCGCGTCGACCCGTTCAAGGGTCGCGACACAGTGGGCATCGAAGTCAGCGGGCTGACCTTTGCTTACAACGATGAACCGGTGCTGGATCACCTCAACCTGAGCATCGCACCGGGTGAGAAGGTTGCCATCGTTGGTGCCAGCGGCGGTGGCAAGAGCACCCTGGTGCAGCTGCTGCTCGGCTTGTATACGCCGCAGGCGGGAACCATCCGTTTTGGCGGCAGCAGCCAGGAAGAAATCGGTCTGGAAGCCGTACGCGAGCATGTGGCGGTGGTGCTGCAGCATCCGGCGCTGTTCAACGACACGGTGCGCGCCAACCTGTGCATGGGCCGTGAGCGCAGTGACGAAGCCTGCTGGCACGCGTTGCAGATCGCCCAACTGGCCGACACCATCCAGGCCTTGCCGCAAGGCCTGGACAGCATCGTCGGCCGCTCCGGCGTACGCCTCTCCGGTGGTCAGCGTCAGCGCCTGGCAATAGCCCGTATGGTGTTGGCCGAGCCGAAAGTGGTGATTCTCGATGAGGCCACCTCGGCCCTGGACGCCGCCACTGAATACGCCTTGCACCAGGCGCTCAATCAATTCCTCCATGGCCGCACCACGCTGATCATCGCCCACCGTCTGAGCGCGGTAAAACAGGCTGACCGGGTGTTGGTATTCGACGGCGGCAGTATCGCCGAAGACGGCGGTCACCAGCAGCTGATCGCTGAAGGCGGGCTCTACGCCAAGCTGTATGGGCATTTGCAGCACTGATAGCGTCATCCACCCTACGGTGCCTGATAGCGGAGCTTGGCACCCTACGGTTCCTTCTGGTCACAGCATTTTCTCGCGGGCATGGCCCGCTCCTACGGTCGGTGTTGCCTGTAGGAGCGGGCCATGCCCGCGATTTGTGGTGGGTTTCAATCGGGCCTGACCCCCCGCGGCCTCGCACCTGGCAGTTAAATCGACCGCTTTGTAAATCTTTCGTTACGCGGTGCATGTGGTTGCAGTCAGCAAACAGGCTGTTTTTCTGGGTGTATTGAAAACTTGCCGAAAGCCTGGGGAGTAAGCTCACAAGGGCGTTCTGGGCTGGCTTGTGAGTGGGCCGTCGCTCGGTTGTTATGAGGTCAATCCGCGCCGTTGCATCGCGCAGCGGTTGATCAAAACAACAACGAGGAGGCGCAATGAACGCCGTGAACAAGATCGAACAGCACAACCCTATTGGTACCGACGGCTTCGAGTTCGTCGAGTACACCGCGCCGACCCCAGAAGGCATCCAGCAGCTGCGTGAGCTGTTCACCGCCATGGGCTTTACCGAAACCGCCAAGCACCGCTCGAAAGAGGTCTGGCTGTTCCAGCAGAACGACATCAACTTCGTGCTCAATGGCAGCCCGACCGGGCATGTGCGTGAATTCGGTCTGAAGCACGGCCCAAGTGCTTGCGCCATGGCCTTCCGTGTGCAGAACGCCGCTCAGGCTGCGGCCTATGTGGAGTCTCAGGGCGCCAAACTGGTCGGTAGCCACGCCAACTTCGGCGAGCTGAATATTCCCTGTGTGGAAGGCATCGGTGGTTCGCTGCTGTACCTGGTCGATCGTTATGGCGACAAGAGCATCTACGACGTCGATTTCGAATACATCGAAGGACGCACGCCGAACGACAACGCGGTTGGCCTGAAAGAACTGGACCACCTGACTCACAACGTCAAACGTGGGCAGATGGATGTGTGGTCGGGGTTCTACGAGCGCATCGCCAACTTCCGCGAAATCCGTTACTTCGATATCGAAGGCAAGCTCACTGGCCTGCTGTCGCGCGCTATGACCGCGCCGTGCGGCAAGATTCGCATCCCGATCAACGAGTCGGCCGACGACAAGTCGCAGATCGAAGAGTTTATCCGCGAGTACCAGGGCGAGGGCATCCAGCATATCGCCCTGAGTACCGAGGACATCTACGCCACCGTGCGCCAGCTGCGCGCTAATGGCGTGGATTTTATGGTCACCCCCGGCACTTATTACGACAAGGTCGACACCCGCGTCGCCGGGCATGGCGAGCCGACTGAGGTACTGCGCGAGCTGAGCATCCTGATCGACGGCGCGCCGGGCGATGACGGCATCCTGCTGCAGATTTTCACCAATACGGTGATTGGCCCGATCTTCTTCGAAATCATCCAGCGCAAGGGCAATCAGGGCTTTGGTGAGGGCAATTTCAAGGCGCTGTTCGAGTCGATTGAAGAAGACCAGATCAAGCGCGGCGTGATCTCCGAGGAGTAATGCCATGAGCCGGCAATGGATCAGTTTCCCTTTGCGTGAAGGCGAGTGTTCGCGTCAGGCGCACTGCGACTTTCCTGAAGGCACCTATGAGCGCGAGATGGGCCGCGAGGGCTTTTTCGGCCCTACGGCGCATCTGCACCACAAGCATCCGCCGACTGGCTGGATCGACTGGCAGGGGCCGCTGCGCCCGCATGCGTTCAACTTCAATGATATTTCCAGCGAGCGTGACTGCCCGCTGGCTGCGCCGCTGACCCTGCATAACAGCGATGTGAAGCTGCGCGTGTGGAAAACCCACGGCGCCATGCGCCATCTGGTGCGCAACGCCGATGGCGATGACCTGCTGTTTATTCACGAGGGAGCAGGGGAGTTTTACTGCGACTTCGGTCACCTGAGCTACCGCGACGGTGATTACCTGCTGATCCCGCGTGGTACCGCCTGGCGCATCGAGGCCCTTGAGCCGACCTTTATGCTGCTGATCGAAAGCACCGACGGCGCCTATCAGCTGCCGGACAAGGGGCTGCTCGGCCCGCAGGCGATCTTCGACCCGGCGGTGCTCGATCATCCGCGCATCGATGACGCCTTCAAGGCCCAGCAGGACGAGAACACCTGGCAGATTCGCATCAAGCGCCGCGGCCAGATCAGCACTGTGACGTACCCGTACAACCCGCTGGATGTGGTCGGCTGGCATGGCGACAACACCGTGGTGCGCCTCAACTGGCGCGATATCCGCCCGCTGATGAGCCACCGCTATCACCTGCCACCCTCGGCGCACACCACCTTCGTCGCCAATGGTTTTGTGATCTGCACCTTTACCCCGCGTCCGGTGGAAAGCGACCCCGGCGCATTGAAGGTGCCGTTCTATCACAACAACGATGACTACGATGAAGTGCTGTTCTACCACCGGGGCAACTTCTTCAGCCGCGACAATATCGAGCAGGGCATGGTCACCCTGCACCCCTGTGGTTTTCCCCACGGCCCACACCCCAAGGCGCTGAAGAAGGCGCAAGTCGACCCGGCGACCTTTATCGATGAGGTGGCGGTGATGATCGATACCCGCCGCGCCCTGGAAGTCGGCGAAGCCGCTGCTGGGGTGGATGTTCCCGAATACGTGAATTCCTGGCGTGCGCCGGGCAAGGACTCCTGATGAAACTCGCATCACTGAATCAAGGCCGCGACGGTGCGCTCGTCGTGGTATCGCGCGACCTCAGCCGCGCCACCAGCGTGCCGACCATCGCCGCCACCCTGCAGGCCGCGCTGGATAACTGGGCGGTGGCCAAGCCCAAGCTGGAGGCGGTGTATCAGCGCCTCAACGATGGGCTGGAAGAGGGCGCGTTTGCCTTCGATCAGGCGGCTTGTCACAGCCCGTTGCCGCGCGCCTATCACTGGGCCGATGGCAGCGCCTACGTCAACCATGTGGAGCTGGTGCGCAAGGCGCGCGGCGCCGAGATTCCGGAAAGCTTCTGGCACGATCCATTGATGTACCAGGGCGGCGCCGACTGCTTTATTCCGCCGCACAGCCCTATCCAGATGGCCGATGAAGCCTGGGGCATCGATCTGGAAGCCGAGATAGCGGTGATCACCGATGACGTGCCGATGGGCGCAACCGCTGCCGAAGCGGCTGAGCATATCCAGCTGCTGATGCTGGTCAACGATGTGTCGCTGCGTAACCTGATTCCCGGCGAGTTGGCCAAGGGTTTTGGCTTTTATCAGAGCAAGCCGTCGTCGAGCTTCTCGCCGGTGGCGATTACCCCGGATGAGCTGGGTGATACCTGGCGCGATGGCAAGGTGCATCGGCCGCTGGTGTCGCACATCAATGGCGCGCTGTTCGGTCAGCCAAACGCTGGCGTGGACATGACCTTCAACTTCCCAACGCTGGTGGCTCACGCCGCCAAGACCCGCCCGCTGGGCAGCGGCACTATTATCGGTTCCGGCACCGTATCGAACTACGACCGCAGCGCAGGCTCGTCCTGCCTGGCCGAGAAACGCATGCTGGAAGTCATCGAAAGTGGCGAGGCAAAAACTCCATTCCTCAAGTTCGGTGACCGCGTGCGTATCGAGATGTTCGACGCCGCTGGCCATAGCCTGTTCGGCGCTATCGACCAGGCGGTGGAGCGCTATGAACACTGAGTTGACGCTCTACGGTTACTGGCGCTCCAGCGCCGCCTACCGGGTGCGCATCGCGCTGAACCTCAAGGGCCTGTCCTACCAGCAAATGCCGGTACACCTGGTCAAGGACGGCGGCCAGCAGCACTCGGCCGAGTATCAGGCGCTAAATCCGCAGGAGCTGCTGCCCTTGCTGGTGGACAACGGCAACGGCGGGGTTCGTATTGCCCAGTCGCTGGCAATTCTCGAATACCTGGATGAGATGTTCCCGACGCCGGCGCTGCTGCCCAGTGATGCGGCGCAACGCGCCCAGGTGCGTGCCTTGGCCCTGCATATCGCCTGCGACCTGCACCCGCTGAACAACCTGCGGGTGCTGCAGTACCTGACCGGTGAGCTGGGCGTTGGCGAAAATGCCAAGGACCTTTGGTATCGCCATTGGCTGCACAAAGGCCTGGCGGCGGTCGAGGCGGGCCTGGCGGTGTTCGATGATCGCCTGTCACTCGGCGAGCGGCCGGGATATCTGGAAGCCTGTCTGGTTCCACAGCTGTATAATGCGCGCCGTTTTAACTGTGACCTTGATGCGTACCCGCGCATCCTCGCCATGGCGGCGCGTTGTGAATCCCTGGAAGCCTTTAAACAGGCTGCGCCGGAGGTGCAACCCGACGTCCAGTGATCCTGCCGGCTTCGCCGCCGTCAGGCACAGGCGAATCCGGTTTTGCAGAGCGAGTCAGGTGGCCAGATCGGCTGCCTTCACACTCTGTGTGCCTTGCCACTCCGCCGCGCCACAAGCGCTGCGGGTTCTATTTCGTCACAGATAAAAACAAACAGGTGACGCATGACCCGTGAAAAACCGAAGAACCTCTGGCTCTCACGCTGGGGCTTTATTCTTGCTGCAACCGGCTCCGCTGTGGGCCTGGGCAATATCTGGAAATTCCCCTACATCACCGGCGAATACGGCGGCGGCGCGTTTGTGCTGATGTACTTGGCCTGCATCCTAGCCATTGGTATTCCGGTGATGATGACCGAGATCGCCATTGGCCGACGCGGCCGTGGCAGCCCCATCGATGCGATCGGTCGGGTGGTCAAGGAAAACAACGGCAACCCGCTGTGGAAGGCGGTCGGCGGCATGGCCATGCTGGCTGGCTTTATGATTCTGTGTTTCTACGTGGTGGTGGCCGGTTGGGCCTTTGCCTATACGGTGAAAATGCTCGACGGTTCGCTCGCTGCCACCAGTGTTGAGGCGCTCGGCGGGGTATTTGAGGCGCATAACGCCAACCCCTGGCAACTCGGCGGCTGGAGCGTGCTGGTGGCGCTGCTGACCCTGTGGATCGTCGCCAAGGGCGTGCAGAAGGGCATCGAGAATGCCGTACGCTGGATGATGCCTGGCCTGGCTTTGATGCTGCTGATTCTGGTGGGCTATGCCTTTACTAGTGGCGGCTTCAGCGCTGGCTTCGATTTCCTGTTTACCTTCGATGCCTCGAAAATCACTGGTGAAGCTCTGCTGGCTGCGTTGGGCCATGCGTTCTTTACCCTGAGTCTGGCCTCCGGGGCGATTCTCACCTACGGCTCCTACCTGCCGGACGGCCAGTCGGTGGCGCGTACCACCTTTGTTGTGGCCATCTGCGATACCTGCGTGGCGCTGCTGGCGGGGCTGGCGATTTTCCCGATCATCTTCGCCAACGGCATGAGCCCGAGCGCCGGGCCGGGGTTGATTTTTATGAGCCTGCCGCTGGCCTTCCAGCAGATGCCGTTCGGTACTGCGTTCGGCGTGCTGTTCTTCGCCATGGTGTCGATTGCCGCGCTGACCTCGGCGATCTCCATGATCGAAGCCACGGTGGCCTACCTCAATGAGAAGTACGCCATCAGCCGCTTCAAGGCCGCAGCCACTTCCGGTGCGGTGCTGCTGGTGATCAGCCTGCTGGCGATGCTCTCGTTCAACCTGCTGGCCGGCTGGACACCGCTGGGCAAGAACTTCTTCGACTGGCTGGATTACCTGACTTCGCGCTGGATGATGCCGCTGGGCGGGATCTTCATGGTGTTGCTGGCCGGCTATGCACTGCGCAGCGAAATCATGCGGGATGAGCTGGGCCTGCCGCCGCTGGGCTATGCCCTGTGGCTGTTTATGGTGCGCTACGTCAGCCCAGTGCTGATCATGGTGGTGTTCCTGCACGCCTTGGGTTGGTTGATGTTTGATCCGATTGCCCAGTGGTACTGGATTGCCGGCGCAATCGGCCTGCTCGCAGTACTCGGTGAAGTGCTGCGACCACGGGTGGTGCCGGTACTCGCCGGGCGGTAAACCTGCGGGCGCAGACATGCCTCAACAAAGGCGCACGGCCATCGGCCGTGCGCTTTTTTTATGGGCGTTAGTGGGGGGCCGGCGTCGCGTCGCGGATATACCGTCAGTACCCTGGCGTGAGAATTTTGGCGGCAATTCGCCATCTGCATTCAGCCATCGGCAAGAACTTGCCGAAATTTCGCGGCTGAAACACTTGGTGACCACCTGCTTACATTTCGGCGATCAATTCCAAGGCCTCTGCAATAGGGGTTGGCGGCCGCTACCGAGGTTTCCCGGTACGTCCCGCACTGGCTGGCGCAGGGGTTGCAACAAGCCCTGACTAAACTGCTGACAGTGTTGTCCGCGGGCCTAGTTGCCCGATATGCCATGCGGCGGCCAGATCGCGCTCGATAATAAGAATGGAGTTTGTCATGTCCTCTTCTGCCGCTCGCCTGTTCACCGACCTCGCGGTCGGCAAAAAGCTCATATGTGGTTTCGGTTTGGTGTTATTGCTGACCCTGGCTGTTACTGGCAGTGGTTTTCTGGCGGTACAGGCCGTTCTGGCCGGGCATGCGCGCAGCACCGCGCTGTCGCAGATCGACGCCCAGGTGTTGCAGGCGCGCCGCGCCGAGCGCGACTTCGCCTTGCGCCAGAACCGTGAGGCGGCCGAGCAGGTGCATGAGCAACTGGATGCGGTTAGCAAGGGTATACAGCAACTGGCTGGCGTAGCCGGAGCCGATCAGGCACGTCTGCAACCCATGCAGCAGGCGATAGCTGATTACCGCCAGCAGTTCGATGCCTACGTCGAGCAGCAAGGCAAGGCCCGCGCCGCCCGCGCACAGATGCGCGAAGCCGCAGGTGAAGCGCGTGATCAGTTTGATGTGATTGAACTGGACATGTATGACGCGGTACGCGAGTTGCGTCTGCAGGGCGACAAGTTGCGCGGCAGCGACCCGCTGACGCTGGCGGAAACCGCTTCGGGTCTGAGTAAACGCATGCTTGACCTGCGAGGCCATGAAAGCCAGTTCATCATCGACGGCTCGAGCGATGCGCTGGAAGAGTGGACCTACATCAGCGATGACCTGCAGACCGTCGCTCGCAGCTTGATGGTCTGGCTGAATGATGAGCAGAAAGCTTCGATTGAGACGGCCTTGCAAGCTCTGACCCTGTATCAGCAGGCTTTCGGCAATTACCGGCAGATGCGTGAACAGAGCCAGCAAAGCGAAGCCAGCATGCTGGTGCAGGCTCGTGCAGTGCTGGAACTGGTGGAACAAGCCAAAGTCGAGGAAGAGCAGGCGATGGCCGCTGACAGCCGTAAAGCTGTGCTGATGCTCGGCGTCATGGGGCTGGCTGCCGTGATTCTTGGCTTGCTTGCGGCGTTGTTGATTTCCCACTCAATTGTCGCGCCGCTGCAGCAGACCGTGCTGTTTGCTCAGCGTATCGCGGCTGGTGACCTGACCCACGACCTGCCGCAGGACCGCCGTGACGAGCCGGGCCAGTTGATGGCCGCCATGCAGCGCATGAGCATCAGCTTGCGCACCTTGGTCGGGCGCATTGGTGGTGGCGTCAGCCAGATTGCCGCCGCTGCCGAACAGCTGTCGGCGATCACCGCGCAAACCAGCGCGGGCGTGCAAAACCAGAAGATGGAGACCGAACAGACCGCCACCGCCATGCATGAAATGGCCGCGACCGTGCAGGAGGTGGCGCAGAACGCCGAGCAGGCGTCCCTGGCCGCCCGCGCCGCCGATCAGGAAGCGCAGCAGGGCAATCAGGTGGTGCAACAGGCGGTGAGCCAGATCAGTCATTTGGCCACCGAGGTGGAAGAATCCGCCGCAGCCATTGCCGCACTGAATCAGGAAAGCGCACGGATTGGCGGCGTGCTGGAGGTGATTCGCAACGTCGCCGAACAGACCAACCTGCTTGCGTTGAACGCTGCCATCGAAGCGGCGCGGGCGGGTGAGCAGGGACGTGGTTTTGCCGTGGTGGCCGATGAAGTGCGTGCCCTGGCCAAGCGCGCGCAGGACTCAACCGAAGAAATCGAAGGGCTGATTGCCAGTCTGCAGCGCCTGGCCAAGGGGGCGGTAGACAAGATGGACAGCAGCCGTAACCTGACCCAGCGTACCGTGACCCTGGCCGGCGAAGCCGGTAGCGCTCTGGGGCGCATCACCCAGGCGGTGAGCACCATTGAGCAGATGAATCAGCAGATTGCCGCTGCCGCCGAAGAGCAGAGCGCAGTGGCGGAGACCATCAGCGAAAGCGTGACGCGGGTGCGTGATATCGGCGAGCAGAGCGCCAGCGCCAGCCAGCAGACGGCGACATCCAGTGCAGAACTGGCGCGCCTGGGGGTGGAATTGCAGGGGCTGGTGGCGCAGTTCCGCAGCTGAGTTGCAACGAACGGCTCAGGTTTGAAATTGCAGCACTGCGTTCTGCATGCTGCGCGCTACGCGGTCGAGGGTTTGCGCGGCAGTCGCCAGTTCGTTGACCGTGCGGCTGTTCTGCTGCGACATCTGCGCAATGTGCTCGACGCGCTGCGCTACTTCAGTGCTGGCGCGGCTCTGCTCGTCGATGGTCTGGGAAATTTCTTCCACCACTTCGGCCGCGCGATGCGCACCGCCACGGATCTCATTGATCGACTCACCGGCCTGACGGGCCAGTGATACACCATCGTTCACCCGGGTAACCCCGGTCTGCATGCTGTTGACCGCCTGCACCGTGCTGTTGCGAATGCGTTCGATCATTCCGGTGATTTCCTGGGTTGATTGCGCCGTGCGCGCAGCCAGGTTGCGCACCTCATCAGCCACCACGGCAAAGCCGCGGCCAGCTTCGCCAGCGCGCGCCGCTTCGATGGCGGCATTCAGGGCCAGCAGATTGGTCTGTTCGGCGATGCTCTTGATCACCTGAATGATCGAATGGATTTCCTCGGACGACTCGCCCAGCGCGGTGATGGTGGCACTGGATTCATTGACTGCCTCGGCGATACGGCTCATGCCGTCGACCACGCCCATGATCACCTGGCCGCCGCTGCTGGCCAGTTCTTCGGAGTGTGAGGAGATTTCCTGGGCATTGCGCGCGTGACCGGCGATCTGGCTGATGTTCTGGATCATCTGCTCCATGGCGCAGGCCATGCTGGTGGCACTCTGCGATTCTTCCTGGGTGCTGTGCACGATGCTCTGCGAGGCGCCGCTGAGGTTGCGCGCAGTCTGTTGCAGGTGTTCGCCTTCGGCGCGGATGCCCTCGATCATCTGCCGCAGGTTGCCCTGCATATCCGCCAGGGCTTTTTGCAGTTGTCCTGCTTCATCGTTGCTGTCGATAGTGATGGTGTTGCGCAGGTTGCCTTGGGCAATGGCACGGGCCACGCCGATGATGGTTTCCAACGGGCGCAGCACAGCCTTCATCAATTGGGTGGTGAGCAGGCAAAGCAGGCAGCAGACCACGAATATCCCGCCAATCAACAGCCAGGCGGCCTGGCTGACTGCGGCTTCGCTGTCACTGCGGGTATTCGCTGAATGAGCCTCGATCAGACCGCTAAGGGCTTCATTCTTCTCTTCCAGCTCGGCAAAGCTGGCATCGAAGGCGGCCATCTGTTGGCGTGCGGCCTGCGGGTCTTTCAGGGCCAGGTTGACGATGCCTTCAGCCTGTTGGATATAGGCAGCCAGGGCTGGCTGCGACTGGCTGATGGCCTGGCGGATATCCGCGCTGAGCGGCAGTTTGGCGTTGTCATTGAGGGTGCGGGTAAACCACTCGCTGTGCTCACGCAGGTCATTGCGTACCTGGGCGGCTGCACTGCTATCGGCTGGGTCGATATAGAAGGCGGCCAGTACATCGGCGCGCAGGGCGTCGTGCATCATGTCGCCTTCCAGGTGGTTGCGCAGGGCACTGACGCTCAGCTGGTTTTCATTCAGCGCGCTGGCCAGGCGCGTTTGCCCCCAGAAGCCGATGCTGCCCAGCAGGGTGGCAGCCAACACACTGATAGCCCCGCAAGCGATCATTTTCTGGCGGATATTCATGGGCAACACTCCAACGAAGCAAGGTTGGAATTCAGCCTAGCTCATGCTGCGCCCGTCTGTGATCGGCCGCCAGACGGCACTATTGCGCGTTGCTGCTGGCCAGCGGCGTTTTGCGCAGTTCGTCGGCCCAGGCCAGCAACGGCACCTGAACCTCCGGCTGCCAGATGCGTGACCACAGCAGTTGCAGGCGCGACAGGTCGCCGCGCTCCACTGGTAGGCGTTCAATCTGCTCAATGGGCTGCCATTGGCCATCACGCCATGTGGCAAAGGCAAAGCGGAACGGGTGGAAACCGGTCATGCCCAGGCGGATATCGGTGACCACCAGTTGCTCGCCGAGTTGGTCGTAGCGCAGCACGCCATTGGTAAACCAGGCCAGCCGCGCATGTGCCGCAGAGTCAGCCAGCGCTGCGGCCAGCTGAGTGCCACGGGGAATGCGCGCCAGTTGCGGCGGGGCGTCGTCAAACCAGCTGACCAGTGCCTCATGGTAATCCTCGCCATCCAGCACGATGACCCGCCAGAGCAGGCTGTTGAAGGGGGTGGGCGTGCTGAAGAGTTGCTGCGCTTGGATGCCTTGCTTGGCCAGTTCGGCTTCTACGCGCTGTTCGGCCATGTATTTGCCGCCGAGGGTAAAGCCCAGGTACAGCGAGGAAACCAGCAATGCCAGGGCCGGCGCCTTGGCCACTTTGTTCTGCTGCCCGTGGTCGCGCAGGCCGTAGAGCAGGCCCAGGGCCACGGCGATGCACAGCGGTACGGTATACAGCGGGTCGATGATAAAGATGCTCGACCAGGCCGTGGGTATCGGCGTCAGCGGCCAGAAAAGCTGGGTGCCGTAGCTGGTGAAACTGTCGAGCAGCGGATGGGTAATCAGCACCAACCACACCGTCAGGAACAGGCGCTGGGCGCTATAGCCAGGGTTATGCCGGAAGCGTCGGGTAAGCCAGGTCAGCAGCAGCGCGAGCCCGGTGAGAACAAACAGCGAATGGCTAAAGCCGCGGTGGTAGGTCATGTCGGCCACCGCATCGCCGTAATCGATGACTACATCCAGGTCAGGCAGGGTGCCGAGCATCGCGCCGTACAACAGCGCCTTACGTCCCTGCCAACGGCCGAGCAGTGCGCCCTGGATACTGGCACCAAGTACCGCCTGGGTTATCGAGTCCATGACTGATCTCTGAATTGAACAGGCGGCTAAATTAGCTGAACACCGCGATTTTGGCTGCGCAATTGTTCAAGTAAAGATTTCAGTGGTGGGTGTGGCTGTCAGGTTGTTGGAATGCGATGGGTAGCGGTTGGGAACGGTTTTCCCGGTACCAGGCAATCAGCGCCGGCAGGGGCATGGGTTTGCCATAGTAATAGCCTTGGGCATAGTCGCTTCCCAGGCGGCGCACTTGTTGGTCATCGGCACTGTCTTCGATTCCTTCGCAGATGACTGTGAAGTTGAAGATGTGGCAGAGCTCGATAATGCTGCGCACTACGCGCTGCAATTGCAGGTCCTGATTGATGCCCTGGATAAAAGATTTATCGATCTTGATCCGCTGCACCTTGAGGCTACTGAGGTAGGAGAGTGACGAATAGCCAGTACCGAAATCATCCAGTGCGATGTCTATGCCCAGTGAGTTGAGCTGTTGCAGGATGTTCTGGCACTCGTTGAAGTTGGCTACAGAGATGGATTCGGTCATTTCCAGCAGGAGCTGGTTGGCCTTGATGGGGGCGTCTGCTAGCCAGCGTGCCATGCTGTCAGGCAGTCGAGCAGTGAATTGCGAGGGTGACACGTTGATTGAAAAATAGAGTTGCTCACGCATCTCGTTGGGCAGCTGATGCAAATCAGACTTCAAGCGCTGGAGCAACCAACGCCCGAACGCCAGACCAAGCTGGTTGTTTTCTGCAAGTTCGACCACTTCAAGGGGCGAGATATAGCCCATGCTGGGGTGATTCCAGCGCAGGAGCACTTCAACACCCATGACATGCTGCTTAAGCCCGAGAATGGGTTGATAGTGCAAAGCCAGCCCCGGGAAGTTCCCTTTGATCGCTCGGCGCAGATCACTGAGCAATTGCCGACTGCGCAGATACCGATTGTTCAGGTCTTCATCAAATACTTTCAATCCGCGCTCATGGCGCAAGCGCAATTCACGAGCGGCGAGGGTGGCGTAGTAGTAGAGCTTCTCAATGCTGTGCGCCAGGTCTCTGTTGAACACCACTCCGATGCGTGCATTGACCTGAAACAGTTGTTTGTCGCTCTGGAAATCGAAGCTGAGTGCTTTGCTCAGGGCCTTGAGCGTCTCGGTAACCAGGTCTGCTGGAAAGCGCTGGTCAAATGTCATAAGAAATTCATCGCCGCCCACGCGCGCAATAAAACTGCCGGCGGGTTTCAGCTGGTTCAAGGTGCGGCCGATTTGCTCCAGTAGGCGGTCACCGGCCTCATGGCTGATGGTCTCGTTGACTGCACGGAAATTGTTCATTTCGATCACCGCTACCGCACTGCAGAGCCCTGCAGCCTTCTCACCTGCTTGCAAGGCCTGCAGGCTTTGGCGATTGGGTAGTTGAGTGAGTGAGTCGTTACGGGCGAGGAAGTTGTTGCGGCGGCTTTCGAAAAAAAGCATCAACAATAATGCGCCACCGCAGAACAGCAATCCCAGCAGTAATGCCTGGGTCAGAAAACGCTTGGCATATACCTCGTCAATGATGCTGGCTGCTTCCGGGCCAGTGAAGTTGCGCACAATGAGTCGGCGAATGGGCTGTTGATAGTGGCTGTATTGCGTAACCAACTCAGCGACTGAATGCCCTGGTTTCAGGTCCTGGGCAAAAATCAGCGCTTCGTCCCGTTTTAACTGATCAAGCAACTGTGTCGCCAATTCCTGTGCATCAAAGCGCTCGCGGATGGCGCGGTTTTCTTCGCCATTCAAAAACACATCGAGGCGGTTCCACAGCAGGTCATAGTCGAGTTGCAACTGTTGCGTCGACAGCGTTCCGGCTTGAAACAGGCGCAGACTCGCGTGAAATTTGAGGTATTCCTGCTCTAACTGCGCCAGCGACCAGGCCGACAGTTGAATGCGGGTGGCGAGTAATTCGGCGCTGCGCTGGTTGTTGATCAGCGATGCGACAATGCCCACCGCAAATCCCAGTGTCACTAATAGCAGGAATAGATAGCGCAGCCGCCGCATCAGTTTTTAGTCGCTGATCTGCAGAGATTTGAGTTGCCATACCATGGCGTGGTGGTGTTCTTCCTTGCGCAACTGCGGGTAGTCGTTCAGTGGGTAGATTATCCAGATTGGACCTTTGTCGCGTATGCGCATCTGTTGCTGGTTGCGCCGGGTAGCCAGAATGACCGGATATTGCAATGCAGTATCGGTTCCGAATTCAGTGCTGTAGTCATTCATGGCTGTTGCTGTCAGGGTCTTACCTGCTGCACCCAGGACTTTAAGCAACTCACTGAGACGTACGCCGGTATAACTGTCGGTTGTGTCGGTCCAGGGGGTTTGGGTTTTGACTTCGGTTTGCGGCAATGAATCCAGGCGCTGCAGATCAAGGTAAGCACTGCCTCCTGGGCAGCAGGCTAACTCGCCGCTGACGGTCAGCAACAGCGGGTTTGCGGGCATGCTTTGCCAATCCTGCTCAGCCAGCAGGGGCGTACTGAGCAGCAATGCAGTGAGGGTCAGGCACAGGCGAGCGGCAGGTGAGTTCATCGCTTGGCTCCATAAGGGGCAAAGTGGATGTAATTGTTCAATAGATCGATGGTGGCACTGTGCCATCTTTTGCGAAAATTGAAAAACCTAATCTGGCCTTGGTGGGGCTTCTATGGCGGTTGCGGGCCACTTAATTTCCGCAGTATCAATCTAGCGTGTCAGAAGGTGATTGTAGATAAGACCATTGACTCTGGTGTCGGCAGGCGTAGCGAGCAGGATTGCCTCCAGGGTCTGTTTGTGGCGCGGTGAGCGAGACCTAAAAGGATTCGATAATTCGCCCCAGTACGGCCATGGCCTGTTCACTCTGCGTATCCCAGGGGTGACCGTAGTTTAGCCGTGCGCAATTACCGAAGCGCCGGGTGGCAGAGAAGATCGGTCCCGGTGCCAGGCTGATGCCCTGAGCCAGGGCCAGTTGGAACAGGCGCAGCGCATCGACCTGTTCAGGGAACTCGAACCAGAGGAAATAACCACCGCTGGGGCGGGTTACCTTGGTGCTGACGGGAAAATGCCGAGCGGCCGAGGCGAGCATCGACGCCTGTTGCGCCTCCAGGGCATGGCGCAACTTGCGTAGGTGACGGTCATAGCCGCCGTGTTGCAAGTAATCGGCCAGGGCGGCTTGTGCCGGTACGGAGGGGGAGATGGTGGTCATCAGCTTGAGCCGGCTGATCTGCTCGGTATAGCGCCCGCCGGCCACCCAACCGACTCGGTAACCGGGCGCCAGGCACTTGGAGAACGAGCCGCAGTGCATCACCAGGCCGTCGCGATCAAAGCTCTTTACCGGTTTCGGCGGCTGGCTGCCGAAATACAGCTCGGCATACACGTCATCCTCGATCAGCGGCACCTGATGGCGCTGCAGCAATTCATACAGTGCGCGCTTCTTGTCATCAGTCATGCTCGCGCCGAGCGGGTTCTGCAGGCTGCTCATAAACCAGCAGGCCTTGATCGGCAGGCTGGCCAGGCGCTGGCTCAATACATCCAGATCGATGCCCTCGCGCGGATTAACCGGGATTTCCACCGCCTTGAGCTTTAACCGCTCCAGCACCTGTAGCGTGGCGTAAAAGGCCGGGGCTTCGATGGCCACCAGATCACCTGGTTGGGTCACTGTTTGTAGGCACAGGTTGAGCGCTTCCATGGCCCCGCTGGTGATCACCAGCTCCTCCACGGTCAGCATCACGCCGCTGACCATATAGCGCAGAGCAATCTGCCTGCGCAGATTGGGGTTGCCTTCAGTCATGTCGGCAATCACCGCCTGCGGCTGCATATCGCGCAGGCTATGCGCCATGGAGCGGGCCAGGCGTGGCAGGGGAAACAGCTGCGGGCTGGGAAAGGCCGAGCCGAATGGCACGGTGCTTGGATCTTTCAATGAAGCGAGCACCGAGAACACCAACTCGCTGACATCCACTTCGGTGGTTTGCGCCGGCTGCTGGCAGGTTTGCGGCTCGGCCAGAGAATGCCGCGCCAGCTCGCGTACGAAGTAGCCGGAGCGCGCGCGGGCCTGGATCAGGCCACGGTCTTCCAGCAGGTAATAGGCCTGGAACACCGTGGAGGGGCTCACCCCATAGGTACGGCTGGCGTGGCGCACCGAGGGCACCTTTTCGCCGGGTGCGAGCATGCCCGTGCGGATCAGTTCGGCAATCTGGTCGGCGAATTTCTCGTAGCGTTTCATCGGGTCCGTCGGTGCGCGCTGCAGATCCGCGCACTCTACGGGGAGTCGCTTGGCCATGCGACTGTCAGCGCCCGCGCGGCGAGAGAAAAACGCTCTGCGTCTGTGCCTGCTCGCTGCTATCGGCCAGGTTATGGATCGCGAAGCGCACGGGCAGGGTGCTGGCCTCGGCCTCTTCACGCTCCAGCACCACGGTCACCGGAACATCGAGGATTTCTCCGGGGTTGAGCTGCAACTGCTGCGGCGCATCCAGGCGCAGGCCGGGGCTGTCGACCAGCGCCAGAGCATAACGCTGCGGCTGCTGGGTCTTGTTGATCACCTTGAGCAGGTAGGTGTTCTCAATCTGCCCCAGTTGGTTCTCGCGGAACATGCTGCGGTCCTTGGCCGAGTCGATGGACAGCATCGAGCGCGCGCTCAAGGCCCAGACAAAGGCGGCGAGCATCAACACCAGGGCAATCCCATAACCGACCAGCCGTGGCCGTAGCCAGTGGGTTTTGCCACCTTGCAGTTCGCGCTCGGAGTGGTAGCCGACCAAGCCTCGGGCATACCCCATTTTGTCCATGACCGAATCGCAGGCGTCGATACAGGCGCCGCAACTGATGCAGTCGATCTGCAGACCGTCACGGATATCGATACCGGTTGGGCACACCTGCACGCACATGTAACAGTCGATGCAATCGCCCAGGCCCTCGGCTTTGTGGTCGCTGTCCTTCTTGCGCGGGCCACGGCCTTCGCCGCGCTTGGCGTCGTAGGCCACCAGCAGGGTGTCGTCATCGAACATGGCACTCTGGAAGCGCGAATACGGGCACATATGCACGCAGACCTTCTCGCGCAGCCAGCCAGCGTTGAGGTAGGTGGCGGCCATAAAGAACAGCAGCCAGACCAGCGTGCCACCGTCCAGTTGCAGGCGCAGCAGGTCGCTGGCCAACGGGCGGATCGGCGTGAAATAACCGACAAAGGTCAGTGCCGTGAGTAGGCTGACGCCCAGCCAGATCGCATGCTTGGCACTGCGCCGCGCCAGCTTGTTCAATGACCAGGGTGCAGCATCGAGCTTGATGCGCTGATTACGCTCGCCCTCGGTGACTTTCTCCGCCCACATAAACACCCAGGTCCACACACTCTGCGGGCAGGTGTAGCCACACCACACCCGCCCAGCCACCACGGTGATGGTGAACAGGCCAAAGGCGGCAATGATCAGCAGCGCCGAGAGCAGGGTGAAATCCTGCGGCCAGAAGGTTGCGCCGAAGATGTAGTAGCGGTGCTCGGCTAGGTTCCATAGCACGGCCTGGCGCCCATCCCAATCCAGCCAGGCGGTGCCAAAGAAAATCAGAAACAGCAGACCCGCACCGTATAGGCGCAGATTGCGAAAGCGGCCGCTAAAACTGCGGGTATGGATCGGCCCACCCGCTTGGGATGGCGTCAGGCGGATTGGCTGGCGCGGGTCGATGGTCTCGATGATTTGCGCGGAAATTCGTTCGCTCATTACGGGCCTCGTCGGGCTTTATCAGGCGAGGCGCATGATGCGAGTGCAGCTGTTTGGATAACAGACTCAGGTTTTGCAATAAAAAGCGGATCAGATGGTTGGGCGCTGATAGGCTATGGGCCGCCGCGTGGCCTGTTACTGCCTGGTTATCACGCTACGTCAGGGCGCTGCCGACGAATTGCGCCGAGCGTGCTGCGATATGTGTCGTAACCCCGTTGTAGAGCGTCAGCACAGGCCTTGTGCTGGCTTCAACAAAAACAATTCTCCAGCGAAACCTGAACTGCCTGTCAGAACGACAGTTGGAGAATTCTTATGAACACCTGGTTTGCCAACCTTAGCGTCACCCGCAAGCTGGCTCTCGGCTTCGGCCTGGTGCTGACCCTGACTCTCGCCCTGGCCTGGGTCGCCTGGACCGGCCTGGGCAGCGTGATCCAGCGCAGCAGCTGGATGAGTGATATCACCCAGCTCAACACCACCCTGACCAATCTGCGTATTGCTCGCCTGCAGTTCATGCTGGCCAAGGGCGATGCAGTGAGCAGTGAGCGCGTGCTGAGCAATCTGGATATCTATTTGCAGCAGCAGAAGAAGCTGCTCGGCAGCTTTACCAATCCGGTCAACGTCAAACTGCTGCAGGAGCAGGATCGCTATAACCAGGATTACCAGCGCTCGCTGAGTGGCATGCGGGCTGCCTACGCGGCAGCCGATACCGCGCGGCGCCAGGTGGCCGGCGAGACTCAACAGCTCGGCGAATTGCTGGGTGCCATGCAGCGCAGCGTTGAGGTGCTGCCGGAATACGAAGGCGGCCGTTTTGCCCAGTTGCAGGCGCTGACCCGCACCGAAGGCGAGTTGCTGAGTCTGCGCTACCTGCTGGAGCGCTATGACAGCGCCCCTGATGCGCAAACCGAGCAGGCGCTGGTCGAGCGCATTGCCGCCGCCCGTAGCAGCCTCGGTCCGTTGGAGCAGGCCTTCGGCGCCGGGCAGCAGGATGCGCTTCGCCGTATTGCGACGGCCTTGGGCCAGTATGAGGCGACGTTGCAGGCGTTCAAGCTGGCCACTGGCGATATCGCCCGCACTCGCCAGGAAATGACCGCGCAGCAGGGCGAAATCGTGCGTATCAGCGAAACCCTGTATCAGTTCCAGATGGACCGCCTGGCCATCGAGAGCGCCCAGGCGCGTAGCCTGCAAATCGGCGCCACACTGCTGGCGATGCTGTTCGGCGTGCTGGCCGCCTGGGTGATTACCCGGCAGATCACCCGTCCGCTGCAGGACACCCTGAGCGCGGTGCAGCGTATTGCCGATGGCGACCTGACCGCCACTGTGCAGGTCGACCGCCGTGATGAGATGGGCCGGCTGCAACAAGGCATCCAACATATGGCCGCGACCCTGCGTGAGTTGATCGGCGGCATCCGCGATGGCGTGGCGCAGATCGCCAGCGCTGCCGAGGAGCTGTCTGCGGTCACCGAGCAGACCAGTGCCGGCGCCAACAGCCAGAAGAGCGAGACCGATCAGGTGGCCACCGCCATGCACGAAATGTCGGCGACCGTGCAGGAGGTGGCGCGCAACGCCGAACAGGCTTCGCAGGCCGCCAACGAGGCGGACGGTCAGGCGCGTTTGGGTGATCAGGTGGTGGGCGAGGTGATTGCCCAAATCGAACGCCTGGCCGCGGAGGTTAGCCGCTCCAGCGAGGCGATGAATGGCTTGCAGCAGGAGAGCAACAAGATCGGCAGCGTGATGGACGTGATCAAGGCGGTGGCCGAGCAGACCAATCTACTCGCCCTCAATGCCGCTATTGAGGCCGCGCGCGCAGGCGAAGCCGGTCGCGGTTTTGCCGTGGTCGCCGACGAAGTACGCGGCCTGGCCCAGCGCACGCAGAAATCCACTGAGGAAATCGAAGCGCTGATCGCCGGCCTGCAGAACGGCACCAAGCAAGTGGCTACGGCGATGCGCAACAGCTGCAGCCTCACCGACAGCAGCGTCGAGTTGACGCGCAAGGCCGGCGACTCACTGGGCAACATCACCTATGCGGTGTCCAACATCCAGTCGATGAACCAGCAGATTGCCGCCGCCGCCGAGGAGCAGAGTGCGGTGGCCGAGGAAATCAGCCGCAGCATCCTCAGTGTGCGCGACGTCTCCGAGCAGACCGCCACCGCCAGCGACGAAACTGCGGCCTCCAGCGCCGAGCTGGCGCGCCTGGGCAACCAACTGCAAACGCTGGTCAGCCGCTTCCGCGTTTAACGGGCATGGCCCCAGGCCGTGGCAGCCCACGGCCTGGGGCATTCAGCTAGTTGATCGACTTATTTGCGCTGCATTTTTCGATGGAGTTGCAGCTGTTTCGGTATCAGGGCCGTGGGCATAGTTTGGCCATCGATAACAGCTGATGCCGTCGCTATACCAATAGGATGAATATCACTATGGCTGGGTAGCTGAGCTGGTATGCAGGTTTCGTCGGCCATAGAAAAGACGCCTACCCGCTGATGGATAGTTTGTACGAGGCTTTTTGCTGCCTATGCTTTACTGGCTATATGCCTCTATGTATATGGGAGTCGCCTAGTGCTGCTGCGAACTCTGGGATGCTGCTTGATGTTGGCTGTAAGTAGTGTTGCTGCCCAGGAAGGCCGCCTGCTTTGGTTGATCAATGACTTCCCCCCCTTTACCGAAGTGAGTCAGCAAACGGCAGGTCAAGGAATTGCCGATAGCTTGATGCAGCATGTGCAGTCGCATTTGCCGCAATACAGACACGAAACTGAAGTTGCCAGTTTCGCCCGCGTATACGCACTGATGGAGCGGGGCGAGCAGGTATGCCATCCAACAACGCTGAAAATGCCTGGGCGTGAACACGTCATGCTGTTTAGCCGGCCGGCCTTGTTCTTGACCTCACAGCAGGTGGTGATCCGGGCTGATCGCCAATCACGTTTTGCACCCTATATCGATTCGTCTGGACAAATTGATGTGTCACGGTTGCTTGCTGATGCTCAATTGGTCACAGCAGTCAGCGAGCGCCGAGGCTATTCGGTCGCTATTACGAATGCTCTCAAGGCTCTGGGCGATCAACCGCATGTGCTCAAGGCTGGCGTTAATTTCACGGCCCCATTTCAGCAGCTTGCAGCCGGTTGGATTGACTACCTGTTTGCCTACCCGGTTGAACTGGGCCGCTATCGCCGTCAACCAGGTGTGGTGGAGGTTGCCATGCAGACACTGGAGATCGCCGGTGACCCGCCCTACATGCTTGGCTATATCTCCTGTACCCGGAGTGTCTGGGGTGAGCAGGTAATTCGCGATATTGATGAGCAGATCCGCCTAGCCGGGCCGCGCCCGCCGTGGGTTGAGAAAATTGTCGAGTACACCGCCAGTGAGGATCTTGAGACCTATGAACGAGCCCTCGTTGAGCAGCATCCATTCTCCCAGCGCTGAACACGTGCCAAGACCGCTCGCCAGGCGGCTGCTTGTTTGGGTTTTGCTGATCAGCACAATCAATGCGCTGTTGGCCATCTCGGTGCAACTCTACCTTGATTACCGCCGTGACCTGGCCGATCTCGAGGAACACTTGGGGTTTGTCCGCGCGAGTCATCGCCAGGGCCTGGCCGCAGCGGCCTGGAATTTCGATAAGCCGTTGATTGAAGCGCAGTTGCGTGGTCTGACCGGCTCGCCTTGGATCGCCGCTGTGCAAGTGATCTACGGCAGTAATGAAGAGCAGCAGCTGTCATCGGGTAGTGATATCGGGAATGCCAAGGCAGTTCAGGAGTACCCGCTGGAGTTCAATACCGGGCCACGTGTGGTGCAAGTCGGTCGACTGCTGGTTCTACCCAATCTGGAGCTGATTTATCAGCGCACGCTGGACCGCGCCCTAGTGGTGGCCCTGACTCAGGGCGTCAAAGCTTTCGTCTTCTCTCTTGCCTTGCTAGTGCTGGTCCACCGCCTGTTCACGCGACGCCTGATGCGCTTGAGTAACCTCCTGCGTGCTTACATTCCTGGGCCAGGTAATCATTTGCAGTTGGTGACACCTGAAGATCGGCAGGCCAATGACGAATTGAGTCTGCTGGCGCGAACGCTGGAAGAGGCTCAGTTACGGCTTGAGGACTATCACCTAAAAGAAGCTGCTCAACGTGAAGAGTTGGAAGCAGAAGTGCAGCGCAGGACGCGCCATCTGGACCAGGCCTTGCTGGAACAGCAGGCTATTTTCGATAACTCGCTGACAGGGATTGCGTTTATTCGAGATCGCACAATTCTTCGTTGTAATGTCAGTTTTGAGCATATGTTTGGGTATGACATTGGCGAACTACAGGGTTATTCGACGCGTCAGCTTTTCCCCAGCCAGAAAGCGTTTGAACAGGAAGCCAGCTATTTCACGCCAGTGTTACGCAGTGGTGGGACCTACGTGGGGGATACTGAACTGCTGCACAAGGATGGCAAGACACGCTGGTTCACTGTGCAATTAAAGTTGCTGGATGCCAATGATCCGGATCAAGGCGCGGTCTTGACCCTGCATGACATTACGGTGCGCCGTGATGCTGAACAGGCGCTTGAGCGTTTGGCTCGGCTGGATGGCCTGACCGGTCTGGCTAATCGGCGCACCCTGGACGAAGCCTTGCGAAATGCATGTCGCAAGGCTAGCCGCGAACGAAGTGCACTGAGTCTTGCCTTGTTCGATGTTGATTGCTTCAAACTCTTTAATGATCACTATGGCCATGCAGCGGGTGATGCTGCGCTCTGTGCCGTTGCAGGGGTATTACAGAACGCGACACGGCGCCCCTACGATCTAGCTGCACGCTATGGCGGTGAAGAGTTTGTATTGATGTTGCCAGGAAGTGTGGAGCCTTTCCCTCTCCTGGAGAAAGTCCGTTCGGCGATCCTGGATTTGGCTATCCCTCATGCGTACTCACTGGCTGGTGAGTTGGTTTCTGTCAGTGTTGGTGTTGTTAGCGTGACTAACAGTGAACATTGCGAGCCTGCAGCGTTGTTAGCAGCAGCAGATGCGCTGCTTTATCAGGCCAAGCACGACGGGCGCAATCGAGTGATCTGGCAAGCGCTGAATGAACCGGTCAGACATGTTTGACCTCAGGTCTAATCGGGCTCTTAAACGGAGCGTTAGCGGCTGATAACGTGGTCAGGCTATCCTGATCACCTTCTACTGCACTGAAGCCTGCCCATGCTGGTTATCTCCAACAGCGTTCACCTGCCTGACGATGAGGTCGAACTGACCGCCATCCGCGCCCAGGGTGCGGGCGGGCAGAACGTCAACAAGGTGTCCAGTGCGATCCATCTGCGCTTCGACATTCAGGCATCCAGCTTGCCGCCGTTCTACAAGGAACGCCTGCTGGCACTGCGCGACAGCCGTATTACCGCCGAAGGGGTGGTGGTTATCAAAGCTCAGCAGTACCGCACCCAGGAGCAGAACCGCGCCGATGCTCTGGAGCGCCTGGCCGAGCTGATTCGCAGCGCCGTCAAAACCGAAAAAGCGCGCCGCCCGACCAAACCGACCCTGGGCTCGAAGAAGCGCCGACTGGAAGGCAAGAGCATCCGCGGCACGATCAAGGCGGGGCGTGGCAAGGTCGATTACTAGCAACTGCAGCATGGCAGTTCTGGGCCTTGGTTATTCATGAGGTAGATGGCGTTTGCTGAGCGGCATATTTGACTACTATGCACAAATGAAAACGACCCTCGATGAACTGCTGGCCTTTGTCAGCGTGGTGGACAGTGGCTCGATCAGCGCCGCTGCTGAACAACTGACGCAGACGGCTTCCGGTGTCAGCCGCGCGCTCAGCCGGCTGGAAGAAAAGCTCGATGTCACCTTGCTGCGCCGTACCACGCGACGTTTGGAACTGACCGAGGAAGGCCGGGCCTTCCTGATTCAGGCGCGCAAGATTCTCGATGCGGTGGAAAGCGCCGAAGAGCAGATGAAGGTGCGCCGGCAGAAGCCTGCCGGGCGTTTGCGGGTCAATGCCGCTGCGCCTTTTATGCTGCATGTGGTGGTGCCGCTGGTGGCAGGCTTTCGCGCGCAGTACCCGGATATTCAGCTGGAGTTGCACAGCAGCGACCAGATTATCGACTTGCTGGAGCAACGCACCGATGTGGCCATCCGCATCGGCCCGCTGCGCGACTCCACCTTGCATGCGCGGCCACTGGGCAGCAATCGCCTGCGTATTCTCGCCAGCCCGACTTATATCAGTACCCATGGCACGCCGAAAAACGTGGAGCAACTGAGCGGGCATAGCCTGCTTGGTTTTACCCAGCCCGACAGCCTTAACCAGTGGCCGTTGCGCCATGCGCAGGGGGACAGCTACAGCATCAGCCCAAGCCTCAGCGCCTCTAGCGGTGAAACCTTGCGCCAGCTGGCGTTGGCTGGTGCAGGGATCGTCTGCCTGGCGGACTTTATGACCGCTGCCGACCGCGGGCGGGGCGAGCTGGTGCAACTGCTGGCACGCGACACCGTCGAGGTGCGTCAGCCGATTCATGCTGTGTATTACCGCAACACTGCGCTGGCGTCGCGCATTACCTGCTTTCTCGACTATTTGAGTGCACAGCTGGGTTAGCGCTGTGCCGGCCATTGCAAAGATTTCTTGAGAGCCTGTCGATACCTGTAATTGCCGTTCGACTACTTTATAGAACCCAGCCTTGGGTTTGCGGTCTGCCATTACATACCCGGATAACCTCCTGACGGCAGGCTGATCAGTCAATTACGCGAGGACAGCGGCATGCGTTTTATGGTGATGGTCAAGGCAACTGCAGATTCCGAAGCCGGCATCATGCCCAGTGAGGAGCTGATGGCGGCAATGGGACGTTTCAACGAAGAGCTGGTTGAAGCCGGGGTGATGCTCGCCGGTGAGGGCTTGCATCCAAGCAGCAAGGGCGTGCGGGTGAAGTTCTCTGGTAGCCAGCGTAGCGTCACGGATGGCCCTTTTATCGAAACCAAGGAGTTGGTCGCGGGCTTCTGGCTATGGGAAGTAGCGTCGCTGGCCGAGTGCATTGAATGGGTCAAACGCTGCCCGAACCCGATGCCGGGTGACTCCGAGATTGAAATTCGTCAGATCTACACGGCCGAAGACTTCGGCGAAGCCTTTACCCCCGAGCTGCGCGAGCATGAAGAGCGCCTGCGCGCGCGGCTTGAGTCGTAAACCCCAAAAAACCGTACTAAGGAGAGTGCAATGAAGATCCATGCCTATTTGATTTTCGATGGTCAGTGCGAAGCGGCCTTTAACTACTACACCGAATGCCTGGGCGGTAGCCTGGAGCTGATGCGTTTTGGTGACAGCCCGGAAGCCGGCAATGTGCCGCAGCAGTATCACAACCAGGTGATGCACGCGTGCCTGACGGTGGGCGATCAGCTGTTGATGGCGTCTGACAACATGCCTGGCATGCCGTATGAGGGCATCAAGGGTTGTTCGATTTCCCTGCAGGTAGACAACGTGCCGGAGGCTGAGCGTCTGTACAAGGCGCTGTCGGCGGGTGGCACGGTGCAAATGGAGTTGCAGCAGACCTTCTGGGCCACGCGCTTTGCCATGTTCACCGACCGCTTCGGCGTGAGCTGGATGATCAACTGCGATGTGGATGCGCAGATGGGCTAGGTAAGCGGGATTGGCTCGGCGCAGCTACGCAGTTGAACTACGCAGCTGCGCCGTTGCCGCCTAGCCGACCAGCCCGAGGGCGCGGTCCAGTTGATCCTGCGGGTCGCTGACGGCGGTGAGAAATTCATCACCCCAGCGGCGGATGTCGTTGTAGTTGACGATATCGAACAGCTCACGCAGGCGTGCCTGGGCCTCCGCTTTGGGCATATTCAGCGCCACATAGCAGGTTTGCGTCATATCCACCGGGTCATGCGGGTTGGTCAGTAGCGCGCCTTTGAGCTCGGCGGCAGCGCCGGCAAACTCCGAAAGCACCAGCACGCCACGGCCATTCAGCAGGCCTTGAGCGGCGACAAATTCCTTGGCCACCAGGTTGAGGCCGTCGCGCAGTGGGGTAATCCACATCACGTCGGCCATGGCGTACCAGGCGCTGACTTCCTCGAACGGCAGGCTGCGGAAGAAGAACTGCAGTGGCGTCCAGCCGATGCGCGCAAAGCGGCCGTTGATGCGGCCCACGGCCTGTTCGATCTGCCCTTGCAGTTCGTCATAGATGGTCATTTCCTTGGCCGCCGGCACACAGACGGTGACCAGGGTGACCTTGCCCAGCAGCTCGGGGTTTTCTTCCAGCAGCCGCTCATAGGCGTTGAGCTTTTCCAGAATGCCTTTGGTGTAGTCGAGGCGCTCCACCGAGAGAATCAGTTTGACCCCGGCAAGTTCGCGGCGTAGACGTTCCATCATTTCCCTGATCTTCGGTGCGGCCAGGGCGCTGCGCACTCGCTCGATATCCAGGCCCACCGGATGGGCACCGAGTTTGACCACACGGCTGCCGGTGTCCACGGCGGTGGTCATACGCTCCAGGCCTACGGCGCAGCCATAGGTGATAAAGCGTGGCGCACAGTTCTGTCGAGTGACGGTTTGCAGCGGCATCACGCCGCGCGCGGCATCGACGAAGTTTTCCACCTGGCGCGGGATATGAAAGCCGATGTAGTCGCACTGCAGCAGGCTGCCGATGATCTGCCGGCGCCAAGGCAATACGTTGAACACATCCGCCGAGGGGAAGTAGGTGTGGTGAAAGAAGGCGATGCGCAGGTCCGGGCGCAGTTCGCGCAGGTAGCCGGGCACCATCCACAGGTTGTAGTCATGCAGCCAGACCGTGGCACCTTCAGCCGCTTCCAGGGCGGTGCGTTCGGCAAAGGCACGGTTGACCTTAAGGAACACCTGCCAGTCGTCCTCACGGAACTGCGCGCGCTCCCAGAAGGTGTGCAGGGTCGGCCAGAAGGCTTCCTTGGAGAAGCGCTTGTAGAAGATGTCGACCTCTTCCTTGCTCAGCGCCACGCGTGCGGCGGTCAGCTTTGGGTAGCGTTCGGCATCCACCGTGGTGTGGCTGTCGAAGGTTTCGCCGCTGTTTGCGTCATGCTCGGCCAAGGCGACCCAGGAGCCGGCGCGACCGTCGCCGAAGAAACTCAATAGGGTGGGGATAATGCCGTTGGGTGAAGTCGGGCGACGACGTTGCAGCTTGCCATCGGCGCCCCGGAATTCTTCATAGGGCAGGCGGTGGTAGACCATCACCAGATCGGCCTTGCCCGGGTCTGCGACTTGCTTGCCTTCGGCGGCGATGCCCTGTTTGCCGAGAAAGCCAAAGTGCACAAAGGCCTCAAGAATGCCGCCACACCCGGCGCGTTCGGCATGCAATACCCGCGAATATGGCCGCGTGGCCTGCAGCAGGCCGTCTTCGGACTCGCCCACGCATACGCCCTTGAACTGGCCGCTGAGCATGGACAGGTCGTTGAGCGTGTCGCCAGCGGTCAGCACCTGGTCGTTGTCCAGCTCCAGCCAGTCGATCAGCGCCTGCAGGCTGCTGCCCTTGTTGACGCCCTTGGGCAGAAAATCCAGGTAGCGCTCGGCCGAATAGAGCAGATCGCAGCCCAGACTCTCTGCGACTTCCTGTAGCTCCGGGTTGGCCGCCTGTTCCGGGCTGCAGAAGTACGAGCAGCGGCGCACCTGCGGTACGTCCTGGCGCTCCAGAGCAAAGCGTTCGATGGCGCTGGCAACCTGGCTGTCGCCGGGCCAGAGGGCGTCCACCGCGCTTTGCAGGGGCTGGATCGGCTGCAAGGTGTCGCCATGCACCAGGCTGGCGCCGACATCGGAGATGATGAAATCCGGTTGTGGCAGGGTCGGGTCTGCCAGCAGTGGCAGCACTGATTCCAGGCTGCGGCCAGTGACGTAGGCCAGGCGGATTTCCGGGTGGGCGGCGATGGTCTGATAGAGGCTCAGGCGATCCTTGGGATCGCCGCCGAGAAAGGTTCCATCGAGATCGGTGGCAAGTAACATGCGCTGTCTTCCTGTCCAGTTAAGTGGGTGCAGTGACGCGCCGACAAAGGCCGACGAGCTATGGGCGATTGCGCCATGGGGCGTTCGCCTCTTGGTTTACCCAGGCGTCTGCGGCGCCGGGTTGGGCGGGTCCTCATGTGAGTCAGTTGAGTCTGGTTCGTCTGTGGGTGGTGCATCGGGCATCAGCTCAAGCACCGTGTGGCTGGTACGCAGCATGGGCATAAAGTGCCCGGCGGGTGCGCTGACCAGGTCACTGACATGGCGCAGACGATACAGCGTGTAGGCCGCGAGCAGGCCGAGGGTGGCGGCGAAATACAACGGCAGCGCCTGGGCGCCAAGGTGTTGCATCAGCAGACCGGCGAGCAGCGGGCCGCACACCGAGCCGATGCCATTGACCATCAGCAGGCTGCTGGAACCGGCGAGGACTTCATCGCTGTGCAGTTGGTCGATCAGCTGCGCCACGGCAATCGGGTAGATGGCAAAGGCCAAACCTCCCCAGATAAATATCAACCCAAGCAGCAGGCGACCGGCCGGCAACAGGCTCATCAGCACGGCAACCACGACGGCCAGCGCGACGACCCAGAACAGCACCAGGCGGCGGTCGTGTTTATCCGAATAGATACCAATCGGCCATTGCAGCAATGCGCCGCCGAGAATCGTGCTGCTCATCAGCAAACCCACGCCGGTGGCATCGAAGCCTTTCAAGCTGGCGTATACCGGCGCCATGCCCCAGAACGCGCCGAGGGCCAGGCCGGATAAGCCCCCAGCGGCCAGCGCCAATGGGGCGATACCGGCGATCTGCCGCAGGTTAGTGTGCAGGGTGTCCGGCACGCTGGGTTGGAGCTGCCGGGTCAGGGTAATGGGCATCAAGGCCGCGCTGATCAGCATGGCGGCCAGCACGAACAATACGAAGTCACTTGGCGAGGCCAGGTTGAGCAGTTGCTGCGCGGCGGCCAGCGCACCGAGGTTGACCGCCATATACACAGCAAACACCTGGCCGCGCTTGTCGTTGGGTACCTGGGCGTTAAGCCAGCTCTCGATCACCATGTAAAGGCTAACCAACGCCAGGCCGTAGAGCACGCGCAGGCCCAACCAGACCCAAGGGTCGACGATCAGTACATGCAGCAGGGCGGTGATGGCAGCGAGGGCGGCGCAAAAGGCAAACGCACGAATGTGCCCAACGCGGCGGACCAGCGGAATCGCCAGCCAGGTGCCAAGGAGAAAACCGACAAAGTACCCGGACATGATCAGGCCGAGCATCGAGGTGGAGTAGCCTTCGGCGACGCCACGCAGGGTCAGTAGAGTGTTGAGCAGACCATTGCCGAGGAGGAGTAACGCAACCCCACCGAGCAATGAGCTGATAGGGGCAATCAGGGACCACATGGCGACCTACCCTAGGGAACTATGCCCTCGAGTGCAAGCATTAAAGGTGCCAGTGCTTAGCGTGATAACTATTTAAGCTTTTGTTTTTAAACAATTATTTTTATAGATAAACGGTCTTCTGATTTTTCAGCGAGTGCCTGTGTACCTGTCGAGTGCATTGCTACACCGCGTTGCACCAAGACAGGCCTCGGCCAGGCAGCGGTAATTACATGCGTGTTTGCGCTGATACCGCCAACAGTGCAACAGGCTGCAGGGTTGCACTGCTCTGGTTGATCCGCGCCAGTACCTGGTTGATCGCTTGGCGGTCGCGGCTGTTGCTCAGGTGTTGGTCAGCGGTTTCTTGCACGCTGCGTATATGCAACAGCAAATCGTTTTTTTGCTGTTCGCGTAAAGGCTGATAGAGCAGGTTTTTGAAAGCCTGCAGCAAGCTGATCAGCACACTGGCATCGGCGCAGCCGTAGTGGCGAATAGGGCCGAAGACGCGCAGTAATAACTCATCGAGTGAAAACTCGTAATGCAGCAGGCGCGGTGGCCCTTCATCCAGAGGCGACGCATCCAGGTCAGGCAGTGTCAGGCGTTTGCTGAGCAAAACGCTGAGCAGGTCGATGGCGGTGATTGCCGTACCCGGGTCATTGATTCCGGGACTGAGTGCTTTGACGGCAATTTCTGACATCTGCGTACAACCAAACAGGTAATGCGCGTGTGCGTATTGCTCGATAAAGAAATCAAAGCAGTCGAGCAGGGCCTCGCAAATCGCTGGGTCGACCTGGCGGTCAAGCTTGAACAGCGGCCTGCCACTCATCACGAAGAAGCCACGGTGGATCATCACGGTCATGCGCAGGTCGTGTTCACACAGGAGGGTGTTGATCGTGCTGATGTTCAATTCTTTGAAATAGCCGCTGCGTTGCGCGCAGACTTCATGCCACTGCTGATCGTCTGGCCAACTGGGCAGGTCATCGATCGTGACCAGCTTCGCTTCCCGTGCGGCAAGTTTCGCCAAGGTGGTGTGGTACAGGTTGTTGAGGATGTACTCCACCTGAATCGAGCGAGAAATGGAGTGGATAAAATGCACAAACAAGCCGAGGCAAGCGATGCCCATTGCCAATGCCAGCAGCACACCGAGGCTAGGAACTTGGCTTGAATTGTCCTGCTCAATCGTGGTGATCAGCAGCAGCGAGAAGAGGATGGTGCCGAGGTAGAAGCCCAGGGTCTTCTGATGGCTCTTGTCGCTGATCAGGCCTGGCACCACGCGTGGTGACAGCGCGGCGGCGGCATTGTTGAGCACCACCATGACCATGGAGAAACTGAACACCATCAGCGACAGGATGCCGCCGACCAGGGTGCCGAGAATCAAGCGAGCATTATCGGCATTGCGCACCAGGCCGACATCAATCTCAGCTTTGAGCGACATCATCCAGGGCTGGTACTCGATGCTCATGCTCAGCAGGCACAGAACGAAGAAGCCCGATGCGATCAGCGTCGGGTAGAGGGCCAGGCTGTGCAAGATGCGCTGGTACAGGCGAAAGGCGAAATTCAACAAGCGGGGCACGGTCGTCTCGGCGCGATGGGCGTGCGGCGACTATAGCAAGCTTGTCGGCATATGCTGCGACCTGAGCCCCGACGCTGTGCGGGCCGCTGCGGGGCTCAGGCGCGCTTCAGTCGCTGCAAACGCGCGAAATGGCGCTGGCCAGCTGATCCAGGCGCTCGGCGTCCAATCCGGCCATATTCGCCCGGCCTGAGCCGACCATATACACACTGAACTCATCGCGCAGGCGCTGCACCTGCACCGGCGACAGGCCGGTGTAAGAAAACATGCCGCGCTGCAGCGCGATATGCGCAAAACGCTCGCTCAGGCCGTAAGGCTGCAGGGCTTCGACCAGACCGCCGCGCAGGCTGGCGACGCGTTGGCGCATGGCGTCCAGCTCAGTGACCCAAAGGCTGTGCAGTTCACTGTCAGCCAGAATGCTGGCGACCACTGCCGCGCCGTGAGCCGGCGGGTTGGACCAGAGATTACGCGCGATAAATGCCAGCTGACTGCGCACATCCTGCAGCTTTGTCGCAGTCTCGGCGCAGACGATCAGCGCGCCGGTGCGTTCACGGTACAGACCGAAATTCTTCGAGCAGGAGCTGGTGATCAGCAGTTCGGGCAGCTCGGCTGCAAACAGGCGCACGGCAAAGGCGTCCTGCTCCAGGCCATCACCAAAACCCTGGTAGGCGAAATCAATCAGCGGCAGCAGCTCGCGGGCTTTGACCACCTCAAGCACGCGCTTCCAGTCGCGCGGGGTGAGGTCGAAACCGGTGGGGTTGTGGCAGCAGGCGTGCAGTAGCACCACATCACTTTTGGGTACATGGGCGAGGGCGGTAATCATCGCCTCGACATTCAGTTGGTTATCCGCGCCGACATAGGGGTAATGACCAACGCGCAGGCCGGCGGCAGCGAAGATGCTTTCGTGGATCGGCCAGGTCGGGTCGCTCAGCCAGATGCCACGGCCCGGCAGGCAGTGGGCGATAAAGTCCGCACACAGGCGCAGCGCTCCGGTGCCGCCAGGAGTCTGGGTGGCGCCAGCACGTTCAGCCAGCAGCGGGTTGTCGGCGCCCAGTACCAGCTGGCTTAGCAGGCTACCGAATAGCGGGTCGCCATGGCCGCCGATATAGCTCTTGGTGGTTTCGCTTTCTACCAAGCGCTGTTCGGCAAGCTTTACTGCGCGCGGTATCGGCGTCAGGCCCTGAGCGTCCTTGTACACACCCACGCCGAGGTCGAGCTTGGCTGGGTTGCGGTCGGCGCGGTAGGCGTCCATCAGGCCGAGAATCGGGTCGCCGGGTACGCGGTTGATGCTCTGGAAATGGCTCACTTGCGACCCTCGGCACTGGCGGCCAGTACATCGGTGCGCGCCGCCATGATGAAGTCATTGCGGTGCAGGCCGCGCATTTCATGGCTCCACCAGGTCACGGTGACCTTGCCCCATTCGGTAAGCAGCGCCGGGTGGTGGCCAACTTCCTCGGCAATTGCGCCGACCGCGTTGGTAAAGGCCAGGGCATGGCGGAAGGTGCGGAACAGGTACACACGCTCCAGCTCCATATGGTCGCCGCGCACTTCGATATTCCAGTCCGGAATCTCGCGGATCAGTTCGGCCAGTTCCTCATCACTGACTTTCGGCGCATCGGCGCGGCAGGCTTCGCATTGGGCTTGGGCAAGGCTCATGGGGTTCTCCTGAATATAAGATCTTGTAGGGTGGACATGCGCAGCTTGTCCACCGTGTGGGGGCGTGATGAGTGCGCCCTGCGGCATGTCCACGTTACGCGGCTTTCGGCGGAAACTTCGGCGCATGTAAACCCAGACGCATGGCTTGCTGCACCATGGCCATGATGTCTTCGTGGGCCAGTTCGAACAGGCGCTTGAGTTCGGGCAGGACGAAATACAGTGGCTGCAGGATGTCGATGCGATAAGGCGTGCGCATGGCCTCGATCGGGTCGAAGGCCAGGTGCTGCGGTATATCGGACAGGCAGTACAGGGTTTCTTTCGGCGAAGAAAGGATACCGCCACCGTAGATGCGCTGCCCCTGGCTGGTGTCGAGCAGGCCGAACTCGATGGTCAGCCAGTACAGGCGCGCCAGGTACACGCGCTCTTCCTTGCTCGCAGCCAAGCCGAGTTTGCCGTAGGTGTGGGTGAATTCGGCGAACCAGGGGTTGGTCAGCAGGGGGCAGTGGCCGAAGATCTCGTGGAAGATGTCCGGCTCCTGCAGGTAGTCCAACTCCTCCGGCGTGCGAATAAAAGTGGCCACCGGGAATTGCTTGCTGGCCAGCAGTTCGAAGAAGGTCTGAAACGGAATAAGCGCTGGCACCCGCGCCACGCGCCAGCCGGTGGTGGCTTGCAGCACCTGGTTGATCTCGCCCAGCTGCGGGATGCGCTCATGGGGTAGGCCAAGCTGCTCGATGCCGTCCAGGTATTCCTGGCAGGCGCGGCCTTCGATCACCTTGAGCTGGCGGGTGATCAGGGTATTCCACACCTGATGCTCGGCCTCCGGGTAATGGATAAAGCCACTGTCATCCGGTTCGCGCGCCAGGTATTGCGTGCTCTTCATCGCTGCCTCCTGCTGGGGCTTTGTTGTTGTATTGGGTTCAGGAATACGCCAGACCGTGCGGTTATGCAGCCCAGGGTTGAGTCTGATACAGGAGGAAAGGGTGGTTATTTCGTAAAGAATTGGTTACGTGCGCGGCGGTGTGGCGAACCATCGTCTTGCTACTGCGCTAATCTGTAACGTATTCTTGACGAATAATCCGCCGCCAGTGTCGATTTTTTCGCGCAGCGGCCTAATAAGAAGCCTGATCAGAGCCCAGTCATGCGTATCAAAGTCCACTGCCAGAACCGAATTGGCATCCTGCGCGACATCCTCAACCTGCTGGTCGAATACGGCATCAACGTTGCCCGTGGCGAGGTCGGTGGCGAGCAGGGCAACGCCATCTACCTGCACTGCCCGAACCTGATCAACCTGCAGTTCCAATCGTTGCGGCCCAAGTTCGAGGCGATTTCCGGGGTGTTCGGGGTCAAGCGTGTCGGTCTGATGCCCAGTGAGCGCCGCCATCTGGAACTGAATGCGCTGCTCGGCGCGCTGGATTTCCCGGTGTTGTCGATCGACATGGGCGGCAGCATCGTTGCGGCCAACCGCAGCGCGGCGCAGCTGCTTGGTGTGCGGGTGGATGAGGTGCCGGGGATTCCGCTGTCGCGTTATGCCGAGGATTTCGATCTGCCCGAGCTGGTGCGTGCCAACAAGTCGCGGATCAATGGCCTGCGGGTGAAAGTGAAGGGCGATGTATTTCTCGCCGATATCGCGCCGCTGCAAACCGAGCATGAAGAGAGTGATGCCATGGCCGGCGCGGTGTTGACCCTGCACCGCGCGGATCGTGTGGGCGAACGCATCTATAACGTACGCAAGCAGGAGCTGCGCGGCTTCGATTCGATCTTCCAGAGCTCCAAGGTGATGGCCGCCGTGGTGCGCGAAGCGCGACGCATGGCACCCCTGGATGCGCCATTGCTGATCGAAGGCGAAACTGGCACCGGTAAGGAGTTGCTGGCGCGCGCCTGTCACCTGGCCAGCCCGCGCGGGCAGTCGCCGTTTATGGCGCTGAACTGCGCCGGCTTGCCGGAATCCATGGCCGAGACTGAACTGTTTGGCTACGGTCCCGGTGCTTTCGAGGGTGCGCGGCCGGAAGGCAAGCTTGGCCTGCTGGAGCTGACCGCAGGCGGCACGCTGTTTCTCGATGGCGTCGGCGAGATGAGCCCGCGTTTGCAGGCCAAGCTGTTGCGCTTTCTGCAGGACGGCTGCTTCCGTCGGGTCGGCAGTGACGAGGAGGTTTACCTGGACGTGCGGGTGATCTGCGCCACCCAGGTCGATTTGTCCGAGCTGTGTGCCAAGGGCGAGTTCCGTCAGGATCTGTACCACCGCCTCAATGTACTCAGCCTGCATATCCCGCCGCTGCGCGAATGCCTGGATGGCCTGCCGCCGCTGGTGGAGCATTTTCTCGATCAGGCCAGCCGGCAGATTGGTTGCCCGCTGCCCAAACTCGCGCCGCAGGTGCTGGACAAGCTCGGCCACTACCACTGGCCGGGCAACGTGCGCCAGTTAGAAAACGTGCTGTTTCAGGCCGTTTCGCTGTGCGATGGCGGGGTGGTCAAAGGCGAACATATCCGCCTGCCGGACTACGGCGCGCCGCAGCCGTTGGGCGAGTTCTCGGTAGAGGGCGGGCTGGATGAAATCCTCGGGCGTTTCGAGAAAGCCGTGCTGGAGCGGCTGTTTCATGATCACCCCAGCAGTCGTCAGCTGGGCAAACGCCTGGGTGTGTCGCACACCACTATCGCCAACAAGCTACGCCAACATGGCCTTGGGAAGGAGTAGGGCGCGAGCCTCGAAGGCCGTAGGGTTTAGCGCTAGAGTGTGCTGAATCAGCCCATGATCTGATGGCCCAGCAGCAAGGATTGCCATGCCCAACATAAACCGCAGCGATGCCCAGCAACGTGCCGATGACATCGGCGTTTTCAACCGCGAATTGGCGCGCCTTGAGGCCGAGCAGGTGCTGAGCCTGAGTGACAGCCAGCGCGCCAGTCTGTATGGCTATCAGCAGCAATTGCTTAACCGCTATCTGGCGGCCTTTGATATTGATCACGATATTCAGGCCCGGCAATTGTCGCTGGGGATGCGCATTGCCTCGTTCCTGGGCGCGCTGGCGTTGGCCGCCAGTGTGTTTTTTCTGTTCTATCAGTTCTGGGGATTGTTCGGCACCCGGAGCCAGGTGACGATTCTGCTGAGCGCGAGCCTCGCCTCGTTCGGTTTGACGCTATGGGTTCAGCGCCTCGATAGCTCGGGCTACTTCAGCAAGCTGGCGGCGCTGGTGGCCTTTACCTGTTTTGTGCTGAACATCGTCATGCTTGGGCAGATATTCAATATCACCCCATCAAACAACGCCTTGCTGCCCTGGGCGCTCTACGCGCTGCTGCTGGCTTATGCCTGCGGCGCACGCCTGCTACTGGCTGCGGGGCTCAGCTGTTTGCTGGCCTTTATGGCGGCGCGCATCGGTAGCTGGGATGGCATCTACTGGCTGGGGTTTGCTCAGCGGCCTGAGAATTTCATCCCTGCAGCGCTGCTGATTTTCGTGCTACCGCTGCTGGTTGATCAGCGTCGTTTTGCTGGCTTTGCTGTGATCTACCGGGTATTTGGCTTGCTCGGGGTATTTCTGCCGGTACTGGTGCTCGCGTATTGGGGCGAGGCCAGTTACCTGAACTGGCCGGTGGAAATGATCGAAACGGTTTACCAGTCGGCCGGCTTTATCCTGGCGGCGCTGGTGATCTGGCTGGGCGTGCGTCGTGACTGGGCGGAGGTGGTGAACACCGGGCTGAGCTTTTTTGTGATCTTCCTCTACACCAAGCTGTTCGACTGGTGGTGGGACAGCATGCCCAAGTACCTGTTCTTCCTGGTGCTGGGCCTGAGTGCGGTGCTGATTCTGCTGGTGCTGCGGCGCTTGCGCAGTCGCCATGGGCTGCTGGGAGGTGGGCAATGAAGCGTGCACAGTACCTGATTGCCGGCCTGCTGCTAATCGGCCTGGTCAATGCTGTTGTGTTGCTCGGCGCGGCCTGGAACCGCGAGGAACCGGCGGATAGCAGCCTGCAGTTGAGCGAGCGCGAGCTGGGCAATACCTACGCCTATTGGCGCAAGGACAACAGCAGCCTGACGCTACGCCTGGATTACCGCTGGCCCAGTCGCGACAGCGAAAATACCTACCTGTCGATCAGCGTCGAGAAAATGGCCGAGCTGGGGTTTGCCTTGCCTGGGGAGCTGAATGATGAAGGCGTACGCCGTTATCGCCGACAACTGGACCGCGATGCATTGCTGGTGCTGGAACTCGATGGCCCGGCCTATCAGCGCGAGGTGGCCCTGGCCCAGGCGGCTCATGCTGAAGCATTGCGCCTGGCCAGATCCGTTCCCGACAGCCAGGAGCTGCGCGAGGCGGCTGAGTATTCCGGCAAGATGCTTGAGCAAGAACAGCAGCGCGCCAGCCGCCTGCTGGTGGTAGATGTCGGGCTCGATCAGCAGGTGCTGCGCGCGCGTTATCCGGACCGCCAGCGCTACGCCATCGTGCGCGCGATAGTCGAGGCGCAGGCTAGCAGCATGGTCACACCATGGACGGGTGAAGGCGATGACCCGCGTCCGCAAGCGCAGCGCTGGGTCTGGCAGTTCGGCGGTTCGGCCGAAACCCCCGGCCTGCAAAGCCTCAATTTGCCGCTGCGCTGGCATGCAACCTTTGCCAAGCTGAAGGAATACGACGAGCGAACGGATCAGGGGCATGCCAAACGCTTTAACGCCGAACTGGCCTTTGGTCGGCGTCTGGAGCCCTGGTTTGTCGAGCTGGCAGCGCGCGAACAGGGGCTACCTACGACCAAGGTGCAATAGCTCGCGGGGCGTAGGCGGGGGAGACTGCAGATGTTCCAATCCTGCGTGGTTTGGATGCAAGCGTTTCTCCATTCCTCTCCCTGGAATGATTTGGGTGGCGACCTCTCGGGTCGCCTTTTTTTTACCCGCGAAAACCCCTAAGACTATCGTCGCAGAGCGTTAAGACCATGGTCGAATGGCCCTCCGGTAGGGGGCTGGCTACAAAATGGCACATAGAACAACAACTACCCACCGAGGTGTTTCTGATGAGTGCTGCGTCCTTGTATCCCGTGCGCCCTGAGGTGGCGGCCCAGTCGCTGACTGATGAGGCTACCTATAAAGCCATGTACCAGCAGTCGGTGATCAACCCCGACGGGTTCTGGCGTGAGCAGGCCAAGCGCATCGACTGGATCAAGCCGTTCACCAAGGTCAAACAGACTTCTTTCGACGATCACCACGTCGACATCAAGTGGTTCGCCGATGGCACCCTCAACGTGTCCTATAACTGCCTGGACCGTCACCTGGCAGAGCGTGGCGATCAGGTGGCAATCATCTGGGAAGGTGACGACCCGTCCGAGCATGAGGAAATCACCTACCGCCAGCTGCACGAGCAGGTGTGCAAGTTCGCCAATGCCCTGCGCGGGCAGGACGTGCACCGTGGCGATGTGGTGACCATCTATATGCCGATGATCCCGCAGGCGGTGGTGGCGATGCTCGCCTGTACCCGTATCGGCGCGATCCATTCGGTGGTGTTCGGCGGCTTCTCTCCTGAGGCCCTAGCCGGGCGCATCATCGACTGCCAATCCAAGGTGGTGATCACCGCTGACGAAGGCCTGCGCGGCGGCAAGAAAACCCCGCTGAAAGCCAACGTTGATGACGCGCTGACCAACCCGGAAACCAGCAGTGTGCAGAAGGTCATCGTCTGCAAGCGCACTGCCAGCCCGATCAAGTGGAACCAGCACCGCGACATCTGGTACGAAGACCTGATGGCCGTGGCCTCCAGCCACTGCGCACCGAAGGAAATGGGCGCCGAGGAAGCACTGTTTATCCTCTACACCTCGGGCTCCACCGGTAAGCCGAAAGGCGTGCAGCACACCACTGGTGGCTACCTGGTGTATGCCGCACTGACCCATGAGCGGGTGTTCGACTACAAACCGGGCGATGTTTATTGGTGCACCGCCGACGTGGGTTGGGTCACTGGCCACAGCTATATCGTCTACGGCCCGCTGGCCAATGGCGCGACTACGCTGCTGTTCGAGGGTATTCCGAACTACCCGGATATCACCCGCGTGTCGAAGATCGTCGACAAGCACAAGGTCAACATCCTCTACACCGCACCGACGGCGATTCGCGCCATGATGGCCCAGGGCGATGCGGCGGTGGCCGGTGCCGATGGTTCCAGCCTGCGCCTGCTCGGCTCGGTCGGTGAGCCGATCAACCCGGAAGCCTGGAGCTGGTACTACAAGACTGTCGGTAAAGAGCGTTGCCCGATTGTTGATACCTGGTGGCAGACCGAAACCGGCGGCATTCTGATCAGCCCGCTGCCGGGCGCCACCGCACTCAAGCCAGGTTCGGCTACCCGTCCGTTCTTCGGCGTGCAGCCAGCGCTGGTGGACAACCTGGGCAACCTGATCGAGGGGGCTGCCGAAGGCAACCTGGTGATCATCGATTCCTGGCCGGGTCAGGCGCGTACTTTGTACGGCGATCACGACCGTTTCGTTGATACCTACTTCAAGACCTTCAAGGGCATGTATTTCACCGGTGACGGCGCGCGCCGCGACGAAGACGGTTACTACTGGATCACGGGGCGCGTTGATGACGTGCTCAACGTATCCGGCCACCGTATGGGCACCGCCGAGATCGAAAGCGCCATGGTCGCTCACCCGAAAGTCGCCGAGGCTGCCGTGGTTGGTGTGCCGCACGACATCAAAGGGCAGGGCATCTATGTTTACGTCACCTTGAATGGCGGCGAGCAGCCATCCGAGCAATTGCGCCAGGAGTTGAAAAACTGGGTGCGCAAGGAAATCGGTCCGATTGCCTCACCGGACGTGATTCAGTGGGCCCCAGGCCTGCCGAAAACCCGCTCGGGCAAGATCATGCGCCGTATCCTGCGCAAGATCGCAACCGCCGAATACGATGCACTCGGCGATATCTCCACGCTGGCCGATCCTGGCGTGGTGCAGCACCTTATCGACACTCACCGCGACATGCAGGCTGCCTGACTTCGGTTGAAACGCCTGTAGACAACGCCCTGTTTCGGCCACAAGCCGGGCAGGGCGTTGTGCTTTGTGGGGCGTTACCAGATTTTCATCTGGGTATTTACTCGTCACTCGGGTGTAACAGTGCGCACTTTTATGGGGTGTGTGGGAACGTTTTGCGCCAAAATAGCGCGGCGATTTTTCTGGGCCTGAAAATAGAATCGTCGCCCAATCCCCTAAAACAGTGGGCTTGTATGTTTTCGGCGCGTTAATTGCTTTATCTACTGGTTTACTGTCTTTTCTGTCTCTGCATATTTTCCAGGGGCTGTCAATATCCTCGCTATACCCGTCCGGGTCTTTTGTAATTACTTGTCGCATTGAAGAAATATCGACTTTCGAGCTGTCGCTAGAATGCCGCTCACCCGGCTGGGGCCGTCTGGCGTGCGCACAACGCGCAGCTTGGCGGTGACTCACTACAATTCATGCAAGGCTGGATGCATACCCGAACAATCTCTGCCAACCGATGCCATTCCCATTCGAAGGAGTCACAAGATGAAGAAGATTGCACTTCTCGGCGCACTGGCGCTGTCCATGCTGTCGCCGCTGGCCATGGCCGACGATGCCAAGCCTCTGCGTATCGGTATCGAAGCAGCTTACCCACCGTTCGCCTTCAAAACCCCTGAAGGTGCCATCAGCGGTTTTGACTACGACATCGGCGTCGCCCTGTGCGAAGAGATGAAAGTGGAATGCAAATGGATCGAGCAGGAATTCGACGGCCTGATCCCCGCGTTGAAAGTGCGCAAGTTCGACGCCGTACTGTCGTCGATGAGCATCACCGAAGATCGCCTGAAATCGGTTGATTTCAGCGGCAAGTACTACCAGACCCCAGGCAAGCTGGCGATGAAGGCCGGCACCGTGATCAACGACCCGCTGGTTGATCTGAAAGGCAAAAAAGTTGGCGTACAGCGCGCCTCCACCTATGACCGTTACGCCACTGACATCTTTGCTCCTGCCGGTGTCGAGATCGTGCGTTACAGCTCGCAGAACGAAGCCTTCCTCGACCTGGCTTCCGGTCGTCTGGACGCCACCTTTGCTGACGTCGTGAATATCGACGACGGCTTTATCAAGACTGACGCCGGTAAAGGCTTCGCCCTGGTAGGCCCGGACTTCAGCGACGAGAAATACATCGGCATGGGCGCCGGTATCGCTGTGCGTAAAGGCGACAAGGCCCTGGCTGACAAGATCAGCGCTGCCATCCTGGCCATCCGCGCCAACGGCAAGTACAAGGAAGTGCAGGACAAGTACTTCAATTTCAACGTCTACGGCGAGTGATTGAGTTCGCTTGACCGCTTGCACTGAAAGTGGCGCAAACGGGCTTCAACCTGATGTTTGCGCCACTTTTTTGTGATCACCAGCCCGTGCTGGTCACCCTTCAGGCCGTCGCGGAGCGACGTGAAAATTGCTCCCGGTACTATTTTTGTTGTACTCCCAGGCGCCTCGCGGCGTTTGCATGAGGTAAGCAGAGCATGCTCAACGGCTACGGCTCGACCATTCTGGAGGGTGCCTGGCTCACCCTGATTCTGGCGCTGACCTCGATGGCCGTGGCCATCGTCTTGGGTCTGCTGGGTGCGGCGTTTCGCCTGTCGCCGATCAAGTGGCTGGCGCTGCTGGGTGAAACCTACGCCACGGTAATCCGCGGGATTCCCGATCTGGTGCTGATCCTGCTGATCTTCTACGGCGGCCAGGACATGGTGAACCGTATCGCGCCGCTGCTCGGCTACGACGACTACATCGATATCAATCCCTTTATTGCCGGCGTGTTCACCATGGGTTTTATCTTTGGTGCTTACCTGTCGGAGACCTTCCGTGGCGCCTTTATGGCCATCCCCAAAGGTCAGGCCGAAGCCGGTGCGGCTTACGGCATGAACGGTATGCAGGTGTTCTTCCGCATCCTGGTGCCACAGATGATTCGCTTCGCCATTCCTGGCTTCACCAACAACTGGTTGGTACTGACCAAAGCCACCGCGCTGATTTCCGTGGTGGGGCTGCAGGACATGATGTTCAAGGCGAAAAGCGCCGCTGATGCCACCCGCGAGCCGTTCACCTTCTACCTGGCCGTGGCGGCCCTGTACCTGGTGCTGACCAGCGTGTCGCTGCTGGCTTTGCGTTACCTGGAAAAACGTTACTCGGTCGGCATCAAAGCCGCTGATCTGTAAGCGGGGAGCGCAGCGATGATCTTTGACTACAACGTAATCCTGGAAAACCTGCCGCTGTACTTTGGTGGCGTGCTGGTGACCCTGAAAATTCTGCTGATTTCCCTGGCCTGTGGCCTGGCCCTGGCCATTCCTCTGGGCCTGATGCGCGTGTCCAAATCGGCGCTGGTCAACTTCCCGGCCTGGCTCTACACCTATGTGATTCGCGGCACGCCGATGCTGGTGCAGCTGTTTCTCATCTATTACGGCCTGGCGCAGTTCGAGGTCGTGCGTGAGAGTGCGCTGTGGCCGTACTTCTCCAGTGCCACCTTCTGTGCCTGCCTGGCGTTTGCCATCAACACCAGTGCCTACAGCGCGGAGATTCTCGCCGGCAGCCTTAAGGCCACACCGCATGGTGAAATCGAAGCCGCCAAGGCCATGGGCATGTCGCGCTTCAAGCTGTACCGCCGCATCCTCCTGCCGTCGGCCCTGCGCCGCGCACTACCGCAGTACAGCAACGAAGTAATCATGATGCTGCACACCACCTCGCTGGCCTCGATCGTCACCCTGATCGACATCACCGGCGCGGCGCGCACCGTTAGTTCGCAGTACTACCTGCCGTTCGAGGCGTTTATCACGGCCGGCCTGTTCTACCTGTGCCTGACCTTTATCCTCGTACGCCTGTTCAAGCTGGCCGAACGCCGCTGGCTGGCCTACCTGGCCCCGCGCAAGGCCTGAGGAACAGAGCATGCAGCGTATTGATCATCCATTGCCCTGGGGCTGCCCTGGCACTGAACGCCGCTTGAGCGTGTTCCGTTTCGGCCATGGCCCGTGCAAGGCCTATATCCAGGCCTCGCTGCATGCCGATGAGCTGCCAGGCATGCGCGTGGCGGTGGAGCTCAAGCGCCGTTTGCGTGAGTTGGAAGCCCAGGGGCGGCTGACCGGGGTGATCGAACTGGTACCGGTGGCCAACCCGATTGGTCTGGGGCAGATGTTCCAGGCCAGCCATCAGGGCCGCTTCGAACTGGGCAGCGGGAAGAACTTCAACCGCGACTTCCCTGACCTGGCGGCCGCCATTGCACCGGCATTGCACGGTTGTCTGGGACAGGACGGGCCGAGCAATGTACGGATGATTCGCACGGCCATGCTCGCTGCACTGGACGCCTTGCCTCCTGCAGGATCTGAGCTGCAAGGCATGCAGCGCCTATTGCTGAAACATGCCTGCGATGCCGATGTGGTGCTCGACCTGCACTGTGATTTCGATGCTGCCGTGCACCTCTACCTGTTGCCGCAGCAATGGCCACAGCTGCGCACCCTGGCCGCTCGCTTGCAGGCCGGTGCGGCGCTGACCGTCGAGGACTCCGGCGGCAATTCCTTTGATGAGGCCTGCGCCTTGCCCTGGGTCAATCTGGCCCGGCAGTTTCCTCAGGCAGTGGTGCCAATGGCCAGCCTGGCGGTGACTGTCGAGCTGGGCGGCATGGCCGATACCGGTAAACCGCAGGCCGAGGCCAGCGCCGAAAGCATTCTGGCGTTCCTTGCCGAACAGGGCCTGATCGCCGGTGACTGGCCGGCCGCGCCCGCGGAAAGCTGTGAGGCCACGCCCTTTGCCGGTGCGCAGTATGTGTATGCGCCACATGCCGGGGTGGTGAGTTTTCTGCAACCGGTGGGCGCGCGGGTTAAGGCCGGTGATCCCCTGTTTGAGGTGATCGATCCGTTGGACGATCGCCACACCACTGTCTGCGCTGCCACAGACGGTGTGCTCTATGCGCGCGAACGGTTGCGTTTTGCCCAGCCCGGTTTGTGGTTGGCCAAGGTGGCCGGTCGTACCCCTATTCGCCAGGGTCGCTTGCTCAGCGACTGATTCAAGAGAGTGGAAACCATGTACAAACTTGAAGTTCAGGATCTGCACAAGCGCTACGGCAGCCACGAAGTATTGAAAGGCGTGTCACTGGCGGCCAAGGCCGGCGATGTGATCAGCATTATTGGCTCCAGTGGTTCCGGTAAAAGTACCTTCCTGCGTTGCATCAACCTGCTGGAGCAACCGCACGGCGGCAAGATTCTGCTCAACAACGAAGAGCTGAAACTGGTGGCCAACAAGGACAGTGGCCTGAAAGCCGCTGATCCCAAGCAGCTTCAGCGCATGCGTTCGCGCTTGTCGATGGTGTTTCAGCACTTCAACCTGTGGTCGCACATGAGCGTGTTGGAAAACGTCATGGAAGCTCCGGTCCACGTGCTCGGTATGAGTAAGAAGGACGCCCTGGAAAAAGCCGAGTACTACCTGAACAAGGTTGGCGTGGCCCATCGTAAAGATGCCTACCCGGCACATATGAGCGGCGGCGAGCAGCAGCGTGTGGCGATTGCCCGTGCCCTGGCCATGGAGCCTGAGGTGATGCTGTTTGATGAGCCGACTTCGGCGCTGGACCCGGAGCTGGTGGGTGAAGTGTTGAAGGTTATGCAGGATCTGGCGCAGGAAGGCCGCACCATGGTCGTGGTGACCCACGAAATGGGCTTTGCCCGTGAAGTGTCCAACCAGTTGGTGTTCCTCCACAAAGGCGTGGTGGAAGAGCGTGGCTGCCCGAAAGAAGTGCTGGCCAATCCACAATCCGAACGTCTGCAGCAGTTCCTTTCTGGCAGTCTCAAATAACCCACAGCAACATCTGCACGCATCCGAGCTATGCCCATAATCGCCAACAGAGCCTAAACTGCCCCCCATGAATGCCCACCGAATTGGCTTCCTGCTTTGGCCCAACACCAAGCCCCTGACCCTGGCCTTGGCGGAAGAAGCGCTGCGCGTTGCCCAGCGCGTGCACCCCGAGGTGGTCTACGAGCTGCTGTTTCTGCAGGCTGAAGCACCGCTGGACGGCGCATGGCGGCTGCCGGGGGAATCCTGGGTGGGCAAGCTGGAAGGCTGCCAGAAGCTCTTTCTGCTCGCCGATGAGCCACCAGGGCCGATGCCTGCCGCGCTCTCCGCCGCGCTCAAGCAACTGGTTCGCAGCGGCTGCGTGATCGGCGCGATTGCCGCCGGGGTCTACCCGCTGGCACAGCTGGGTTTGCTCGATGGCTACCGCGCCTCGGTGCACTGGCGCTGGCAGGATGACTTCAGTGAGCGATTCCCCAAGGTAATTGCCACCAGTCATCTATTCGACTGGGACCGTGATCGCCTGACCGCCTGTGGCGGCCTGGCTGTGCTTGATCTGCTGCTGGCCCTGCTGGCCCGTGATCACGGTGCGGAGCTGGCCGGTGCGGTTTCCGAAGAGTTGGTGGTTGAACGCATCCGTGAAGGCGGCGAGCGCCAGCGCATTCCGCTGCAGAACCGTCTGGGCTCCAGCCACCCCAAGCTGACCCAGGCCGTGTTGCTGATGGAAGCCAATATCGAAGAGCCGCTGACCACCGACGAAATTGCCCAGCACGTCTGCGTGTCGCGGCGTCAGCTGGAACGCATCTTCAAGCAGTACCTCAACCGCGTGCCCAGCCAGTACTACCTGGAACTGCGCCTGAACAAAGCGCGCCAGTTGCTGATGCAAACCAGCAAATCGATCATCCAGATCGGCCTGTCCTGCGGCTTCTCCTCAGGCCCTCATTTCTCCAGCGCCTACCGCAACTTCTTCGGCGCCACGCCGCGTGAAGACCGTAACCAGCGCCGCAGCAACAGCCCATTCGAGCTGACGTCGACGCCCATCGAGCGCGGCTGATTTTTCCCTCAGGGCATCTTTTCTCGACGTACCTTGTCTTGGCTGGCCGGCGGCAGTGGCGTGCAGTCGGCCGCGGCTTTGCGCAGCAGGCGTTGCGTGGCGCTGACCAGCCAGCAGGTGAGGATAAACGGCATGGTCAGCGCTGGTAGACCCAGGGCGCTGAAGCCGGGTTGCAGCACCAGCGCCAGGGCGATACCCAGGGCTGGCAGCCAAATGCGGCGATGCACCTGACTGAGGGCGATAGCCGCCAGCGCGGCGTTATAGCCATACAGACCGGTCAGCGCACTGTGTTGCGGTAGCCCTTGATACAGTGCCAGCGCCAAGCCGCCCGTTGAGCCGAGCAGCGCCCAGCAGGCGGCGCGTCGATCCGCCAGAAGCAGACCCAGCAGCAGGCAGACGCCGGCCAATGGTTGATCGAGAAAAATCACCTGGCCCAAGCCGCGCGCCATGGCAATCAGGCTGGCCCACCAGTCCAGTGCTTGTGCAGCACTGGGTACGGGCTGCGTCAGCTCAAGCTGCAGAACCGGGGCCAGCCACAGCAGCAGCCAGCTCAGGCCGACAAAGGGAAAGGTGAAGGCCGGCAGCCACTGACGTTCGCGCATACAGCGCATCCATACGCTCAGCAGCAGGCTGGAGGCTCCGGCACTGACGATGATCAACAGCGGTAACAGCGCTGACCAGGCGAACTGTAGGCTGATCAGCATACCCAGCAGCACGCCGTTGTAACCGTACAAGCCGAGTTCGATGTCGGCTTTGGCATAACCCCGGCGCTGCGCGGTCAATGTGCTGCTCAGGCAACCGAGCAGTGCGCCGCCAAGCAGTTGCGGAGCACCGATGGCAATCGCCAGGAGCACCAGCAGGCCGCAGCCGGAGTTGGCTTGCAGAAAAATCTGACTGAAGCCGTTGAGCAGGGTGCGAAAGCCCTGCAATGCGTGGGTGGGGAGCGGTAATGGCGACATACAGACGAACCTGAGTAAACAATCACCGGGGCCGGGAATAAAAAGAGGCACCCACCGCGGGAACAGTGAGTGCCTTCAAACTGGCAAAGCCAGCGTGGGAGTGGTGCGCTGCGGCGGTGCTGGGGTCTGTCGCAGCGCTTTTGATCAATGCAGGATTTCAATCCGCAGGCTGTTGGTGCTGCCAGGCTGGCCGAATGGCTCGCCAGCGGTAATCACCACGGTGTCACCAGTGTTGGCCAACCCAGCCGAGCGGGCGGTTTCCAGGGCCGTGCGGGTGACTTCCTCGACCTTGCTCAGGCGTGCATTGACCACCGAATACACACCCCAGGCCACACTCAGGCGGCGAGCGGTATCGAGGTTCGGGGTCAGACTGAGGATTGGTGCTTTCGGCCGCTCGCGTGAGGCGCGCAGGCTGGAGTTGCCCGACTCGGTGTAGTTCACCAGTGTGGCGACCGGCAGGATGCTGCTGATGCGGCGGATCGCGCAGCTGATCGCGTCAGACGCGGTGGCTTCTGCCTGCGGGCGGCTGACATCCAGCTGAGCCTGGAAGTCCGGGCCGTTTTCCACCTGGCGGATGATCTTGCTCATCATCTGCACGGCTTCCTGCGGGTAATCACCGGAAGCGGTTTCCGCCGAGAGCATCACCGCATCGGCGCCTTCGGCCACAGCGTTGGCCACGTCAGTGACCTCGGCGCGGGTTGGCGCAGGGGAGAAACGCATGGATTCGAGCATCTGCGTGGCCACCACCACCGGCCGGCCGAGCTGACGGCAGGTGCGGATGATGTCCTTCTGGATGCGCGGTACGTTTTCCGCCGGTACTTCCACGCCCAGGTCACCACGGGCGACCATGATTGCGTCGCACAGCTTGGCGATTTCTTCCAGGTGAATCACCGCCGAGGGCTTCTCGATCTTGGCCATCAGCGCGGCCTTGCCCTGAATCAATTCGCGGGCTTCGATGATGTCTTCCGGGCGTTGCACGAACGACAGCGCCACCCAGTCCACACCTAGTTCCAGGCCGAAGCTCAGGTCGCGGCGATCTTTCTCGGTCAGCGGGCTGAGTTGCAGCACCGCTTCCGGCACGTTGACGCCCTTGCGGTCGGACAGCTCGCCACCGGCGATCACTTCGGTGATCACTGCATCGCTGTGCTTGGCAGTAACTTGCAGGCGCAGGCGGCCATCGTCGAGCAGCAGGCTCATGCCTGGTTGCAGCGCTTCGATGATTTCCGGGTGCGGCAGGTTGACCCGGTTGACGTCACCCGGCGTGCTGTCCAGATCCAGACGCAGGGTCTGGCCACGTTGCAGGTTGACCTTGCCCTCGGCAAAGCGGCCAACGCGCAGCTTCGGCCCTTGCAGGTCCATGAGGATGCCGATCGGGGTATTCAGCTGTTGTTCGACTTCACGCACCCAGTTGTAACGCTGGGCGTGGTCGGCGTGTTCGCCGTGGCTGAAATTGAGGCGGAACAGGTTGACCCCGTTTTCGACCAGCTGGCGGATGTCGTCGATGGTTTTGATCGCTGGGCCAAGGGTGGCGAGGATTTTTACTTTCTTGTCGGCGTTCATTGGGCAGGGTTCTCAAGAATGAGGATGGCGCGAAAATCGTTGACGTTGGTACGCGTCGGCCCGGTAACGATCAGTTGATCGAGGGCGGCGAAGTAGCCGTAGCCGTTGTTGTTATCCAGCTCATCGCTGCTGCTCAGGCCCAGATCATGGGCGCGGGCATAGCTGTCGGGGGTCATGATGGCCCCGGCGTTGTCTTCCGAACCGTCAATGCCATCGGTGTCGCCAGCCAGGGCGTAGACGCCAGGCAGGCCCTTGAGGCTGTCAGTCAGGCTCAGGAGAAATTCGGCGTTGCGCCCGCCACGGCCATTGCCGCGCACGGTCACGGTGGTTTCACCGCCGGAGAGAATCACGCAGGGTGCCTTGATCGGCTGGCCATGCAGGCGCACCTGTTTGGCAATGCCGGCATGTACCTTGGCCACTTCCCGCGATTCGCCCTCCAGATCACCGAGGATGAGCACCGGGAGGCCTGCTGCGCGGGCTTTGGCCGCTGCGGCGTCGAGGGATTGCTGCGGACGGGCGATCAGCTGGAAGTGGCTGCGGGCCAGGCACGGGTCGCCTGGTTTGACGGTTTCCGAGGCCGGGTTCTGCAGCCAGGCGCGCACGTTGGCCGGGATTTCGATGCTGTAGCGGGCGAGGATTGCCAGTGCCTCGGCCGAAGTGGTCGGGTCGGCCACGGTCGGGCCGGAGGCGATCACCGTGGCTTCATCGCCCGGTACATCGGAAATCGCATAGGTGTAGACGCTGGCCGGCCAGCTGGCTTTGGCCAGGCGGCCGCCTTTGATGGCGGAAAGGTGCTTGCGCACGCAGTTCATTTCGCCAATCGAGGCGCCGGATTTCAGCAGCGCCTTGTTGACCGCTTGTTTGTCTTTCAGGCTGATGCCGGCAGCGGGCAGGGCGAGCAGGGACGAGCCACCACCGGACAGCAGAAAGATCACCTTGTCGGCTTCGCTGAGGTTGCTCACCAGTTCCAGTACGCGGCGCGCTACGCGCTCGCCGGCATCATCCGGAACCGGGTGGGCGGCTTCCACCACTTCGATCTTCCGGCAGTTGGCGCCGTGTTCATAGCGGGTGACCACCAGGCCAGAGACTTCACCTTGCCATTCCTGCTCGATCACTTCGGCCATGGCCGCAGCGGCTTTACCTGCGCCGATCACGATAACGCGGCCGCTGCGGTCTTCCGGCAGGTAATCAGCCAGCACTTGGCGCGGGTGAGCGGCGTCGATGGCGCTGGCGAACAGCTCGCGCAGCAGGGACGTTGGATTGAAAGACGGATCGATGGACATGGCGATCTCTCTTGATAGGGCCGGAGCCACTTTTTATTACTGAAGCACGTTCGATTCTAGTGCGCAGCGCCCTGGGCCAAGGCGCTGCGCACTAGAATCGACCCACCCGGCAGGCAGGCCGTGACACCGCCTGCCGGACAGATCGAAAGGGTTGTTTCAGGGCGGCTGACCCCGCTCTGAAACCTGTTGCTTACTCGCCGCGGATGTTGAAGTTGGCCATGTGTTCCAGACCTTTGATCAACGCCGAGTGGTCCCAGTTGCTGCCACCGATGGCTGCACAGGTGCTGAACACTTGCTGGGCGTTGGCGGTGTTGGGCAGGTTGAGGCCCAGCTCGCGTGCACCGGCCAGGGCCAGGTTGAGGTCTTTCTGGTGCAGGCTGATACGGAAGCCTGGGTCGAAGGTGCCCTTGATCATGCGCTCGCCGTGCACTTCAAGGATCTTCGAGCCGGCGAAACCGCCCATCAGCGCTTCACGCACCTTGGCTGGATCGGCGCCGTTCTTGGCGGCGAACAGCAGGGCTTCGGCCACTGCCTGGATGTTCAGGGCGACGATGATCTGGTTGGCGACCTTGGCGGTCTGACCGTCACCGTTACCGCCAACGCGGGTGATGTTCTTGCCCATGGCCTGGAACAGCGGCAGGGCGCGTTCGAAGGCATTCGGGCAACCGCCGACCATGATCGACAGGGTGGCCGCTTTGGCACCGACTTCACCGCCGGATACCGGAGCATCCAGGTAGGCCGCGCCAGTGGCTTTGATTTTCTCGGCGAACTGCTTGGTGGCGGTCGGCGAGATCGAGCTCATGTCGATCACTACTTTGCCAGCGCCCACGCCTGCGGCTACGCCGTCAGCGCGGAACAGCACGTCTTCAACCTGGGGGGTGTCCGGCACCATGATGATGATGAATTCGGCTTCCTGCGCCACTTCGCGTGGGTTGGCCAGGCCGATGCCGTTGTTGCCCAGCAGGTCGGCCGGAGCCTTGTCGAAGTGCTCGGAGAAGAACAGGGTGTGCCCGGCATTTTGCAGGTTCTGCGCCATAGGCTTGCCCATGATGCCGGTGCCGATAAATCCGATTTTTGCCATGAGAAATATCCTCTGATTCAGATTGCGTTATGTGCCTTCATCCAGCCGAGGCCGGCAGCGGTGGTGGTTGCCGGCTTGTATTCACAGCCGATCCAGCCCTGGTAGCCAATGCGGTCCAGGTGCTCGAAGAGGAAGCGGTAGTTGATCTCGCCAGTGCCCGGCTCGTTGCGGCCCGGGTTGTCAGCCAACTGCACATGGTTGATCACAGGCAGGTTGGCCTCGACGGTACGCGCCAGGTCACCTTCCATGATTTGCATGTGGTAGATGTCGTATTGCAGGAACAGGTTGCTGCTTGCGACCTTGTCGCGAATCGCCAGGGCCTGCTTCGTGGTGTTCAGGTAGAAGCCCGGGATGTCGCGGGTGTTGATCATTTCCATGACCAGCTTGATGCCCGCAGCTTGCAGTTTTTCAGCGGCAAACTTGAGGTTGTCGACAAAGGTCTGTTCGACTGTGGCGCAATCCAGACCTTGCGGGCGGATACCGGCCAGGCAGTTGATCTGCGTGTTGCCCAATACCTTGGCGTAGGCGATGGCTTTGTCCACGCCAGCGCGGAATTCTTCAACGCGGTCAGGGTGGCAGGCGATACCACGCTCACCTTTGGCCCAATCGCCAGCCGGCAGGTTGAACAGCACCTGCTCAAGTTTGTTGGCATCCAGGCGCGCTTTGATTTCTTCGGCGCTGAAATCGTAGGGGAACAGGTATTCAACACCGCTAAAGCCAGCATCGGCGGCAGCGGCGAAACGGTCCATGAAGTCCACTTCGGTGAACAGCATCGACAGGTTGGCGGCAAAACGGGGCATGGTGTGCTCCTTGTCTTGCGCAGCCCGGATAACCTATCCGGGCTACTGGTTCAGTAAGCGATTTAGTCGAGCAGCGAGATGGCAGTCGGGGCGTCGACGCCGCGTTCGGCCAGTTCTTCGAACTCGTTGACGGCGTTGATTTCGGTACCCATGGAGATGTTGGTGACACGCTCCAGGATAATTTCCACCACCACCGGTACGCGGTGCTCGGCCATCAGGCGCTTGGCTTCGGCGAAGGCGTTTTGCAGCTCGTTCGGGTCGAACACGCGGATGGCTTTACAGCCCAGGCCTTCCACCACAGCAACGTGGTCAACACCGTAGCCGTTGATTTCCGGCGCGTTGATGTTCTCGAACGCCAGCTGTACGCAGTAGTCGATCTCGAAGCCGCGCTGCGCCTGACGGATCAGACCCAGGTAGGAGTTGTTCACCAGCACGTGGATGTACGGCAGGTTGAACTGCGCGCCTACCGCCAGCTCTTCGATCATGAACTGGAAGTCGTAGTCGCCGGACAGCGCTACAACGGAGCGCGAGGGGTCGGCCTTGACCACACCCAGCGCTGCCGGAATGGTCCAGCCCAGCGGGCCGGCCTGACCACAGTTGATCCAGTGACGCGGCTTGTAGACGTGGAGGAACTGCGCGCCGGCGATCTGCGACAGACCGATGGTGGTGACGTAGCAGGTGTCCTTGCCGAACGCTTCGTTCATCTCTTCGTACACGCGCTGCGGCTTGGCCGGCACGTTGTCGAAGTGGGTCTTGCGCTGCAGGGTGCGCTTACGCTCGCGGCAGCTGTCCAACCAGGCGCTGCGATCTTTCAGCTTGCCAGCGGCTTTCCACTCGCGGGCTACTTCTAGGAAGGCGTCCAGCGCCGAGCCTGCATCGGAAACGATGCCCAGGTCCGGGTTGAACACGCGGCCAATCTGCGTCGGTTCGATGTCGACGTGGATGAACTTGCGGCCTTCGGTGTAGACCTCAACCGAACCGGTGTGGCGGTTGGCCCAGCGGTTACCGATACCGAACACCAGGTCGGAAGCCAGCAGGGTGGCGTTGCCGTAACGGTGTGAAGTCTGCAGACCGACCATGCCGACCATCAGCTTGTGGTCATCCGGTATCACGCCCCAGCCCATCAGGGTCGGTACCACCGGCACGCCGGTCAGTTCGGCGAATTCCACCAGTTTGTCGGCCGCATCAGCGTTGAAGATACCGCCACCAGCCACCAGCAACGGACGCTCGGCGTCGTTGAGCATGGCGATGGCTTTTTCTGCCTGCACGCGGTTAGTGGCCGGTTTGGCCAGCGGCAGCGGCTCGTAGGCGTCGATGTCGAATTCAATTTCGGCCATCTGCACGTCGAACGGCAGGTCGATCAGCACCGGGCCAGGACGACCGCTGCGCATTTCATAGAAGGCCTTCTGGAAGGCGCGCGGCACTTGGCCTGGCTCCATCACGGTAGTCGCCCACTTGGTCACCGGCTTGACGATGCTGGTGATGTCGACGGCCTGGAAGTCTTCCTTGTGCATACGGGCACGCGGGGCTTGACCGGTGATGCACAGAATTGGAATGGAGTCGGCTGATGCCGAGTACAGCCCGGTGACCATGTCAGTGCCAGCAGGGCCGGAAGTGCCGATGCACACACCGATGTTGCCGGCATTGGTGCGGGTGTAACCCTCAGCCATGTGCGAGGCACCTTCGACGTGGCGAGCCAGGACGTGGTCGATACCGCCGACTTTTTTCAGTGCAGCGTACAGGGGGTTGATGGCGGCGCCGGGAATGCCGAACGCAGTGTCAACGCCTTCGCGGCGCATCACCAGTACGGCGGCCTCGATTGCTCTCATTTTGGCCATTGTCTTGTGCCTCGTTTGTTATCAGATTGTATACAAAACAGCTGGCTTGGATTCTATTCATGGCCTGACCTTCTGGTCAACACGTTTTGTCGCCAAGCCGCCGTCTGGCAAAAAATCTTTTAAAACAAGCGTTTTAGCTGGGGTGCTTGATCTGATGCGGAAATCGATACGCGTAACTGTATACAAATACTATTTGTATTGTATTCGACTATTGAGTTTTTTGTTTCTGGTGGGATAGTGGTGGCGAGCTTTGGATTGCCCGGCAGCTGTCAATCGCCCTGTAGGCGGCGCAGCGCTGGGTGTTTTTAAGGGTCTGTTGCCGTTTCAGTCGCGGCCGCGCCGGAGCCGGTTTTTGCGCGAGGCAAGGCACGAGGAGCGTGGTTTGGTTGTTCCAAATAAGCGACGAGAAACGCCGCATCGCGCAAAAACCGGCCCGGCCCTTCGGGTTGCGCAGGAAATGGCCCCCGCTGTTGTTGCAGGACTTGGCAAGGGAACAACCATTACCTGCGTCCTGCGCCTAACCGGGGGCCATTTCTTGCTGCAACGCGGTTCGCGATGAAACGGCAACAAACCCTAATATTTATCAGCATTGAGGAAGACCCAAGATGAGTACGTTGAATCTGCAAATCGCCACCACCATCAGTAACCGCGCCCTGGCGGTCGGTCGGGAAATCTCTGCCGCGCCGCTGACTGTTGCCGTGCTGGATGCCGGCGGTCACCTGATCAGCCTGCAGCGTGAAGACGGCGCCAGCCTGCTACGCCCGCAGATCGCCATCGGCAAGGCTTGGGGCGCGTTGGCGCTGGGCAAGGGCTCGCGCCTGATCGCGGCCGACGCACAGCAACGCCCGGCATTTATCGGTGCGGTAAACAACCTGGCAGACGGTCAACTGGTGCCGGCACCGGGTGGTGTGCTGATTCGTGATGAGCGCGGCGAGGTGATCGGTGCAGTGGGTATCACTGGTGATACCTCGGATATTGATGAGCAGTGCGCGGTGAGTGCTGTGGAGTCGGTCGGGCTGAAACCGGATGCGGGTATCGCTGCTTGATAGTGGACGGCTTGTGGGAGGGGCTTTCGGCTCGGGCATCCTGCTTCGCTCTACCTCATGCATCCATGCAGTCGTAGCCGCGACTGAAGCGATTAACAGCTCGCCGCTAAAGCGCCTCCCACAGGTTTCGTAGGCAATAAAAAACGGTGAATGCTTTGCGGCATTCACCGTTTTTTATGGGTGCCGTTTATCCGGGGCGGGGCGGATAACCCGGCTTAGGCGTTGGTGACCTGCTCGGACGGGCTGGGCTGGGTTTCGTCGATCTCGCAGCCTTTGATCACCAGGCGGATGATGGTCTGCGCGGCGGCCTCGTAATCGGCTTCATCGAGGCTGGCTTTGCCGGTGACGGTGGAAATCTGCCAGTCGAAGTCGGCGTAGGTCTGGGTTGCGGCCCAGATGCTGAACAACAGGTGATGTGGGTCAATCTTGGCCATCAGGCCCTGGTCGATCCAGCCCTGGATGCAGGAGATGTTGTGCTTGGCCTGGGCATTGAGCTGTTCGGTCTGGTCGGCGGATAGATGCGGCGCGCCGTGCATGATTTCGCTGGCGAACACCTTGGAGGCAAACGGCAGTTCGCGGGAAATGCGGATCTTCGAGCGGATATAGGCGCGCAGCACGTCGGCGGGTTTGCCCGGTTGATTGAACGGCGCCGAGGCTTCCAGCAGCGGTTCGATAATGCTTTCCAGCACTTCGCGGTAGAGGTTTTCTTTCGACTTGAAGTAGTAGTAGACGTTGGGCTTGGGCACCCCGGCCTTGGCGGCGATATCGCTGGTTTTGCTGGCAGCAAAGCCTTTGTCGGCGAACTCCTCACTGGCTGCGCGTAAAATCAGCTCTCTGTTACGCTCGCGAATACTGGTCATAAGCCTCTTTGCTTCTGTCGAACGCCCGTCGCTGGGCAGCGCCGGGATGGTAGCACCGGCTTTGCGCGGCGCTCAAGGCTTGTGGCCTGGGCTCTGGCGGGCTATCTGACTTGCAGGTCAGGTTGTTGTATACAAAATTTAATTTTTCTGTTTTTATCTCGCCCTATGCATTCATAACAAAAAGTCTCGGCTCGTAGAGCTCCAGGAGACACGTAGTGAACAATCAGCTGGTTGACCCCTTCGGTCGGCGCATCACCTATCTACGGTTATCGGTTACCGATCGCTGTGATTTCCGCTGCACCTACTGCATGAGTGAGGACATGGTGTTCGCCCCGCGCGAGCAGATCCTCAGCCTTGAAGAGCTCTATGCGGTGGCGGACGCCTTTATTGGCCTGGGGGTCAAACGCATCCGCATCACCGGTGGCGAGCCGCTGGTGCGCAAAAACCTGCTGAGCCTGCTGACTCGCCTGGGCCAGCGTCCGGAACTGGAAGACCTGGCCATCACCACCAATGGCTCGCAACTCGCCGAGTTGGCGCCGCAACTGCGCGCGGCCGGGGTCAAGCGTCTGAACGTCAGCCTGGATTCGCTGCAGCGCGAGCGCTTTGCTGCGTTTACCCGTCGGGACAAACTCGATCAGGTGCTGGAAGGCATCGAGGTGGCGCGCGCTGCGGGTTTTCGCAAGATCAAACTCAACGCCGTGGTGCAGAAAGACCGCAACGATGACGAAGTGCTCGATCTGGTCGAGTTCGCCATGGCGCGTGGCCTGGACATCAGTTTTATCGAAGAAATGCCGCTGGGCAGTATTTCCAGCCACCAGCGCGAGCAGACCTTCTGCTCCAGCGACGAGGTGCGTGAACGCATCGAACAGCGTTACGCCCTGGTGCGCAGCAGCAAGCTGACCGGCGGGCCGTCGCGCTATTGGCAGGTGGTTGGCAGCGATACCCAGGTGGGTTTTATCTCGCCGCACAGCCACAACTTCTGCGGCGACTGCAACCGCGTGCGGGTCACCGCCGAGGGCAAACTGGTGCTTTGCCTGGGGCATGAGAATGCCCTGGACCTGAAAGGCCTGATGCGTGCCCACCCCGGCGACAGTCAACGCTTGCGGGATGCCCTGATGCAGGCTTTGCAGTTGAAACCTGAACGCCATCACTTCGAGAGCGATAGCCAGGTGCAGGTGGTGCGCTTTATGAGCATGACCGGCGGCTAGCGCTGTCTTTTTGCATTGCCAATCAACATCACACTTAACAGGAGGTTTGCTGTGAAGCCTTTGCACGTCTGCAGTTTGTTCGCCGTAGTCTGTTGCACCACCGTCCAGGCTGAAAGCTATGTGATCGGTGTCGAGAAACTGGCCTTCGCCCCGCATTACAGCATCGACGCGCAAGGCCAGTACCAGGGGTTTGCCCGTGATCTGTTTGACCTGTTTGCTCAGAAAAGCGGGGTGGAGCTGAGCTACAAGGTGCTGCCAGTCGAGCACTTGTTGCCGGCGCTGCTCAATGGTCAGGTAGACCTGAAGTACCCGGACAGCGACACCTGGGCGCAGACGCAGAAGGCTGGTAAGCCAATGATCTACAGCCAGGCAGTGGTCGACTATGTTGATGGTGTACTGGTGGCGCCGCAGCGCCTGGGCCAGCCGCTTGAGCAGGTCAAGCGGCTGGCCATGGTCAATGGCTGGACGCCTTGGGGCTATCAGGGGCGGATCGATGCCGGGCAGATCGAGCTGACCTACAGCGATGACCTGCGCCAGATGATTCGCCAGGCGTTGAAGAAGGACACTGACGGTGCCTATTTCAACGTGGTGGTGGCCACTCATTACCTGGACAACATCCGTGCCCGGCCTGGCGCCCTGGTATTTGATCCAACGCTGCCGCACAACCGTGGCAGCTTCAAGCTTTCAACTCTCAAGCACACGGCCTTGATGCAGCGTTTTGACCGTTTTCTGGTCGAGCAGAAAAGTGAGATTGCCGCGCTGAAAAACCAGTACAAGGTCGAAGCTAATCTGGACCCCGAGCGCATCGGTCTGGAGCAATGGAAGCTGGATTTCCTGGAGCGGAAAAAGCTCAAGCAAGCGCAGTCGCAGTGATGTGATGAACCAACAAAAACCGCTCCATTGAGCGGTTTTTTTCTGCGCGTAACCGTGCCGTGGGTATAGGCGTGGGCCACGTCCGCGAAAAAGCTGATAGCGGCCATAAACCGCTCTATAGGCAATAAAAAGGGGATGGCAGCACTGCCATCCCCTTTGGTTGCGGAGGCCGCCTACCCGGCGATCCGCATCAAGCGCAGCGGCTTAGAAGTGGTACTTGACCAGCGCTTGCACGGCGGTCTGATCGAAGCCATTGGTGGAGCCGTCAATTGGCTTGATGCCGTACTTGTTGTGCCACATGTTCAGCTCGGTACCGACATACAGCTTGCGGCCTTCGCCGAACAGCGCCTTGCCAGCATCCCATTTGATCTGGATCGAGGAGCCGACCGACGTTTGGGTGCCGGCATCGCTGGATGGGGCGCGCCAGTCGATATAACCGTCGACCACAAAGTCCTGTTCGCCAATGGCAAACGGATAGGCGCCGCTTACGGTCAGCTGGTACGTGTGGCCGTTGCCCTTGTCCGATGCCTTGAAATCATGGTCGAAGAAGATGTGGTTATTGATCTTCACCGCATACAGGTTGGCGTTCAGGTAGGCGAAGCCCGGAGCGTTCCAAGCAGTGCCGATGCCATACAGATAGTTTTCGGTGCCAGGGCCGCCGTTGCCTTTTTCATAGGTGAAGGCTGCGTAGACATCCTTCAGCGGGCCTACCGAGAGATCCTGGCCGGTCAGCCAGCTGAGGCTTACGCGTGGCGAGAACTCCATGTAGTAGAAGCTGCTCTTCTCTTTGACCTTGAGGTTGCCAAAGTTGCTGCCGCGCGCCTGGCTGTTGTCGGCGTCGATGTAGTCGAGGAAGAAGAAGGTGTCGCCCCAGGTCCAGCCACTGGCGTTTTCCAGGGTGAAGGTGCTCTGCGAGCGTTGCTCTTCGGCGTTGTTGTTCAGGCGCTGGAAGTTGCTGCCGTAGAGGTAGGACAAGCTGGTGTCTTGCCAGAGGAAGGCATCGCTGGCCAGGGCTTGCTGAGCGGAAAACAGTCCGGTCGCGAGGGCGATGCTATAGGGCAGGTGCTTCAGTTTCATCATGGTTTCCTTATTATTGGACTTACAAGGTTTCTTGAGCCTGCGGCGAACCGCAGGCTCAGTGAGGCAAAAGGTGGTGTTTAGCTGGTACGCGGGGCCACGTTGAGTTCGTTGCGGCTGCTGTTGGACGCCTCTTCGGCACTGTCGTCCTGCGGGTTTTGCAGCACGGTGTGCAGATGGGCTTCGGGGTCGTAGTCGTTTTCTTCCAGCTGCAGATGCTCTTCCGGCAGGAAGATGTTCAACAGAATGGCACTGAAGGCACCGATGGTGATGGGCGAGCCGAAGATGTTCTTCAGCGTATCAGGCATCTGCGAGAGCACCTCCGGCACGGCTGCAACACCCAGGCCCAGACCCAGAGAGATGGCCACGATCAGCACGTTACGCCGATGCAGGCCGGCCTCGGTGAGAATCTTGATGCCGGCGACGGCCACAGTGCCGAACATGATCAGGGTGGCGCCACCAAGTACCGGTTTTGGCATCAGCTGCAGCACCGCACCCACCGCCGGGAACAGGCCCAGCAGCACCAGGATGCCAGCGATATAGAAGGCCACGTGACGGCTGGCCACGCCGGTCAGCTGGATCACGCCATTGTTCTGGCTGAAGGTGGTCATCGGCAGGCTGTTGAACATCGCCGCCATGGCTGAGTTGCAACCGTCGGCGAGTACCCCGGATTTGATCCGGCGCATATACAGCGGCCCTTTGACCGGCTGCTTGGAGATGATCGAGTTGGCCGTCAGATCGCCTGCAGTTTCCAGCGGGGTGATCAGGAAGATCACGGCAATTGGTACAAACGCCACCCAGTCAAAATTGAAGCCGTATTTGAACGGCACCGGCACGCTGATCAGCGGCACCTGGGCCATGTTGGCGAAGTCCACCTTGCCGGTGAACCAGGCCACGCTGAAGCCCAGCACCAGGCCGATGATCACGGCCGACAGGCGTACGACCTGCGACGGGAAGCGGTTGAGAATCACGATGGTGACCAGCACCAGGCCGCCGAGGCCCAGGTGGTGCAGGGCGCCGAGGTCTGCTGCGCCGTAGCCGCCGGCGATATCGGTCATGGCCACCTTGATCAGCGACAAGCCCATCAGACAGATAATGGTGCCAGTGACGACTGGGGTGATGATGCGGCGCAGCTTGTTGATGAACTGGCTGAAGGCGATCTCGACAAAGGCTGCGCAGAAGCACACGCCAAAGATCGTCGAGAGTATCTCTTCCTCGCTGCCGCCACGGCCCTTGACGATAAACCCGGCGCTGAGAATCACGCTGAGAAAGCCGAAGCTGGTGCCCTGCAGGCACAGCAGGCCGGAGCCGATCGGGCCGATGCGCTTGGCCTGGATAAAGGTGCCGAGGCCGGAGACGAACAACGCCATGCTGACCAGATACGGCACATGGGCGCCGAGGCCGAGGACGCCACCGACAATCAGGGTAGGGGTGATGATGCCAACAAAGCTGGCCAGTACGTGCTGCAACGCGGCGAAGATCGCCGGAGCAAAGGCCGGGGTGTCATGCAGTTGGTAGATCAGGTCGTTGTTTGCCACAGGCGGAGCCGTGGTCTCTGTGCTGCGAGTCGTGGTCATATCAGAGCCTGCCAGTTGTTTTTATACGGTCATGGGCTTGGCGAGGCTTCACGGCGCCTCTGTTCTGTACCTGGCAAGAAGTTGTCCAGCTGGTCAGAATGATTCGACTATAGCAACTTGTTTACATCTATAAAAACAATTTATTTTAAAATTGTGCACAAAAAGTGGACCGCCAGTCAGGTAGCTGAATCTGCCGCTTTCGGAGGATGTATCGGGTTGGTTTATGAGGCTGAAACCCAGGTGACTGGATGGGTTGCAGCACTGACAGTCGCGTGTAGCGAGCTGCGGATGGCAATCAGGTGGGGCGAGTTGAAGCGCGGAGTATTGGCGGGGAATAGGAAAATGCCGCGCCCATGGCGCGGCATTTGGGTGGGTCAGTTGAGCTGTGCGCCCTGGTCGATCCACGAGCCGATCAGCTCGCGTTCTTCCTGGGTCATCTGAGTGATGTTGCCCAGCGGCATGATCTGCGAAGCAACGCTTTGCGCATGGATCTTCGCGGCTTGCGCCTTGATCTGCTCTGGTGTGTCGAGGATAAAGCCGGCCGGCGGGGCGCTGAACATCGGGCTGCTGGGCGTAGCCGAGTGGCACACGCTGCAGCGTTCCTGAATCACACTGTTGACCTGGGCAAAGTCGCCGGCACCCGTGGTTGCTTTGGCTGGAGCACTGGCCTCAGGTGCCGCTGCGGCTTCTGCCGGTTTGCTGGCGGCTTCGGCCGCCTTGGCAGCAACTTCCGGATGGCCACTGATGCCTGTGGCTGGTACTGGAGCGTACTTGATTACTGCGGCTTGCGACTCCTGCGGTGCTGCAGCCTTCATGCTCGGGCCGGTGACAAAGGCCAGGCAGATCATGCCCAGTGCTGCGGCTGGCAGAGTCCAGACGTACTTGCTGCTGTCATGACGGGTGTTGAAGTAGTGGCGTACCAGCACGGCCAGCATCGCGATACCTGCCAGGATCAACCAGTTGTACTGGCTGCCGTAGGTGCTCGGGAAGTGGTTGCTGATCATGATGAACAGCACTGGCAGGGTGAAGTAGTTGTTGTGACGCGAACGCAGCAGGCCCTTGGCCGGCAGGGTTGGGTCCGGCGTGGTGTTGTCTTCGATGGCCTTAACCAGCGCGCGCTGGGCCGGCATGATGGTGAAGAACACGTTGCCGACCATGATGGTGCCGATGATCGCGCCAACATGGATATAAGCCGCGCGGCCGCTGAAGATCTGGCTGAAACCGTAGGCGGCAGCGATGATCAGCACGAACAGCACGGCGCCGAGCAGGGCCGGCTGCTTGCCCAGCGGCGAGTCGCAGAGGAAGTGATAGGCAATGTATCCGGCAATCATCGAACCAAAGCCGATGACAATGGCCATTTCCGGGGCCAGATCAACGCCAGGCTTGACCAGGTACAGGCTCGGGTTGAGGTAGTAGACCACCAGCATCAGCGCTACGCCCGACAGCCAGGTGGCATAGGCTTCCCATTTGAACCAGTGCAGGTTCTCCGGCATCTTCGGCGGGGCCAGTTTGTATTTTTCCAGGTGGTAGATACCGCCACCGTGAATCGCCCAGAGATCACCCGACAGACCTTCGCGGGGATTGCTGCGGTTGAGGTTGTTTTCCAGCCAGACGAAATAGAAGGATGCGCCGATCCAGGCAATGCCGGTGATCATATGGATCCAGCGGATACCCAGGTTCAGCCATTCAGTAAAATGCGCTTCCACAATCAGTACCTCTTCCCCAGTGCCGGCACGCCGGTCCTCTGGGCTTCTCTTATTGGTGGGGGGCGAGGAGCAGCAGCTCGTCGTCGGTAAAGAAATGCTCATCGCAGTTGTTGCCAGAACCGCTGCGATCAACCACCAGGAAGTCATCCCGCTTTTCGATCGTCAGCACCGGGTGGTGCCAGACGCCGCGATGGTAATTAATGCCCTGCCTGCCATTGCTGCGGAAGGCGCGGACCAACTCTGATTCAGGTGCATCGCCAACTGGCGCGACCACGATCAGAAAGGGGTTGCCGAGCAGTGGAATAAACGCCTGACTGCCCTGCGGATGGCGCTCCAGCATGCGAATGGTCAGCGGCATCTTCAGTGCCTCGGCACTGAAGATGCTGATGATCGCCTTATCCTCTGACTGTGCGGTCTCGACCGTGGCCAGTTTGTGATAACGGCGAGTGGAGCCATTGTTGATCATGAAGTACTCGCTGCCGTCGGTTTCGATAACGTCACCAAAGGGGGCGAATGCTTCTTTGCTCAGCGGCTCGATGATCAATGTGCGCATGTTGGTCTTCTTGTTCGTTCGTTTATGCCCCTCTCCCAATGGGAGAGGGGTTTTATTGGCTTACTTGGCGACTTTGCCGAACAGACGCAGGCGGCTGATACCGCCGTCCGGGAACACGTTCACCCGTACGTGGGTGATCGGGCCCAGTGCGTTGATCTGCTCGCTGAACTCGTGCTCGGCGTGCATCTGCAGCTTCTGGCTCGGCAGCAGGTCGCGCCAGAACAGGCTCTGGGTTTCGATCTGGCTGTCGGTGCCACCTTTGACGAATGCGCCCTGGATTGAGCAGCTGTCCGGGTAGTTGCCTTTGAAGTGCAGGGTGTCGACGACGATGCGTTCGATCTCGCCCGGATGGCCGAGGGCGACGATTACCCAGTCGTTACCCGGGGTACGACGACGTGCGGTTTCCCAGCCGTCGCCCATGTTGATGCCACGGCCCGGGTTGAGGATGTTGCTCATGCGGCCGAAGTGTTCGTCCGAGCAGGCCAGGGCTCGACCGCCATTCAGTGCAGCTGCCAGGTCAATCTGCTCGTTGTCGCCGACATTGCTCCAGTCACGGAACGGTACGCCGTAAACCCGCAGACGAGCGACGCCGCCGTCTGGATAGATGTTGAAGCGCAGGTGGGTGAAGGCCTGGGCGTTATTGATTTCGTGGTAGTGGTGGCTGTTGCCTTGCAGTTCGACTGCGCCCAGCACCTCAGTCCACTGGGTGGCGTCGGTTGGGTCACCTTCGGCGACGAAGCAGCCTTCCAGGGACGCCGACGGCGGGAAGTTACCGGTAAAGAAACTGGTGTCGATGTCCACGCCTTTGATCGAGCCCGGTACGCCCAGGCGAATCACCGCGCTGTCGTAACCTTCGAAGCGCTTGCGGCGCGACTCCCAGCCATCCATCCACTTGCCGTTATCATCGAACACGCCCTCCTTCCATACGGCCGGGGTCGGCTGGAACAGACGGTTAACGTCGGCGAACCAGTCGTCGGTGACCGAAATGGCCTTGGTGCCCAGGCGTGCGTCGGCGAGGTTGACGTATTTCTCAAAGGGTACGGCGTAAGCTTTCATGAAATGTCTGCCTTAGATGATGGCGTTGGGGAGGGCGGTGGGCTTGCGGCCTACAACTGCTGCAAGCGGAACAGCGCGATCTTGTTGATCTCGGCCAGGGCACAGGCGAATTCCTGCTCCGGGGAGTTGTGAATGCGCTCCTCGAAGGCCGCCAGGATCTGGTGCCGATTGCTGCCTTTCACCGCCATGATGAAGGGGAAGCCGAACTTGGCCTTGTAGGCATCGTTCAGTTCGGTAAAGCGGGCGAACTCTTCTGCGGTGCATTCATGAATGCCCGCACCGGCCTGCTCCGACGTCGAAGAGGCGGTTAACTCACCACGAACGGCTGCCTTGCCGGCCAGATCCGGGTGAGCGTTGATCAGCGCCAGCTGTGCAGCGTGGCTGGCACTGAGCAACAGGTCGGCCATACGCTGATGCAGGCCGTTGATTTCGTCGATGCTGTCATCCTGGCCCAGGTCAAAAGCCTTCTCGGCGACCCAGGGCGAGTGTTCGTAAATGTCGGCGAAGACTTTTACGAAGTCTTCGCGGCTCAGGCGCGATGGAGTCAGGGTTTGAAAACGGCTCATTTCGAGCTCTCCTTGGATGGCTCTTGCAGCGGATGGGTCGCGTGCCAGTGTTTGGCGATGTCGACGCGGCGGGCGCACCAGACTTTTTTGTGGCTTTGCACGTATTCGAGAAATTTTGCCAGCGAGGCCAGGCGCGCCGGGCGGCCGAGCAGGCGGCAGTGCATGCCGATCGAGAGCATTTTCGGAGCGCCGGCCACGCCTTCGGCGTAGAGCACATCGAAGGCGTCTTTCAGGTATTCGAAGAAGTCATCACCCTTGTTGAAGCCCTGCACTTGAGTGAAGCGCATGTCATTGGTGTCCAGGGTGTAGGGGATCACCAGGTGCGGTTTGTCTACGGTGCTGGCCGGGTCCCAGTAGGGCAGGTCGTCGTCGTAGGTGTCGCTGTCATACAGGAAGCCACCTTCTTCACGCACCAGGCGGCGGGTGTTCGGGCCGAGGCGGCCGGTGTACCAGCCCACTGGGCGTTCGCCGGTCAGTTCAGTGAGGATGCGAATGGCTTCGAGCATATGCTCGCGCTCTTCGGCTTCGCTCATGTTCTGGTAGTCGATCCAGCGATAGCCGTGGCTGCAGATCTCGTGGCCGGCGGCGGCCATTGCCTTGATCGCATCCGGGTGACGCTGCGCCGCCATGGCCACGGCAAAGATGGTCAGCGGGATGTTGTGTTTCTGGAACAGGTTGAGCAAACGCCAGACACCGGCGCGGCTGCCATACTCGTAGAGCGATTCCATGCACAGGTTACGCTGGCCCTGAAGCGGTTGTGCTGCGACCATTTCGGAGAGAAACGCCTCGGACTCCTTGTCACCATGGAGGATGTTGCGTTCGCCGCCTTCTTCGTAATTGAGCACAAACGACAGGGCGATGCGCGCATCATTCGGCCAGTGCGGGTGGGGCGGGTTGTTGGCGTAACCGATCAGGTCGCGTGGATAGTCAGCGCTCACTGCAGTCTTCCTTCTTGCTGTTTATGGCGGTCATTGGGCAGGCATGGATGCGCTGCACGACCGTGATGGGCTAATTGTATACAAAGTGCTTTGCATCTTGTAAATCGAAAATTCACTTATTTTGCGAAAAAGTGCGTTATCAGCAAATTTGTCCATGGCGTCAGGAGTTTTGGGCTAAGGCCAGGCATGGCAAGCACTTATCCGCAATTGTGGTTTGCTTTTGCTCAACGCTTAAAGCAAAAAATAGCTAATTATTGTGTACAATTATTGGTGTAAATGTCTTATTCTCTGGCTCAGGTGCTCTGCTGAGCAGTCGCTATGGCTACTGCTCTGACTGCTCTGGCGAATTTCAATAAAAGTAGAGGAGGTGCGGCGTCTGTGCTGGCGGGTTCACGCAGATGCCCATACGCAATGGGACGATTGACTACACACGTACTGGATGCTGCCCACGGTTGCCCTGGCAGCGAACTGAAGATTGAGCTGTATCGCGTTGAAGGGGCTCAGCTTGAGCTGCTTACCAGCGTTCTCACCAACCACGATGGCCGTTGCGACGCCCCGGTGCTGCAAGGTGAGCAATACCGCACAGGTGTGTACCAGCTGCACTTCCATGCTGGCGATTATTACCGTGCTCGCGGCGTCAAACTGCCTGAACAGGCCTTCCTGGATGTGGTGGTGCTGCGCTTTGGTATCGATGCCGGCCAGGAGCATTACCACGTGCCCTTGCTGATTTCCCCATACAGCTACTCCACCTACCGCGGTAGCTGAAACCGAATGCTTGTCACCCTCTGACTCCATTCAAGAGTCCTTAGCCCGCCCACACTGCGGGCTTTTTTTTGCCTGCGATTTGAGCGGCTGAATGGGGCGGATTGCGAAGCCCAGGGCTGTGGGCTTCGCGAGTTCAGTAATATCGTTAGCGACTAAGCAGTGAGGCAGCGCCGGCACCGCCAAACAGCGCAGCACTGATACGGTTGAACCATACCTGGCCCTTGCCCGAACGCAGGTAGCGCGCTGCACCCTGGGCGCTCAGGCCGTAAAACAGCTTGCAGCACAGGTCGAGCACCGCCCAGGTGGCGATCATCACCAGCAACTGGCCCAGCATGGGGCGTTCTGCGCTAATGAATTGCGGCAGGAAGGCGGCGAAGAACAGGATGTCCTTAGGGTTGCTGGCGCCCAAGCCGAAGGCTTTCCAGAACATGCTGCGAAAACTTGGGTTGACCAGCTGCTCTTCGGCCGTCACCGGTTTGGCGGCCTTACGTGACTCCTGCCAGCTCTGCCAGGCGAGGTAGAACAGGTACAGCGCACCGACCAGCTTGAGCAGGCTGAACAGCTGTTCTGAGGCCAGTAATAAGGCTCCCAGTCCCAGGGCGGAAGCGCTCAGTAGGCAGATCGAAGCTGACACCCCGCCGATAAAAGCCGGAGCTGAGCGGCGCAGGCCGTAGTTGAGGCTGTTGCTGACCATCAGCAGTGACAGCGGGCCGGGGATCAGAATCACCACCAGTGCAGCGCTTGCGAACAACAGCCAGGTTTCCAGGCTCATTACCGATTCTCCAGATGTACGAAAGCCCCGACGTAATACGCCGGGGCTTGAGGCTAGCTGGCCAACCTTACAGGAAGGCGAACTTGGCGATAAAGATGATGCACAGAACGTACAGGCTTACCGATACCTTGTCGCGTTGACCGGTCAGCAGTTTCAGTGTCGCGTAGGTCAGGAAGCCCAGGGCGATACCGTTGGCGATGGAGAACGTCAGCGGCATCATGACCACGGTAACGATCGCCGGGATGGTGTCGGTGTGATCTTTCCAGTCGATATGCGCCATGCCGCTCATCATCAGCATCGCTACATAAATCAGCGCGCCAGCAGTCGCGTAGGCGGGGATCATGCCGGCCAGTGGGGCAAAGAACATCGCGCAGAGAAACAGCACGCCGACAGCAACAGCAGTCAGACCCGTACGACCACCTGCAGCAACGCCCGCAGCACTTTCCACATAGCTGGTTACCGGTGGGCAACCGACCATGGCACCGACCACGCTGGAAGTACTGTCGGCCTTGAGGGCTTTTGACAGGTTCTGGATCTTGCCGTCTTCATCCACCAAGTTGGCGCGATGGGCAACGCCCATCAGGGTGCCAGCGGTGTCGAACATGTTGACGAAGAGGAAGGCCAGAATCACGCTGACCATGGCAATGTTGAAGGCACCGGCGATGTCCATGGCCATAAAGGTTGGGGCCAAGCTCGGCGGCATGGAAACCAGACCATTGTATTCAACCAGGCCCAGTGCCCAGCCCAGGGCGGTAACGCCGAGCATGCTGAACAGGATGGCGCCAAACACGTTGCGGTGGCTCAGTACGGCAATCAGCAGAAAGCAAACGGCAGCCAGGATCGCGCTTGGCTCACCGAACGAACCCATGGTCAGCAGCGTTGCCGGGCTGTCGACGACAATACCGGCGGTCTTCAGGCCGATCAGGCCAAGGAACAGACCCACCCCCGCACCCATGGCAAAACGCAGGCTCATGGGAATGCTGTTGAGCAGCCATTCGCGGATCTTCGACAGGCTCATGATCATGAACAGCACGCCGGAGATAAACACCGCACCCAGGGCAATCTGCCAGCTGTAGCCCATTTCGCCGACCACGGTGTAGGTGAAGAAGGCGTTCAAGCCCATGCCGGGTGCCAGACCAACAGGCCAGTTGGCATACAGCCCCATCAGGAAGCAGCCCAGGGCTGCACCAATGCACGTGGCAACAAAGGCTGCGCCGTGGTCGACACCTGCAGAGGCCATGATGTTGGGGTTGACGAAGATGATGTAGGCCATGGTGACGAAAGTCGTCAGGCCCGCCAGCAGCTCAGTTTTGATGGTGGTGCGATGCTCGGTCAGCTTGAAGAAGCGATCGAGTAGGCCGGAGGGCTTTATCAAGTCTTGCATCTGTGTCGCCTGTTGTTCTTGTTTAGCGCTTTCCACAGGGGTACTCCTCATCTTTTGTTGTGTGCCACCCAGAGCCTGTGCTGCGCGCTGCTCGACTCTTGAGGTAGGTGGTGCGTTTGGGCTTGCTGGCGTGTTAGCTGACTTGTTGGTCAAGAAATCACACTGAGGCCGATTATGATGTTGTATACAAAAAAAGCAAATAATGTTTCTGGTTAAATTTCGGGATGTACTCGGTTTTTTTATCTATGCGAAACAGGGGATTTACCGAGATCGCCATGGCCTGCGTAAGAAAGCGACCGGCATAGCCTGCCAAGCGCCCATTTGGCTGGCCTGGCAGCGCGCTGGCTGCAGCTACGCAAGGCGTATCAGGGTGATCTGAAGAGGGGATTTGCAGGTGGGTTTGTGTGAAAAAGATGTATACCCTGTGCCAAGTTTTTTCCTCCTGCAGGTGCAACTCTGAGTAGCAAGAGCAGATAAAGGCCCACCAATGCGCATTGGCAGGGTGGTGATGGCGTGATGGCGGTGTACGCGTTGATCACATTGTGTACAATGCAGGGGCTTTTTATTTGTGACTTTTCACTGACTTACCTTGCCAACCAGTGGGTAACACGCAGTAGAGTTGCATCAGCAACCGCCGAATCCAGATCACGCGAGCCACAATGAACGAACAATTGCAGCCCCTTAAGAAGCAGACGCGCGAAGGCAAGAGCACTCGCAGCGGGACTCAGGACGATGTCGTTTACGCCCATATATTTGATGCCATTCTCGAGCAGCGTCTGGCTCCTGGCACCAAGCTCAGTGAAGAGGCGCTCGGTGAAATCTTCGGCGTCAGTCGCACCATCATCCGCCGTGCCTTGTCACGCCTGGCCCATGAAGGCGTGGTACTGCTGCGCCCGAATCGTGGCGCGGTGGTCGCCAGCCCGGGAGCGGAAGAAGCCCGGCAGATTTTCTATGTGCGCCGGATGATCGAACGGGCGATTACCGAACTGGCCTGCAAGAACGCCAAACCGGAACAGATTGCCGCACTGCGCCAGATGGTGATCGATGAGCGCGACTGTTTTGCCCGTGGCGATCGTGGCATGGGCATTCGCCTGTCGGGTGAGTTCCACCTGAAACTCGCGGAAGCGGCCGGTAACCTGACCCTGCTGGGCTTTCTGCGTAGCCTGATTTCGCAGACCTCGCTGATCATCGCCCTGTATGAAAGCAATAGCCGCACGCATTGCTCGGATGCCGAGCACGATCAGGTGATTGACGCCATCGAGGCTGGCAACGTTGAGGTGGCCGTGGACCTGATGATGCGCCACATGGACAGCGTTGACGCCAAGCTCAATCTGGACGGCGAAACGGCCTCCGATGACCTGCATGCGGTGTTCTCGCACCTGCTGCCAGGCAGTAAGAAGAAAGCCGCAAGCCGCTGATTGGCGATACCAGCCCAAATAAAAAAGCCCGTTTAATCAGCGGGCTTTTTTATTGCGGTGGTTTATCAACCAGGCTTAGTCGCGGCGGTGCACTGACTGACCGGCAGCAAAGGTTTCCTTCACCGCGCGGTCATCGCCGAGCATGGTCAGGGCGAAGAGTTTTTCGTCCAGGGTCTTGGCCTGTTGCATGCGGTAGCTGATCAGCGGTGTGGCGTTGTAGTCGAGTACCACGAAGTCAGCGTCTTTGCCGCTTGCGAAGTTGCCGATCTTGTCGTCCAGGTACAGCGCATGGGCGCCGCCGAGGGTCGCCAGGTACAGCGACTTGAACGGGTCGAGCTTCTTGCCCTGCAGTTGCATGACCTTGTAGGCCTCGTTCAGCGATTGCAGCTGACTGAAGCTGGTGCCCGCGCCTACATCGGTGCCCAGGCCGACACGCACGCCGTGCTCTTCGAGCTTATTCAGGTCGAACAGGCCGCTGCCGAGGAACAGGTTGGAGGTCGGGCAGAAGGCTATGGCCGAGCCAGTTTCGGCCAGGCGTTTGCACTCGTCGTCGCACAGGTGCACGCCGTGGGCGAATACCGAGCGGGCGCCGATCAGCTTGTAGTGGTCGTACACATCCAGGTAGCCCTTGCGCTCGGGGAACAGTGCCTTGACCCACTCAATTTCCTTGCGATTCTCGGAGAGGTGGGTGTGCATATACAGATCCGGGTACTCGCCCAGCAGCTTGCCAGCCAGGGTCAGTTGCTCCGGGGTACTGGTGGGGGCGAAGCGTGGTGTCACCGCGTAATGCAGGCGGCCCTTGCCGTGCCAGCGTTCGATCAGCTCCTTGCTGTCGACGTAGCCGGATTCCGGGGTATCGGTCAGGTAGTCCGGGGCGTTGCGGTCCATCAGCACCTTACCGGCGATCATGCGCAGGTTCAGCGCTTGGGCAGCCTCGAAGAAGGCGTCTACCGACTGTTTATGCACCGTGCCGAACACCAGCGCGGTGGTGGTGCCGTTGCGCAGCAGCTCTTTCAGGAAGATGCCAGCCACGTCCGCGGCATGGGCTTTGTCGGCAAACTGCTGCTCGGTGGGGAAGGTGTAGGTGTTCAGCCAATCCAGCAGCTGTTCGCCGTAGGAGGCGATCATCCCGGTTTGCGGGTAGTGGATATGGGTGTCGATAAAGCCGGGGGTGATCAGGGCATCGCGATACTCAGTGATTTCAACGCCCTTGAGCGTCGGCAGCAGGTCTGCGGCGTGGCCGACTTTGGCCACCTGACCGTTGTCGACGACCAGCACACCGTCTTCAAAATACTCATAGGATTGCTCAACGCCCACCACGGCAGGGTCGGCAATGCTGTGCAGGATGGCGGCGCGGTAGGCTTTCACTGGGCTAGTCATGTAACGCTGATCTCAATCTATGGAGTTGGTCGCTCAGGCACGCGGGCGCCTGAGCAAATAGTCAGGCCTGGCTTCGGCGAGAGGCGGGCAGCAGCTTGGCCACGCTGGGCTGGCCCTTTTTGCTCTCTTGGCCAAAGGCCGCGTTGTAAGTGGCGATTACTTCGCCGGCGATGGACACGGCTATTTCCACCGGTAACTTGCCCTTCACCTCGGCAATGCCCATGGGGCAGCGCATGCGCGCGACAACGCCTGGGTCGAAACCGCGATCACGCAGGCGGTGTTCGAATTTGGCACGTTTGGTCTGCGAGCCGATCAGGCCGTAGTAGGCAAAATCGTTGCGTTTGAGGATTGCGGCGGTCAGCTCCAAGTCGAGCTGGTGGTTGTGGGTCATGACGATAAAGTAGCTGCCGGCAGGCATGCGTTCGATCTCGTCGATTACCTCTTCATTGACCACTTTTTCCACCCCGGCGGGAATCTGCTCGGGAAACTCGTTTTCCCGCGAGTCGATCCAGCGCACCTTGCATGGCAGGCTGGCGAGCAGTGGCACCAGGGCGCGGCCTACGTGGCCGGCGCCAAACACGGCGATCTGTGCCTGGGGCTGGCCCATGGGCTCGAACAGCAGCACAGTGGCACCGCCGCAGCACTGGCCAAGGCTGGCGCCGAGGCTGAAGCGCTCCAGGCGGGTGTCCTGGCTGCGGCTGCAGAGCATTTCGCGGGCCAGCTCCATCGCCTTGAACTCCAGATGACCACCACCGATGGTCTCGAAGATGCGGTCAGTGGTGACCACCATTTTCGAGCCCGCATTGCGCGGGGTTGAGCCGCGTTCTTCGATGATGGTCACCAGCACGCAGGGTTCACCGCGTTGCTGCAGGTCGGCGAGGGCGCTGATCCAGCTCATTTGCTCAGCCTCCAGGAAGGCGTGGTCTGTCCGGGGCGTGGTAAGCGCCAGTTGCTCGGGGACGGATCCAGTATGGGTACGGGTATCGGTCGGGGTGTCTGGGTTTTTGGCTCGGTGTGTTTTGTCATTGTTGTACACCTGTGTGTGCAGTGCCTGGGTGGGTGACCACCCAGGCGGTTTGGCATTACGCCGGTTCAACCTCTGCAGCGGCCGCCGACTTGGCGGTCTGCTGCAGTTTCTTCATTTGCTCCACACCCCAGAGCACGCGCTCAGGCGTGGCCGGTGCGTCGATCTGCGGCTGTACGCGGTAGTCCGCCAGGCTGGCCACGGCGTCCTTGATCGCACACCACACGGCGATGCCGAGCATGAAGGGTGGTTCACCAACGGCTTTGGAGTGGAACACGGTGTCTTCCGGGTTCTTGCGGTTTTCCACCAGGTTGACGCGCAGGTCCAGCGGCATGTCGGCAATGGCCGGGATCTTGTAGCTAGCCGGACCATTGGTCATCAGCTTGCCCTTGCCGTTCCACACCAGCTCTTCCATGGTCAGCCAACCCATGCCCTGCACGAAGGCCCCTTCGACCTGACCGATATCGATGGCCGGGTTTAGCGAGGCACCGACGTCATGCAGGATATCGGTGCGCAGCATCTTGTACTCGCCCGTCAGGGTGTCGACGATCACCTCGGAGCAGGCGGCGCCGTAGGCGAAGTAGTAGAACGGGCGGCCGGCGGCCTTGTCACGGTCGTAGTAGATCTTCGGCGTGCGATAGAAACCGGTACTGGAGAGCGATACCTGGCCGAAATAGGCCTTCTGGATCACTTCCTCGAAGCTAAGGAACAGGTCGCGTACGCGCACCTGGCTGTTGCGGAACTCCACATCTTCCGGGGTGACCTTGTATTCGCGTACCAGAAAATCAACCAGACGCTGCTTGAGGGTTTCGGCGGCGTTCTGCGCAGCCTTGCCGTTGAGGTCGGCACCCGAGGAGGCGGCGGTCGGCGAGGTGTTTGGCACCTTGTCGGTATTGGTGGCGGTGATCTGGATGCGCGAAATGTCCACCTGCAGCACTTCAGCAACGATCTGCGCGACCTTGGTGTTGAGGCCCTGGCCCATCTCGGTGCCGCCGTGGTTCAGGTGGATCGAACCGTCGGTGTAGATATGAATCAGCGCGCCAGCCTGGTTGAGGAAGGTGGCGGTAAAGCTGATGCCGAATTTCACCGGGGTCAGCGCCAGGCCTTTCTTCAATACTGGGCTCTTGGCGTTGAATGCGCGGATTTCTTCGCGGCGCTTGGCGTAGTCACTGCTGGCTTCCAGCTCGGCGGTCATCTCGTGGATAACGTTGTGCTCGACGGTCTGGTGATAGTGGGTGACGTTGCGCTCGGTCTTGCCGTAGTAGTTGAGCTTGCGTACTTCCAGCGGGTCTTTGCCCAGGCTGCGCGCGACTGCATCCATGATCTCCTCGATGGCGACCATCCCTTGCGGGCCGCCGAAACCGCGGTAGGCGGTGTTCGACGCGGTGTTGGTCTTGCAGCGGTGGCCATTGATGGTGGCGTTGCCGAGGAAGTAGGCGTTGTCGGAGTGGAACATTGCGCGGTCGACGATCGAGCCGGACAGGTCCGGCGAATAGCCGCAGTTGCCGGCCAGTTCAATCTCGATACCGTGCAGCAGGCCGTTATCGTCAAAGCCGACGTCGTACTCGACGTAGAACGGGTGACGTTTGCCGGTGATCTGCATGTCTTCGACGCGCGGCAGGCGCATCTTGGTCGGCCGGCCGGTGAGGTGGGCGATCACTGCACACAGGCACGCCGGGCCTGCGGCCTGGGTTTCCTTGCCGCCGAAACCGCCACCCATGCGGCGCATGTCGATGACGATCTTGTGCATTGGCACGCCGAGCACTTCAGCCACCAACTTCTGTACTTCGGTGGCGTTCTGCGTCGAGGTGTAGATGATCATGCCGCCGTCTTCGGTGGGCATAACCGAGGAAATCTGGGTTTCCAGGTAGAAGTGTTCCTGGCCGCCGATATGCAGGCTGCCTTGCAGGCGACGTGGCGCAGTGGCCAATTCGGCGCTGGAGTTGCCGATCTTGTGCTGATGGCTGTCGAGGACGAAATGCTTCTTGCGCAGCGCATCGACCACGTCGAGCACAGGTTCAAGGTCTTCGTACTCGATGATCGCGGCCATGGCCGCTTTGCGTGCGGTTTCCAGGCTGTCGGCACCGACGGCCAATACCACCTGACCAACGTATTCAACCTTGCCGTCCGCCAGCAGCGGGTCACCTGCCACAACCGGGCCAATATCCAGCTGGCCAGGTACGTCATCCTTGGTGATGGCAATCGCCACGCCCGGGAATTGGTAGCAGGGGCTGGTATCGATGCTGATGATGCGCGCGTGGGCGCGGTCGCTCATACGGGCATAGACGTGCAGCTGATTGGGGAACTCCAGGCGGTCGTCGACGTAGATGGCTTCGCCGGAGACATGCTTGTCCGCGCTTTCATGTTTGACGCTCTTGCCGACGCCCGTGGTGATGTCGGCGCGGAACAGTTCGGCCAGTTCGGCCTGGCTTTTAATTACATGATGATTAGACATACGCGGTCACCCGGGTTTCGACTTCGGGAGCTTGCAGCTCGAGGAAGAATTTACGCAGCAGATTCTGTGCAGTGAGCAGGCGGTATTCCTTGCTGGCGCGGAAGTCACTGAGCGGGGTGAAATCCTCGGCCAATGCAGCGCAGGCGCGCTCGATTACGCCCGGGTACCAGGCCGCGCCTTGCAATGCGGCTTCACAGGCAGCAGCGCGTTTCGGGATAGCGGCCATGCCACCGAAGGCGATGCGTGCACTTTTCACCACGCCATCTTCGACCACCAGGTTAAAGGCGGCGCAGACGGCGGAGATGTCGTCGTCCAGACGCTTGGACACCTTGTAGGCGCGGAACGCCTGATTGGCCTGATGGCGCGGCACGATGATCTTCTCGATAAATTCGGCTTCCTGACGGGCGGTCACCTTGTAATCGAGGAAGTAATCTTCAAGCGGCAGAGTGCGGCTGCTGTTGCCTTTACGCAGCATGATCTGCGCGCCGAGGGCGATCAGCAGCGGCGGGGCGTCGCCAATCGGCGAGGCGTTGCCGATATTGCCGCCCAGGGTGCCCTGGTTACGGATTTGCAGGGAGGCGAAGCGGTGCAGCAGCTCTCCAAAGTCCGGGTAATCCTGGGAAAGAGCGGCGTAGCAATCGGAAAGGGCGGTTGCAGCACCGATTTCGATGCTTTCGGCGGTCACTTCGACGCGCTTCATCGCTTCGATATGGCCAACATAGATCATCACCGGCAGTTCACGGTGGAACTGGGTGACTTCCAGGGCCAGGTCGGTGCCGCCAGCCAGCAAGCGCGCTTCCGGGTTGGCGGCGTAGATATCGGCCAGGTCCGCCACCGTCAGCGGCAACAGGCAGCGTTTGTCGCCACTGTTGAGCTCGGCAGTATCCTGCGGGGCGATGGCTTTCAGTTGCGCTACGGTTTGTGCTTCGGCAGCATCGAACTGGTCTGGCTGCTTTTGGCAGCAGGCCTGTTCGGCGGCATCGATAATCGGGCGGTAACCGGTGCAGCGGCACAGGTTGCCGGCCAGGGCTTCCATGGTGTCAGCCTTGTCGAAGCCGCTGCTGTTCTTCTGCAGGGCAAAAAGCGACATGACAAAACCCGGGGTGCAGAAGCCGCATTGTGAGCCGTGGCAGTCGACCATGGCCTGTTGCACGCTGTGCAGTTTGCCCTGGTGCTTGAGGTCTTCAACCGTGATCAGCTGTTTGCCGTGCAGGCTGGAAACGAATGTCAGGCAGGAGTTGAGGGTGCGATAACGCACGCGCTCGCCATCCAACTCACCGACCACCACGGTGCAGGCACCGCAGTCGCCAGAGGCGCAGCCTTCTTTGGTTCCGGATTTGCCGACATGCTCACGCAGGTAATTGAGCACGGTGACGTTTGGGTCGAGGGCATGCTCAGTACGCAGCTCCCGGTTGAGTAAAAACTGGATCAAGGACGACCTCCAGGCACTTTATTGTTCTCGTATCAGGCTCTGCTGAAACGACTGCGCGGGGCAGCACAGCGTTTCCACACGGCTTGGCATGAGGCGAATCTAGAGTTTTCTGACTTTAGGGTCAACAAATATTTGACTCTTTGGTCAGGCGATTGTCATACGATTCAGTTATGAGCGCGAAAAGCTCCGTGGCTCCGCTAAACGCTAGCTGCTTTTGTGCCAAGCAGGCGTTGCGAAAACATGGAGCCCAGCAAACAAAAAAACGCCAAGGGTGTGGGCCCTTGGCGTTTTTTTGTTGCGGTGTCTGGACTTAAGAGTGAGTCAGCTGCGAATCAGTCAATTGATGTTCTTCACCGGCGTAGTAGGCGCGTACCCGCGGGTCCATCACCGCGCGCCACAGCGGCGGGAACAGCGCCAGAACGATCATCCCGGCATAGCCATTGGGCAATTGCGGGCTGTCGTCGAAGTGGCGCAGCACCTGGTAGCGACGTTTGGCGTAAGCGTGGTGGTCGGAATGGCGCTGCAGATGAAAGAGGAACAGGTTGGTCAGCAGAAAGTTGCTGTTCCAGGAATGCGTCGGATTGGTGCGCTCATAGCGGCCATTGTCCAGCTTGCGGCGGTGCAGGCCGTAATGTTCGACGTAGTTGACGATTTCCAGCAGGGTAAAGGCGACCACCGACTGCGCGACAAAGAACAGTGCGCCGAGCCAGCCGAAAGCCAGGCTGAAACCGAGCAGGAACAGTCCGCTGATGGCGTACCAGGCAATCAGCTCATTGCGCCAGTGCAGGGCAGGCAGATTCTTGCGTTTCAGCCGTTCAGCTTCAAGTTTCCAGGCGTTGAGGAAGTTGTGCTTGTAGGCATGCGGCAGAAAGGCATACAGACTCTGGCCGTAGCGTGAGGAGCTGGCATCTTCCGGGGTCGACACATGCACGTGGTGACCGCGCACATGCTCGATCTTGAAGCCGCCATAGCACACGGCAGCGAGCAGCAAACCACCAGCGTTCTGCTCCAGCTGTGGATCTTTGTGGATGAACTCATGGGCCACGGTAATACCGATCGCTCCGGTGACAGTGCCAACCGACAGCACCCAGCCCAGCTGGCCTACCCAGCTCCAAGCCTCATGGTTGACAAAGACCCAGCCGGCCCAGCCGAGCATGCCCAGCAGTGCGGGTACAGTGGCCAGGCTTAAGAGCCGGTAGTAGCCCTGCTGCTCCATTTGCGGAACCTGCACGGTCTCATCCGGGTTAGCTGGGTCGCGGCCAATGATGAAGTCCAGCAGCGGGATAATCCCAAAGACCACCACGATGACCAGCCAGGGCCAGGCGTTAGCGTATTGGCTGTTTAATGACCAGTAATAGCTCAATGGGATACCCAATACCGGGATCAACCAGAACCAGTAGCCGATGCTTTTAATGGCAAGCATCCAGTTTGAGGGCAGGCGTTCGAACATGGTGGCTCCGTACTTGTTATTGTTGGAATGGGGTGTTGGTAGGATTGTAGGACAATCTGTTGTTGTGACCATCCCTCAGTAGCCCACCTTTTGGTTTGAATGCGGGGCGCAGGCGGCCTTGGCCCGGTAACACCCTGTGTTACACTCGCGCCCTGCGCTGTACCGCCCAAGCCAAGCCTGGCGTGGGGTTGAGACCCTTGTTTGCCCCCAATAGGTCAGATAGAGCCTAAGGATCATCATGACGTTCAAGGCACCGGATAGCCTCGCTGAGCAGATCGCCCATCATCTTGCCGAACGCATCATTCGTGGTGAGTTGAAGGCGCGTGAGCGGATTCAGGAACAGAAAGTCACTCAGGCGCTGAATGTCAGCCGAGGATCAGTGCGCGAAGCACTGCTGATTCTTGAACGTCGCCATCTGATCGTGATCCCGCCGCGCCGTGGCGCGCAGGTGGCTGAATTGACCCCGCATAACGTCAAGAGCCTCTACGCCCTGGTCATGGAGCTGTACATCCTGTTGGGCAAGGCAGTAGCGGATAGCTGGCAGGTCGAGGCTGATCTCGGGCCGTTCCTGGTGATTCAGCAGCGTCTGCAGGACAGCCTGAAGCGCGAAGACATCGACGGCTTTGTCGAGAGCAGCTTCGACATCATGCGTGCCGCGTTCCCGTTCTCCAACAATCCCTACCTGCAGGAAACCGTAGAGAACTTGTTGCCGGCCATCAGCCGTACTTATCACCTGGCGCTGGAGCGGCGCAAAGGCGAAATGGGCCAGTTCCTCAATACTTTTGCTGCCTTGTTGCAGGCGATCATCGCCCGTGACCATCAGGCCATTCGTGAGGTGCTGCTGGGTTACGGCGAGCACAATTGCCAGCTGGTGCTGGCCGCACTGGCCGACGCTTAAGGAAGGCTGTCTATGCGGCTCAAGTGCATCAAGCTGGCCGGCTTCAAATCGTTCGTCGACCCGACCACGGTAACTTTTCCCAGCAATATGGCGGCCGTAGTCGGGCCAAACGGTTGCGGTAAGTCGAATATCATCGACGCCGTGCGCTGGGTGATGGGCGAAAGTTCGGCGAAGAACCTGCGTGGCGAGTCGATGACCGACGTCATCTTCAATGGCTCCAATACCCGCAAACCGGTGACCCAGGCGTCCATCGAGCTGATTTTCGACAACTCCGACGGCACCTTGACCGGTGAATATGCCGGCTACAACGAAATCTCGATCCGCCGCCGGGTCACCCGCGACAGCCAGAACACCTATTTCCTCAACGGCACCAAGTGCCGTCGCCGCGACATCACTGACATCTTCCTCGGCACTGGCCTGGGCCCGCGCAGTTACTCGATCATTGAGCAGGGCATGATCAGCAAACTGATCGAAGCCAAGCCGGAAGACCTGCGCAACTTTATCGAAGAAGCAGCCGGCATCTCCAAATACAAAGAGCGCCGCCGCGAGACCGAGAACCGTATACGTCGCACCCATGAAAACCTGGCGCGCCTGACGGATCTGCGTGAAGAACTGGAACGTCAGCTCGACCGCCTGCACCGTCAGGCTCAGTCGGCAGAGAAATATCAGGAATACAAGGCTGAAGAGCGTCAGCTCAAGGCCCAGCTCATGGCACTGCGTTGGCAGGCGCTGAACGAGCAGGTGGGCAGCCGCGAGGCGGTGATCAGCAACCAGGAAGTCAGCTTCGAAGCCCTGGTCGCCGAACAGCGCAACGCCGATGCCAGCATCGAGCGGCTGCGCGATGGCCATCACGAGCTGAGCGAGCGCTTTAACCTGGTGCAGGGGCGTTTCTACTCAGTGGGTGGCGATATCGCGCGCATTGAGCAGAGCATCCAGCACGGTCAGCAGCGTCTGCGCCAATTGCAGGACGACCTCAACGAGGCCGAGCGCGCGCGTCTGGAAACCGAATCGCACCTGGGTCACGACCGCACGTTACTGGCGACCCTGGGCGAAGAGTTGGAAATGCTGCTGCCCGAGCAGGAGCTGACTGCAGCGGCGGCCGAAGAGTCCGCGGCCGGGCTGGAAGAATCCGAAACGGCCATGCATGGCTGGCAGGAACAGTGGGACAGCTTCAACCAGCGCAGCGCCGAGCCGCGTCGTCAGGCCGAGGTGCAGCAATCACGCATCGCCCAGCTGGAGCAGAGCCTGGAGCGCCTGGCCGAGCGCCAGCGCCGCCTCACCGAGGAGCTGCAGCAACTGGCGGCCGACCCGGAAGATGCGGCAATTTTCGAACTGGGCGAGCAGATCGCTGCCGGCGAAATCAGCCTGGAAGACCTGCAGCTGGAAGAAGAACAGCAGGCCGAACGCCTGCAGCAGCTGCGTAATGACCTGCAGCACAGCGGTCAGGCCCAGCAGCAGGCGCAAGGTGAATTGCAACGTCTGAATGGTCGCCTGGCTTCGCTGGAGGCGCTGCAGCAAGCGGCGCTTGATCCCGGCAAAGGCGCTGGCGACTGGCTGCGCGAGCAGCAACTGAGCGAACGCCCGCGTCTGGCTGAAGGCCTGCGGGTTGAAGCCGGTTGGGAGCTGGCGGTGGAAACCGTGCTGGGGGCCGATCTGCAGGCCGTGCTGCTGGATGATTTCCAGGACCTGGATTTTACCGGCCTGACTCAGGGCGATCTACGCCTGGCCAGCCCAAGCAAGGGCGGCGCGCGGGTGGCGGGTAGTTTGCTGGATAAGGTCGAAGCCAACGTCGATCTGGCGCCTTGGCTGGCCAAGGTCAAACCGGTGCAGAGTCTGGATGAAGCACTGGCCGCACGCTTGAGTCTGGCCGAAGGCGAAAGCCTGATCAGCCGTGATGGTTACTGGGTCGGTCGGCACTTTTTGCGGGTGCGCCGCGCCAGTGAAGCGGAAAGCGGCGTACTGGCCCGTGGCCAGGAGATCGAACGGCTGACGCTGGAACGCGATGAGCGTGAAGCTGCATTGGTCGTGCTGGATGAGCGCCTGACTCATCTGCGCGAAAACCAGCGCGCTCAGGAAGAACAGCGCGAGCAACAACGCCGCCAGGCTCAGGATCTGGCTCGTCGTCTTGGTGAGCTGAAAGCGCAGCTGTCCGCCGGGCAGGCCAAGGTCGAGCAGCTGGTATTACGCCGTACCCGCTTGGACAGCGAACTATTGGAGCTGGCCGAACAGCGCGAAATCGAACACGAGCAGCTGGGTGAGTCGCGTTTGCAACTGCAGGAAGCCCTGGATGCCATGGCGACCGATGACGAGCAGCGTGAAAACCTGCTGGCACGCCGCGACAGCCTGCGCGAACGGCTTGATCGCGTGCGCCAGGAGGCTCGCCAGCACAAGGATCACGCCCATCAACTGGCCGTGCGCCTGGGCTCGCTGAAAGCTCAGCATGATTCCACCCGTCAGGCCCTGGAACGCCTGGAACTGCAGGCCGAGCGCCTGCACGAGAAACGCGAGCAACTCAACCTCAACCTGGAGGAGGGTGAAGCGCCGCTGGAAGAGCTGCGCATGAAGCTCGAAGAACAACTCGACAAGCGCATGGCGGTGGAAGACGAGCTCAAGCTGGCGCGTCTGGCCCTGGAAGATGCCGACCGCGAACTGCGTGGCGCAGAAAAACGTCGCACCCAGGCCGAGCAACAAGCACAGTTGCTGCGTGGCCAGCTGGAACAGCAACGCATGGACTGGCAATCGCTGACCGTACGGCGTAAGGCCCTGCAGGATCAGCTGCTGGAAGACAATTACGACCTGCATGGCGTACTGGCGACCTTGCCGACCGAGGCCAGCGAGAAAGCCTGGGAAGAAGAGCTAGAACGTTTGGCTGCACGCATCCAGCGTCTGGGCCCGATCAACCTGGCGGCAATTGATGAGTATCAGCAGCAATCCGAACGTAAGCGTTACCTGGATGCGCAGAACGCTGATCTGGTCGAAGCGCTGGAAACCCTGGAAAACGTCATCCGTAAGATCGACAAGGAAACTCGCAACCGCTTCAAGGAAACTTTCGACCAGATCAACGGCGGCTTGCAGGCGCTCTTCCCGAAAGTCTTCGGCGGCGGCAACGCCTATCTGGAGCTGACCGGCGAAGACCTGCTGGATACCGGCGTAACCATCATGGCGCGCCCGCCTGGCAAGAAGAACAGCACCATCCATTTGCTCTCCGGTGGCGAGAAGGCACTGACTGCATTGGCTCTTGTCTTTGCCATCTTCAAACTTAATCCAGCACCGTTCTGCATGCTCGATGAAGTAGATGCGCCGCTGGATGATGCCAACGTTGGGCGCTATGCCCGACTGGTAAAAGAAATGTCGGAAACTGTGCAATTCATCTATATCACCCACAATAAAATCGCCATGGAAATGGCCGATCAACTGATGGGCGTAACCATGCATGAGCCGGGATGTTCCCGATTGGTTGCAGTTGATGTGGAAGAAGCGCTGGCCTTGGTTGAATCCTGATGCGCGAGGCGGTGTAAAGTTATCTTTCGTCGTGCTAGCTTAATGCGCATTGTTATTAGGCGTGCCGCTATAAATCAGGGAAAGGCCAGGCAGAACATAGGCTTGGCGTCACGTAAAAGAATTAGCAAAATGGCCGGGAAGGCCTTTTTCATCACATTTTTATTAGGGGTTAAGGTATTTCATGGAATTCGGTCTGCGCGAGTGGCTGATTGTCATCGGCATTATTGTGATTGCCGGCATCCTGTTTGATGGCTGGCGGCGGATGCGTGGTGGCAAGGGCAAACTCAAGTTCAAACTTGACCGCAGTTTTGCCAACTTGCCGGATGACGACAGTGATCCAGACCTACTCAGCCCGCCACGTGTTGTTGAGCGCAATCATGAGCCGGTCTTTGATGAAGAAGATCTGCCATCGCTGAGCGCCCGCGAACTCAATCGCCGTCGTGCCGGTGAGCCGCAGCAAGGCGACCTCAATCTGGGGCTGGAAGAGCCGGTGCCGACGCTGCTTAACCCGGTTGATGACGACGTGGTCAAACCCGCCAGCCAGAGCAAGGACAACCAGAAGGAATTGCCCCCGGTTGAAGAGGTGCTGGTGATCAACGTAATTGCGCGCAGTGAAGAAGGCTTCAAAGGCCCGGCACTGTTGCAGAACATTCTGGAGAGCGGCCTGCGTTTTGGTGAAATGGATATCTTCCACCGTCACGAAAGCATGGCGGGTAATGGTGAAGTGCTGTTCTCCATGGCCAACGCATTGAAGCCCGGCACCTTTGACCTCGACGACATTGAGGGTTTCAGCACCCGAGCGGTGAGTTTCTTCCTTGGCTTGCCAGGCCCGCGCCATCCCAAGCAGGCGTTTGATGTGATGGTGGCAGCGGCGCGCAAACTAGCCCATGAACTCAACGGCGAGTTGAAGGACGACCAGCGCAGCGTGATGACCGCGCAAACTATCGAACACTACCGCCAACGCATCGTCGAATATGAGCGCAAGCAACTGACCAATAAGCGCTGAGTTAACCCATGAAATACCAAGAGCAGCCAAGGCTGCTCTTTTCGTTTGAGAGCACACCGCAATGACCGAAGCCTCGATTGCTGCCCAGCGCATAGAGCAGCTGCGCGCCGAACTGGATGGCCACAACTATCGCTATTACGTACTCGATGAACCGAGTGTTCCCGATGCCGAGTACGACCGTCTGTTTCGTGAATTGCAGGCGCTGGAAGCCGAACACCCGCAATTGGTTACCCCCGAGTCGCCGACTCAGCGTGTGGGTGGTGAGGCGCTGGCGGCCTTTGGTGAAGTGCGCCACGAAGTGCCCATGCTCAGTCTGGGCAACGCCTTCGAGGAGGAGGACCTGCTGGCCTTCGACCGCAGTGTGCAGAGTGGTCTCGGGCTTGCCGGCGACCTGTTTGGTGGCGGTGTTGAGGTCGAATACAGCTGCGAACCCAAGCTCGACGGCCTGGCCGTCAGTCTGCGTTACGAGAACGGCCAGCTGGTGCGCGGTGCGACTCGCGGCGACGGTAGCACCGGTGAGGACATCAGCAGCAATGTGCGCACCATCCGCAATGTGCCGCTGAAACTGCAGGGCGAGGGTTGGCCACAGGTGCTGGAGGTGCGTGGCGAAGTGTTCATGCCCAAGGCGGGTTTCGACGAGCTTAATGCCCGTCAGGCCGAAAGTGGCGGCAAAACCTTCGCCAATCCGCGCAACGCGGCGGCTGGTAGCCTGCGTCAGCTCGACCCCAGGGTTACTGCAAGCCGCCCCCTGGAGTTCTGCTGCTATGGCGTTGGCCAGGTCAGCGGCGAACTGCCGGCGACCCAGGTGGGCATGCTAGAGCAGCTCAAGACCTGGGGCATTCCCATCAGCCGTGAACTGAAGCTCGCCAAAGGTGTGCAGGCTTGCCTCGACTATTACCGCGATATTGGCAAACGCCGTATGGACCTGGCTTACGACATTGATGGCGTGGTGTTCAAGGTCAACACCATCGAGGACCAGCAGCAGCTGGGTTTTCGCGCACGCACGCCGCACTGGGCGATCGCCCACAAGTTTCCGGCCCAGGAAGAGCTGACCGAACTGCTGGATGTCGAATTTCAGGTTGGCCGTACCGGCGCGGTCACGCCAGTGGCGCGACTCAAGCCAGTCAAGGTGGCCGGCGTGATGGTAGCCAATGCCACGTTGCACAATATGGATGAAGTGGCACGCCTAGGCGTAATGATCGGCGATACGGTGATCATTCGCCGCGCTGGTGATGTGATCCCGCAGGTCATGGCTGTGGTGCCCGAGCGCCGTCCTGCCGATGCCCGTGACGTGCAGATTCCTGAAAACTGCCCGGTGTGCGGCTCTCATGTCGAGCGCACCCAGTTGGTCAAACGCAGCAAGGGTAAGGAGACCTTCAGCGAAGGTTCGGTGTACCGCTGCGTCGGTCGCCTGGCCTGCGCGGCCCAGCTCAAGCAGGCGATCATTCACTTCGTCTCACGCCGCGCCATGGATATAGAAGGCCTGGGCGACAAGACCATCGAGCAGCTTGTCGATGAGCAACTGATCGCCTCACCGGCTGATCTGTACAAGCTGAAGTATGACCAGATCATCAATCTGGAAGGCTTTGCCGAGGTGTCCAGCAACAAACTGCTGCAGGCCATTGAGGACAGCAAGCGGCCGACTCTGGCGCGCTTTATCTACGCTCTGGGCATTCCCGACGTAGGGGAGGAAACCGCCAAGGTACTGGCCCGTGCACTGGCCTCCCTGGAGCGTGTGCAGCAGGCGCTGCCGGAGGTGCTCACCTACCTGCCGGATATTGGCCTGGAAGTGGCTCATGAGATTCACAGCTTCTTCGCCGATGAGCATAACCAGCAGGTGATCAGTGCCTTGTTGGGCGAGTGTGGCCTTGAGTTGCAGGAGCAAGGCGAGCTGAGTGCCGAGTTCAGTGCCAGCGCCACCTTGGCCGGGATGCTCGACAAGTTGAATATCCCCTCGGTAGGGCCGGGCGGGGCACAGAAACTAGCCGACAAGTTTGTCACCCTGGATGCGCTATTGGCGGCAGATTGGCTGGATATGCGCCAGACCTTGCCCGAGAAACAGGCCAACGCTGTGCGTGAGTTTTTTGCGGTCACGGCCAATGCTGAACGTGCCCGAGCCATCGAAGCGCAGCTGCGGGACTTCGGCATGCACTGGTACAGCGAGAAGAAAGTTATCGAAGGCTTGCCGCTGGCTGGGCAGACCTGGGTGCTGACCGGTACGCTGGAAGTGATGAGCCGTGATGTGGCCAAGGAAAAGCTGGAAAGCCTGGGGGCCAAGGTGGCGGGTTCGGTATCAGCCAAGACCAGTTGCGTAGTCGCGGGGCCGGGGGCAGGCTCGAAGTTGGCGAAAGCCAGTGAACTGGGCGTGAGAGTGATTGACGAGGCGCAGTTTCTGTCAGCCCTGGCGGGCTTCGGCCTCTGACTTCAAACGGCCCCCGAGCGTTGCTTGGGGGCCGTCAGGCAACTTAGTTACCGGTTACGTTCACGCAGGTTTCACCGAAGAACGGGTAGAAGCCTTTGGTGTGGTAATCAGCGGTAGCGATGGTGCCGATGTTGCCATTGGCCTTGGCGGCAGCAATGGAAGCGTCGCCTTTGTTGATCAGACCAATGATGGTGGTGGCGCAAGCTGTGCCGGTTTTGTTGCCGGAAGCGGTGGTTGCAGTGATCGGGCCTTTGACGTCGGTGATCAGGCCAACGCTGACTGGCGACAGGCCAGAGGCGCAACCGCTGAGCAGGGTAACCAGACCGGCAGCCAGAGCAATTTTCTTCAACATGTTGTGATTCCTTTTCGCTTATCCATAAGAGGCTTTACCCATCCAGGTAAAGTGCCCCGCTACCCTAAAACAGAGGCTGGGCAAGAACAAGTTTGCGTGCTTGTTTTCAAACCGGTTTCAAATTTATGAAATTTTCCGGTGGATTTTTCGGTAGCTGTTGTTCTGCGCTCAGAACGATTGAATTAACCGCCGAGTGAGAGTGCTGAAGAGCAGGGGGCCTGGAGCTTCGATCAGGCGCCCGGTGGGCGCAATCAGTCGCCGCGGTATTCGCAACCACTGGTGCAGGTTTCGTGGATACGGATACGCGACAGTTCTGGCAGCAGCGGCTTGAGTTGCTGCCAGATCCATTTGGCCAGCACTTCACTGGTAGGGTTTTCCAGGCCAGGAATATCGTTCAGGTAGTTGTGGTCGAGTTGCTCGTAGAGTGGCTTGAAGATTGCCTTGATCTCGGAGAAGTCGCGAATCCAGCCGGTATAAGGATCGACTTCACCTTCGATATACACCGCAACCTTGAAGGAGTGGCCGTGCAGGCGTCCGCATTTGTGCCCTTCGGGGACGTGAGGCAGGCGATGCGCGGCCTCGAACATAAACTCTTTGAACAATTCCACGGTCTTTCTCTCAAGTGGTACGCGGCCAACAGCGTGTTTAGCAAGACGCGGATATTACCAGCTCAGCAGCTGTTAACCGAGTAGCACGGAGAATTGGATACAGTTTTATGGCTGATTGCGCTCCAACCTATAGATACTCACGGCCTCATAAACCGCCTTGCGCAGGCGGTTGATACCACCAATCGGACGATGCTCGGGCAGCGCATGCCAGGGGTTGAACGACAGGTTGTCACAGAACAGGTTCTGCTCGCGGCTATCAAAATCCTGCGCCGGCACCTTGATGGTGGCGACGGTTTCGAACGGCGAGATAGCTTCGCTCCATTCAACGCTGGGGTCTTCGATCGGCATGTAGTACTCGGCGTTCTGCCGCTGCACTTGCAGGGCAAAGCAGGCTGGTACACGGTCCAGCGACAGTTGCTGGTACAGCGCGTTGCGCAGGAAGTTTGGCAGGTCGCGGTTCTGTTCCGGCAACTGGTACTCGGGGCAGGCTTCTGGCTGAGGAATGACCCGATATTTGATGTTGTGCTCACCCAGCTTGAATGGGGCGATGGAGTTGTAGGTGGTAGCCAGCGGGGTTTCCGGCGCAGGGGACAGGGTTTTCAGGGCGATGATCAGGTGGCGGATTTCCCAGCTATTGGGGTTCCAGCTGGTAAAGAAGGCCATGGCCTTTTTGCCGTCAGCCTGGGCGGCGAAGTTGCTCTTGTACTCGGCCACATCGCGCACAAAAAACGCCGGGTGGTTGAACATCACGAAGTCCTGCTCCGTGGCGTGCTGCGGACTGTGCGTGAGTTTTTCACCGGGTACATCCAGCAGTTTGATCGCCATGCCGCGGGCATCGCGGGCACGGTCGAACTGCGGGTAGGCATTGCCGTTGGACAGGCGCATCCAGGCTTGCCAGGTTTTCCCAGGTTCGCTGAGCACGCCGCGTTGCAGGCTGCTGTCCAGATCGGCGTTGACGGTGACCTCGGCCTTCACGCAGCCATGGGCCTTGGCATGAGCATCACGCAGCACGCGGGTGTTGTCGCGATGCTGTTCAACCACGCGGATGGCGTCTTCGATGATGCCTTGAGTCAGTGCGGCTTCATCGGCCGGGATCTGTTCTTCAGTGGACACTGGACCGGAGAATTTCCAGCCGTAGTAGGCTGCGCCGATGGCCCAGCCGCCGATACCAATGACCAGTACCAGCACCAGCAGTTTGCCCAGTACGCGGCCGAGCCAGAGCCAGAATCGTTTAAACATGCAGTCAATTCCTTTTAATTATTCTCAGTGTGCGGTTACAGGCGCTGTGTGTTTCAGTTCTGGCAGGACGGGCCGGGCGTCCATTCCTTGGCGGCAACAGGCTGTAGCTGTTGTTCCAGTGCGGGATTGCCCAAGACCTTGAGGTACTCGATCAGTGCCCAGCGTTCTTCCGGTTGCAGGGCGCGACCGATCACGCCGTCTTCACGGCAACCGGCGCGGAATTCATGGCCGCGATTGCTGTTGCCGGTGACCTGGGTGTCAAACAGGAAGCCGCCGGTGAATTTTTCGCTCTGGTAGCCAATCTGTTTGGGGTTGAACTCGAAATTTCCCACCCAGAACTGAGTTTGCCGCTCCGACACCGGCGACAGCAGCTGGAACAGGGTCGGCACCGAACCGTTGTGCAGGAAGGGCGGGGTAGCCCAGATGCCATCCAGCGGGCGCGCCTTGTAGCCGCGCTTTTCCTGCACGCCAATCGGCAGATCAAAGCCATCCATGCGACCGCGTTCCGGTTGGGTGATGCCAGCATCCTGATACGCGCGGTTTTCCACGTAGGCGGTAACGTAGGCCAGGGCTTTGGCGCTGGAGATGCTGCGCATGTCGATATCTTCCAGCTTCGCGCCAAACAAACGCACATCGAGTTTGCTCAGTTCGGCTTTGGTCCAGCCCAGCTTGGTGATATCGAAACGATGGTCGGCAATATTGTCTGCGGTGGTGGGGTCAGTGCCGACGATCGAGGTAGGCACCACACGCATCCGCCATTCCGGATCGCGAGTCGGGGCAAAGCTCTCCTGGGGCGTCTTCGGGTCAGGAGCATGGCAGTAGGCGCAGTTCTCGGTATACAGCGCGCGGCCACGGCTGGCCAACGGCAGATCGACCTTGCCGAACACGTCTTCCGGCCAGGTGGGCGGTTGCAGTCGCTTGAGAGTTTCTTCCAGGGTGAACAGGTCACGCAGGCGCACGCTGGAGGCATAGCGTTCGGATTCGGCCACAGGGTGACCGTCGGTATTCAGCAGGCGCAGCGTGGCGCCAACGCCCAGGGCTTCGCCAACGTTGCGGGCCATCGGCTGCATGGCTGAGCCGTTCCATTGTACCCAGTCGAATTTCCAGATATCCCAGACCTGCGGATAGCTCACCGGGGCATTGGCGACGCGGTAGTTGCTTGGGTCTATAGCATCACCAAAGACGCTGTTGGCGATGCGGCCGAAGGCATCGGTGCGGCCAAAGCCTTCTTCGGTTGGGTAGAGACCGCGATGCCAGTCATTGAACGCGGTGCCGAGCAGGCGATCGAGCACCAGCTTGAAGTCGCGACGCAGCTGGGCCTTGTGGCTGGCGTATTCATCGCCCAGTACCTGTTGGGCGAAGCGGCGGAATTTAAGTGGGTTGTAGTAGGTGAAGGCCATGCTCATGCCCAGCGCCTGGCCAAAGCTGCCGCCACGCACGGTGGGTACGGTGGACGCCAGCGAATGCAGCGCCGCGCCGCCATCGATGCGCACGGCTTGGCCCTTATAGCGCAGCTCGCCGGTGTGGCAGGCGGCGCAGCTGATATCCAGGTAATGCTCGCCACTTTCCGCATCGGCATGCCGGGCAAAGCCGACCGGCAGATTGCCGGGATTCAGCGGTGTGGGTTGTTGGGCGGGATCGACGAGGAAACCAAAGCGCGCAAGGTAATCCGGGGTGGCGAACTTACGACTGCTGAACGGCAGTTCCAGGGCGCTGAACCACTCATAGCGCAGGCCTTTTACCTGGGTGCCCTGAGGTGTGTAGTAATAGGTCTGGCGCTCTTCGGCCGACCATTGATCGAGGTAATGCAGCTTTTCGGGCTGTTTATAGAGCGGAAGGTTGGGGTAGGCGATGAAATACAGGGCAACCAGCAGCCCCACGATCAGCAACAAAAGAACCCCGTACAGGGTCCGACGGAGAATGCGCATCGATACATCCTTGTGGCGTTTATTATTTGCCCGTTTTATGCCAACTGCCGTTGCTTATGGCAAGCAGCCATGACTGAACAATTGCGCGAATTTTCCTTTTACTGCGCCGTAAACTGCGGTTTATTCAAGATTACCCCTCAGGAGTGAGCTTATGCACCCATTTGACGCACCTCAGCCCCCCAAACTGGCCTTGCTGCTCGGTTATGCCGGACTGGTACCTTTTGTCAGCGGCGCCTTGGGTATCTGGGTGGTGCCGGAGGGCTGGCGGCCATTGGTGCTGGCAGCACTGCTGGATTATGCCGCGGTTATTCTGGCCTTTATGGGGGCAATCCACTGGGGCCTGGCCATGCGTGCGCAAGAGGCGGGGGAAGCAGCGCAGCTGCAGTTGGGATTATCGGTTGTACCGCCACTACTGGGTTGGCTGGCGATCAGCAGTGGCATGCCCACCAGCCTGGCTTTGCCCCTGTGCCTTATCGCTTTTGCCGGTCTGTATGGCGCGGATTTGCGAGCGGTCAAGCTGGGGTTGGCACCTCAGTGGTACCCGCGTTTGCGGCGTCCACTGACGATTGCGGTGTGTCTAAGCCTATTACTGGCCTGGGCCAGTGTCGTGGTGCGTTGAGCCCAGCCACTGCGCGACTGTGGCAAGTGTCTGCTGACGCCTTGCAGTCCAGCTGCCCGTAATGCACTGCACGGGTTGTTGATGTCGCTGTAGCCAGTCAGCGCACTGTTCAAAGAACGCCACACGCTGAGCCAGCTCCGGTTGGCAACGCTGGCCATCATCGACCCAGGGCACGCCGCGGGGATCAAGCAGCAGGTGCAGGTGGTAGTCACGTGCCAAGAGCGCCTGTTCGATCCAGGCCGGGCAATCCCCAAACAGCGTCTGACTCCAAAGCATGTTGCTGAGTAGATGGGTGTCGAGAATCAGCAGTTCAGGGGCTGCTGCTCGCGCCTGATCTTCCCAGTCCAGTTGCCCTTGGGCGATGCGGCTGATATCGGCATAGCAGGTGTCGCGCTGTTGCTGATCGATAAAGTGCCGTACGTACTCGCCTACCAGTACGCCACCAAAAGTGGTTTGAATGGCGTCGGCTAGCCAGCTTTTACCGCTGGATTCCGGCCCGGTCAGCACCAGCACCTTCATACGCTGACCAACGCGCGGTCGCGCCGCCAGGTCAACCAGCCGTGAAGCGCCAACAGGGTAAATACCCCATACAGCGCGGCTGTCGGGTACAAGCCCTGCTGCAGAAAGAGCGCAACAAAGAGCAGATCCAGCGCGACCCACAGCGGCCAGCACTCCAGCCGCTTCTGCGCCATCCATACTTGGGCGACCAGACTGAAGGCACACAAGGCGGCATCCTGCCAGGGGGCTGCTGCATCGGTGAAGGTGGCCATCAGGTAACCCAGTGCGATGGCGCCCAGGCTGCCCGCCGCGAGGCTGAACAGCAGACCTTGTGTGCTCAGCCGATTGACCTGCACGCCGCTATGGCTGCTACCGCCTCGTGTCCACTGCCACCAGCCATAACCCTGCAGCACGGCGTACACACCTTGCAGCAGCATGTTCGAATACAGCCTGCCGTCATAGAAAATCCACGCGTACATCAGCACCATCACCAAGCCGAGCGGCCAGCACCAGCGATTTTGCCGTACGGTCAGCCAGACGGCCCATATACCAAGGGCTGAAGCGAGGGTTTCCAGAGGTGACATAGAACACCAACAGAGGAGGGAGGCGGAGGGGAGGCGATTGTAACCATTCGCCTAACGTTCGTCTTGGCGAGGCCGATGGCCATTGGCTATGGCATTGCCGATATACTCGACATCCCTTCAGGAGATCAACGCGTGTTGAAGTCGGTTTTGCACTGGATCAGCGCTGCCTGTTTGTTGACGCTGAGCGTATTAACCGCGGCTGCTTGGGCCGGGCCAACGCCTGCGCGCTCGCCGGCTTCGGTGGTGTTCCTCAATCCGGGTTATACCGACGAGCCTTTCTGGGTGGGCTACACCGAATTCATGCAGGCTGCTGCAGCTGATCTGGGCATGCAGCTCACGGTGATCAATGGTGAACGCGATCACCGTTTACTGTTGCAGCGTGCCCGTGAGCTGCTGGATAAGGGGCCGTTGCCGGACTATCTGCTGTTCGTCAACGAGATGTACACCGCACCGGAATTGCTGAGGATGTACGCCAATAGCCCGGTCAAGCTGTTCTCCCTGCACAGTACCCTGACACCCGAGCAACAGCAGATTGTCGGTCGTTCGCGTGAGCAATACCGCAACTGGATCGGCAGCCTGATCCCCAACGATGAGCAAGCCGGTTACTGGATGGCAAAAGGGCTGATTGCGCGCCTGGAAGGCGAGCCGGGCAGCCTGCTGGCGTTTGCCGGCCTGCGCAACACACCGTCATCTTCGCTGCGAGAAGAAGGGCTGCGACGGGCCTTGGCTGAACACCCGCAAGTCAGGCTGCAAAGCTTGGTGTATGGAGAGTGGAAGCGTCAGCGCGCCTACGAGCAGGCGCAGCTGCTGTTACCTCGCCATCCCGAGACTCAACTGATCTGGTCGGCCAATGATGAAATGGCCTTTGGCGTGATGCAGGCTGCGCTGGAATTGGGCCGGCAGCCGAACAAGGACATTTTCCTGTCGGCCCTGAACAACTCCGAGGAGGTGCTGCAGGCCCGTATCGACAATCAGCTGTGGGTGTTGGTTGGCGGGCATTTCACCCTGGGCGGCTGGGCCATGGTGATGTTGCATGACTACCATGCCGGGCTGGATTTTGCCGAACGCGGCGGCAAGGACCGTGTCGACAAGCTGTTCACCCCACTGGATGCCAGCCAAGCTGCGCGCTTGCAGAAACGCCTCAGGGTTAAGGGCTATGGCCTGGATTTCCGCCAGTTCAGCGCCGTCTATCACCCGGAGATACGCGACTATGGCTTCTCAGTAGCGCCCCTGCTGCAGTGAGTCATACACCGGCCAGATGCAGCACCAGTTTGACCACGCCAAAGATCGTCAGCACAAAAACCACCGTAAACAGCACGCCGAGCATGATGAAGTGGCTGGGCTTGCCCCGCGAAAAATCGCGTGCCCGGTTTTTTCCACTCTGTACGCCCAGTGCCGCGCTCAGCACGCTTTGCAGCATTTCCCAGAACGTCAGCGGCTTGTTTTCTTCATCGTCCATCGGGCTCTCCTGTTCCGGCATCCACAGCCAGTGCTGTGTTTAGTAAAGCTCAAGCAGGACGCGGTTGTTTGCGGAGATATGAGGCCTGCTGAAACCCTGCAAGCGACCTCATATTTGCCCGGGGCTGGGCTAATTCCCTCTAAAGGTTATCTGTCTGGGAGCTAGTGGTGGCGCTGACGATGACACGTCGTGGCCGCTGCAATAGCTCTCCGCTGCAGTTCGGGCAACGTCCATGCAATGTGTTGTCGGCGCAGTCGCGACAAAAGGTGCACTCGTATGAGCAGATGAATGCGTCTTGGCTGTCGGCCGCAAGATCTCGCTGACAGCATTCACATTCGGCGCGTAACTCCAGCATGACTGGCTCCTGGGCTAGGTGATTAAGCAAAGCGCTCGGCATATTCCTGAGGGCTGATACCGAGGTGCTTGTGAAAGCTGCGGCGCAGATTTTCCGGGTGATTGAAACCGCTCAACCGCGCCACCGTGCTGATCGAGGCCTGGGCAGTCTGCAGCAGGCTGCGTGCCGCTTGCAGACGTACAAGCTCGACATAGCGTCCTGGCCCCATGCCCAGTTCCTGGTTGAAGGCTCTCGATAACGTGCGCGGCGTCATATTGGCTTGCGCCGCCAGCACCGCCAGCGACAGGTCTTGATGCAGGTGCAGGGGTATCCATTCCAGCAGACTGGCCAGGCGCGGTACTCGACTCGGCTCCGGAGTCAGCAGTGCACTGAACTGCGCTTGCCCGCCAGGGCGGCGCAGAAATAGCACCAGACGCTTGGCTACGGCCAAGGCCAGCGGGCGCCCCAGATCAGCCTCGACCAGAGCCAGTGCCAGGTCGATCCCGGCAGTTACTCCGGCCGAGGTAAAAATATGGCCATCGCCGTCTGGTTCTTGCGCATCGTAGGTGTGCAGGCAATCCGCGCTGATCTCCACCTGTGGATGTTCCAGACGCAAGCAGTCGAGATCCGCCCAGTGAGTGGTGGCGCGGCGGCCATCGAGCAGGCCAGCGGCGGCGAGAATCAGCGCGCCGGAACAGACTGAGCCAACGCGCCTGATCTGCGGCGCTGCGCTGCGTAGCCAGGCCAGCAATTCAGGATTGTGGCACTGCGCCTTGTCACCCTGGCCGCCGGGGATCAGCAAGGTATCGATATGCGCAGGCTCTAAAGCGCTCCAGGCCTGTTCGGCGACCAATTGGAAACCGGCGGAGGTGGGCATGGCACCCGCCTGCTGGCCGAGCACCAGTAGGCGATAAGCCGCGGGCAAGCCCTGTCGTTGGCGTTCGTCATTGGCGGAGGCAAACACCTGCAATGGGCCGGTCAGATCCAGGCTCATGACATGCGGATAAAGCAGGCAGGCAATGGTTCGGGGAGCATCCATGGCGGCGTCTCGGTAAGCGATGGATGCAGTCTGCGCTTAACGAGTAATTGGCAACAAGGACAATAAACCCACAGATATTGCCAACACAGCGTCGCCGGTGTGGCGAGGGGGAGCAGGGCTCTGACAAGAGAGGGCCGAATGGCAGCTCAGAGCCCTTGTAGCAGCAGCCGATTACTCGGGCATGCTCCATGGCTCCAGGGTGAAACCTTGCTGACTGAGCTGCTCACGGGACTGCTTGAGCACATCGGCAAATTGCACCGGGTCGCTGTAGATGCTGCTGGACAGTTGCGTGCGGCCGAGCAGGCGGGTGCTGGTACGGTCGATCACACTGAGGCTGAGGTTGCCAGTGCCATCTTGCGGGGCCCAGGCGACGCATTGAAAAGGTTGAAAGGCGCGGTCGGCAATCAGCAGGGCTTCGTTAAAACGCAGCGGTGCGTTCATGGGGTCGGTTTCTCCGAGGTGATCCCAAATACACAAGGGCAAACGGTAGATTCACGCTTGCCAGTCATAGCTGTTGATGAGCGAAGCTGACCACTAAGTCACACGAAGGCCGAAAAATGTAAAAAAATGTCCGTTAAATCACTGTTTTATTGATGAGAGTAGAGAAGGAAGGCGAAGTGGAGGGCCATCAGCCCCGCTCACGTCCTTTGCAGACGCTCAGCAACTGCCGCAGGTAAGCGGCGACATAGCGTTGGAAACCGCGATCATCCCAGTAACTCAGGTGACTTAACGGCGTATGCCGCTTGTACCAGGGGCCAACGGGCATGGCGCGATCCTCAGCCACCACCGCGGTGTAATTGGGCAGCGGCCGTAACGGGTAACCGAGCGGGTCGGCGGGGGCATACAGGTTGAGCCAACGCGCCTGCTCGGTCACGGCCTGGGGCAGGCACTGGCCTGGAAAACGAATGGGCACCACAGGATCATAGGCGAAGGTGAATAGCGGAATATTGCAGCCAAAGGTAATCAGACCACTGAGGGTTTCCAGCGCCAGAAAGGGGTCGAGCGGGCAACTTTCAACATTATTGATGCGCTGCTGATCCCAGACGAAGTTGGAAAAGATATGCCCGCCCAGCGAATGGGCCAGCACCACCAGCGGGGTATCGGCATCGACCTTGGCGCGCAGGGCGTTGAGACCGCTGCGCAGGCATTGATGCACTTCTTCGTAGGTGGTGTCGTAAGCCTGGCTGACCTTGCGGTAGCCACTGGCATCACCGAGAAACAGCGTGACGATGCGCCGCAACCAACGCCAGCGCACGGGCTGGTCACGCAGCTTGTCGAGAAAAGCCAGCTGCCTTTTGTCCAGCACGCTGGCCCAGTACAGGCTCTGAAAGGCGACCTGGTCAGCATCTGCACCAAGGCGTTGGCGTAAACCCGCGATCAGGCTCTGGGCAAAACTGTGTTGTCCTTCGGCATCACGGGTGTCCGGTTGTGTACCGATGCCATGGATAATGGCGACTGCAAGTTTCATTCTGCCGATCCCTGGTTATTACGCTGTGGCCACTACCTTCTGGCCCGTCCTGTTCAAAGTGCTTGCATGCGTTCGTGCAGGCGGCCGCTGTCCACCAGTTCGAGAAACTCGTCGCCGAGCCGCTGGCTTTCGCTCATGGCGGTGCGCCAATAGCGTTCGCGGCCGGCATCATCGCCCAGATAACGGCTGAAGTCCTTGCGGTCGGGGAGTTTGCCATGGGGCAGGCGCGCCAGGTAGTCGCGTGAGGGGGCGAGCAGCAGAACATCCTGCAAACGCCCGCCGTCGCCGCGACGCCAGGGCATGCCCTTGTCGAACCAGCCGGGGATGACCTTATCGGTGAAGTGCGGGTAAAGCACGATGTCTTCGCCGCTGTACGGCAGATCGAGGTGATAGTCGAGCAGGCCGCCATCGCGATAGGTGCCAGGCCCTGCGCCAGGAATATCGCGCACCCCTTGCATGATCATCGGGATGGAGCCCGAGGCCAGCAAAGCATGACGCAGATTGCCGCTGTCGAGCTGCAGATAGCGTGAGGGGAAATCACTGAGCGTACCCAGCGGCGGCGCCAGGCGGGCGTCGTGCAGAATCACCCGTTCGAAGTGTTTGGCCAGGCGCGGGCGCCCCAGCAGGTTGCTGCCAATCACTGACGACAGGCCCAAACCGAGTGCGCCGCGATGGTCGTGCTGCAGCAAGCCATGACTTTTCACCACGACGATATTCAAGCGGTAATGCGGGTTACTGAGAATGTTGGCGTCGTCATTGCCGAGCAATTGATCGAGCATCAGGCTGCAGCTGTTCGACACCTGCGCCATGCTTACGCCTTTGGCAAAACGCTGCGAGGTATACAGCTCGCCGAGGCGGCGCAGGCCGGCTGCGGCATCCGGCAAACAGGCGCTGGCGAAACGCCAGGAACCGATGGATGCGCCGATCAGCGAACGCTCGCGAGGTGCGCGCTGCAGCCAGTCGCCAAACAGCGCCAGATCCAGCCCCTGAATCCCCAGAGCCTTGGGGCCGCCTGCAGCGCCGGGCAGAATGCCGACATCCGCCGGTTGCAGGCCGTGCTCGCGAATACGCGCAAAGGCGCGTTTACCGGCCTTGATTGTCAAAGCAGGGGACTTGATTAATATCGCACTCATGCTGGCCTCCATCGCGCAAGGCAGCGATTATAGAGCCCTGAATGGGCAGGCCAAGCGACTTCAGCGCGTGAATGATGGGTGCATGGCTCGGAATAAATCAGCCTTTAAGCAATGCCTTAAGCAAATTCAGCTTGAGTTAAGTCGTGTGCAGTAACTTGGGCTCCGTCGAAAGCCAACTCCATAAGGAACTTGAACATGAAAACCCTGACTGCTGTATTTGCCGCTGCTGCCCTTACCCTGACTGCCGGCCTGGCCCAAGCCCGAGACCTGGGCCCGGATGAAGCGCTGAAACTGCGTGACGCAGGCACCATCCAGTCCTTCGAAAAACTCAACGCTGCAGCCCTGGCGTTGCACCCGGGCGGTGTGACTGAAGACACCGAACTGGAAGAAGAATACGGCCGCTACATCTACCAGGTTGAGGTGCGCGACACCCAGGGCGTGCAGTGGGACGTTGAACTGGATGCCACTAACGCCCAAGTGCTGAAGAACCAACGAGACGATTGATGAAGAACACTGCTTGGCTTGCCCGCGCACTCCTGACCTGCCTGCTGCTGACGCTGACGTTCAGCAGCAGCGCACGCGACCTGGATCAGGATGAAGCATTACGCCTGCGCCGCGAGGGGCTGATCATGCCCCTCGAGCAGTTGCTGCAGATGGCCTTGCAGCGTCATCCCGGTGCAGTTTTGCTGGAAGTCGAGCTGGAAGAAGAGGACGGCGTGCTGGTCTACGAAGTGGAACTGGTGACTGAGCAAGGCGTCGTGCGCGAACTGGAATTGCACGCCAGCACTGGCGAAGTGCTCAAGGATGAGGTGGAAGACTGATGCGCCTGCTGCTGGTGGAAGACCATGTCCCCCTGGCCGATGAGCTGCTGGCCGGTCTGACCCGTCAAGGTTATGCCGTTGACTGGCTGGCCGACGGTCGTGATGCCGCCTACCAGGGGGCGACAGAACCCTATGACCTGATCATTCTCGACCTCGGCTTGCCTGGCAAACCGGGGCTTGAGGTGCTGCAGGAGTGGCGTGCGGGCGGCCTCAGCACACCGGTGCTGATCCTCACTGCGCGTGGCTCCTGGGCTGAGCGCATTGAAGGCCTCAAGGCCGGTGCGGATGATTACCTGAGCAAGCCGTTTCACCCGGAAGAACTGCAACTGCGCATTCAGTCGCTGTTGCGCCGTGCCAGGGGCCTGGCCAATCAGCCGCAACTGGAAGCGGCAGGCCTGCAGCTGGACGAAAGCCGGCAGACGGTGAGCCGCAACGATCAGGAAGTGCAGCTGACCGCTGCCGAGTTCCGCCTGCTGCGCTATTTCATGCTGCATGCCGGGCAATTGCTGTCGAAAAGTCATTTGGCTGAGCACCTATATGACGGTGAAAGCGAACGCGATTCGAACGTCATCGAAGTGCACGTCAACCACCTGCGCCGCAAGCTGGGGCGCGAGATTATCGAGACCCGTCGTGGCCAAGGCTATCGCTTCAGCGGGGATGCTGTTTGAAATCGATCCAGCGGCGCCTGAGCCTGGGCCTGGTCAGCGTGCTGCTGGTCATCGGTCTGTTGCTGGCGCAGAGCAGCCTCTGGCTGTTTGATCGCAGCCTGCGCAGCTATATCCAGACCACCCTGCAGGATGAAGCGCAAACTCTATTGGGCGCTTTTGTGCGCGGCCCCAACGGCCTGCAACTTGATGACCGGCGTCTTAGCGCCGCCTACAAACGGCCCTACTCGGGCTTGTATTTTCGCATCGACTTTGCCGAACAGACCTGGCGCTCGCGTTCACTCTGGGATCGCGACCTGCAGCGTGCCGAACAACCGGGTCTCCAGGCTGAGCTAGGTGACGGGCCGCAGGGCCAGTTGTGGTTGATCTACCGCGCCGACTATCAGCGCTTTGGCCAGCAGATCGTTATTCAGGTGGCGCGCGATTATACGCCGATCCTCAAGAGCTTCAGCCATGTGCAGAAAATCATTCTTGGCCTGGGCATCAGCGCGCTGATTCTGATTCTGCTGTTGCAACGCCTGATTGTCGGCCGCGCCTTGCGCCCGCTGGAGCGCACGCGGCAACAGATCATGCAATTGCAACAAGGCCAGCGCAGCCAGCTGGACCAGCAGGTGCCTTTGGAACTGGAACCGCTGGTGGCGCAGATCAACCACCTGCTGAGTCATACCGAAGACACCCTGAAACGCTCACGCAATGCGTTGGGTAACCTAGGGCATGCACTGAAAACCCCACTGGCGGTGCTGGTCAGCCTGGCCGGCCGGGAAGAACTCAAGCAGTTGCCCGAGTTGCGTGAAAGCCTCAATAGCCAGCTGCAACAGATCGAGCAACGCATTGCCCGTGAACTGGGTCGTGCACGTCTGGCCGGTGAAGCGCTGCCGGGAGCGCATTTCGATTGTGCCAGCGAGCTGCCGGAGCTGTTTTCCACCTTGACGATGATTCACGGTAATCACCTGCAACTGGACTGGCAGGCGGCGCCTGGTCTGCGTTTGCCCTGGGACCGCGAGGACCTGCTGGAACTGCTGGGCAATCTGCTGGATAACGCCTGCAAATGGGCTGACAGCCAGGTGTATCTGCACGTTAGCCGTGAGAGCGAGGTGTATCAGCTGTGCATTGAGGATGACGGGCCGGGTATCGATGCGGCGCAGCGCGAGGAGGTCCTCAGTCGCGGCAGTCGCTTGGATGAACAGGTGGCCGGCCATGGCCTGGGCCTGGGCATTGTGCGGGACATCGTCGATGCCTGGGGCGGGCAGCTGCAGCTGGGTGACAGTGGTCTAGGTGGCTTGCGCGTTAGCGTGACGCTGCCCGTCAAGCGTGCCTGAAGCGCTCAGGCACGCCGTTTGGCGCACTTACATGCCGTTGGCAAATGCCGGGTTGCCCATGTCGATGCTGGCCCGCACCGGACGCAGTGCCTCGGCGTACTTGACCAGAATATCCAGCTCGTAATCGATGCGGGCATGCAGACGCTGATCGTCTTCGCTGCTTGGCTCTGGTGTGTTCAGCACTTTCTCGACGCTGCGCACGATCAGATGTTCAGGCAGATAGCACAGGCGGCAGTTCTTGTAGCTGGACGCACGCAACTCGCTGATCGGATAAGCCCCACCCACGCCTGAAGAAACCCCAACCAACAGGCCCGGTTTGTGCGCCAGCTCGGCTTTGCTGGCGTAGATAAAGAAGTTCTTGATGGCCGGGCAGGCCATGCCGTTCCACTCTGGGGAAATGATCACCACGGCGTCGGCGGCGGCCAGTTGCTTGCTGTAAAGCCCCCAGGGGCCGGTGTCTTCGGCAGGCCATAGGGGCAGGGGAGCCAGGCCTAGATCAATCACGTTGCTCTGGGCGTTATCGGTATGGCCCAGCTGAATCAGGCGTTGACGCAAGAAACGGGCGACCTTGCCCGATTGGCTGTTATTGCGGCTGGAGCCAGCCACCAGGGCGATATTGAGCATCATGCACCTCATATTAAGAAAAAACGCAGACTAGCGATCGCTAGTCTGCGCTTCAAGGAAACAGCCGCCAGCCTGGCAGGCAAATGGTGCCAAGCGGCAATTCAGGCGCGGAACTGGTCCATCAGCCCTTGCTGGTGATTGGCTAGCTTGTTCAGTCCCTGGCTGATCTTCGCCGACTCGTCGGCCTGGGCGGAAATCGACTCGGTGACATCACGGATCGAGGCCACATTGCGGTTGATCTCCTCGGCTACCGAGCTTTGCTCTTCGGCGGCGCTGGCGATCTGCAGGTTCATATCGGTAATCACGCTGACGGCCTGGCTGATGCGTTGCAGCACGGCCACCGCCTGTTCCACCTGCTCAACACTACCCTGCGCCTGGCGATGGCTGCTGTGCATGGTACTGACCACTTCCTTGGTGCCGCTTTGCAGGCCTTCGATCACCTGGCGGATTTCTTCCACCGAGTCCTGAGTGCGTTTGGCCAGGTTGCGCACTTCATCGGCTACTACGGCAAAGCCGCGGCCGGCTTCCCCGGCACGCGCGGCTTCAATGGCGGCGTTAAGCGCCAGCAGGTTGGTCTGTTCGGCAATTGAGCGGATTACTTCGAGTACCGAGCCGATCTTCTCGCTGCTATTGGCCAGACCTTCGACTTCCTGCATAGCCACATTCATTTCATTGGCCAGCAGTTCGATGGTAGAAGTGGTTTTGCCGATTACGCTCATGCCTTCACGGCTGGCCTGATCGGCCGTACGTGCGGCTTCGGCGGCTTGTGCGGCGTTATGCGCAACATCCTGCGCTGTAGCGCTCATTTCCTGGAAGGCGGTGGCCACCTGATCGACTTCACGGTATTGCTGCTGCATGCCGTCGCTGGTCTGGCTGGCGATCAGTGCCGATTGATCAGCGGTGCTGCGCGCGTCCTGTACGCTGCGTTTGACGTCAGCGATGATCGGTTGCAGCTTGTCGAGGAAGCGGTTGAACCAGCTGGCCAGTTCGCCCAGCTCATCCTGCTTGGCATATTCCAGGCGACGGGTCAGGTCGCCTTCGCCGCTGGCGATATTCTTCAGCATCGCCGCGACGCCCAGAATTGGCCGGGTCACGCCCAGGGCGGTCAGCCAGATCAGCAGGATGCCCACAACGCCGGCAGCCAGCCCCAGGCCGAGTGAGATGGCGGTATTGCGCGTACCCACTTCATCCATCTGAGCTTCCAGACGGGTGGCCGGCTCGAGCAGCACTTTCTCCGGGACTTCCAGCAAAACGCCCCAAGGCTTGGCATCCGGGATCGGTAACAGCGGTTGCAGCACTTGCAGTGCGCTATTGTGGTGCATGACTTCGGGGCGGTTGCCGGCCAGCAGGCTGATCATCTCGCTGTGCTGTTCACTGAAGGCGGCGGCCAGTTTGCCACCCAGCAGGCTGCTATCACGGCTGTGTCCGGCAAGCAGGCCCGCAGGGCTGATAATGCTGACATGCCCGGCACCGTCAAACAGGCCCTTGTGCGCGCTGGTACTGAGCTCCTGCAGGCTGGCCAGGCTGATGTCTACACCCAGCACGCCAATCACCTTGTCGCCTTGAACCAGCGGGAAGGCGATGCTGGTCATCAGGGTCTTCACGCCATCGGTATCATCGATATAGGGATCAAGCAGGCACACCCGCTTGCTGTCGCGAGGACAGGTGTACCAGGCGTTATAAGGTGCCCCGCTGATACCTGGGGTGGAGTCGTTGAGGCTTTCTTCCTTCATCGCCTCGGCGCTCAGCTCACCGTTGTCATCCTGGGACCAGTAGATCGAGAAGCGACCCTTGTCGTTGCTGCCGAGGTTGTCCTGGTCAACGAAGAGTTCATCCTTGCCATCCAGGGCGTTAGGCTCGAACACCGCGTAAATGCCCAACAGACTGCGGTTGGCTTCGAGTGCGCTGCGTATTTGACGGGTCAGGTCTTCGCGCAGGTCGAAGGCGTCAAGAAAACGTTTCTCCGCCTGTTCGCGAATAAACAGAACCTGGGTAGCGGCGCCGCGTCCGTATTGATAGGCGTCCATAAAGTAGCGCTGCATCTGCAGCGCCTGGGCTTCGCCACGCGCCTCCATGCGCAGTTGTGCTGATTCCTCCAGCATTTTCGAACTGGCCTGTTTGACCAGGCTGGCACTGCGCGAGGCCTGGATCATCGAGGCCGATACCAGCACCGCGACAATGGCCAGCAGGCACAAACCGGCCAACAGGGTGATTTTCAGTTGGATGGACAGTCGGCTGAACAGCATTTCAGGACCTTCTTAATTGCAGAGGCTTAGAGCGCCTATCGGCGGTTATGCGTATTACTTGAAGCATTACGTACAGTGATAGCAGCAAATTGCAGGCCATTACGCCCCGATATTTCGCAGCCTATACGAAATTATTAACGCTTTGTACAAAATAATTTACGGTGTTTTGACAGGTCAGTCAGCATTGTGCAGAGTACGCGCCCTTCGCCGAGCCGGCGCAGTCTCCAGAGAAGGTCAAAACCTTCGCGGACCTCTTTTAATAGCGGGAGTAAATCGATGAACGCAGTCGTTGCGGCAGTGGGGATCATGTTGATCCTCAGCTTGTGCCGTGTACATGTGGTGGTGGCCCTGATTGTTGGCGCACTGGCCGGTGGCCTGCTGGGCGGCCTGGGTGTTGAGGGTTCGCTGGCGGCCTTCAATAAAGGCCTGGGCGGCGGCGCGACAGTGGCGTTGTCCTATGCCTTGCTGGGTGCTTTTGCCGTGGCGATTGCCAAATCCGGTCTGGCCCATGCCTTGGCTGACAAAGCCTTGGCCATGGTGGGCAAACAGGATGCCAAAGGCGCCGGTCTACTCAAGTGGCTGCTGATTGCGCTGCTGCTGGTGGTGGCGATTTCTTCGCAGAACATCCTGCCGATCCACATTGCCTTTATCCCGCTGCTGGTGCCGCCGCTGCTGTATGTACTGAGCAAGCTGCAACTGGACCGCCGTTTGATCGCCTGCGTGCTGACTTTCGGCCTGATTACTCCTTATATGTTTCTGCCGGTGGGCTTTGGCGGGATCTTCCTCAATGACATTCTGCTGGCCAATGTGGCCAGCGGCGGCGTCGATACCAGCAACTTGGACGTGACCAAGGCCATGGCGATTCCGGCGCTGGGCATGCTGTTCGGCCTGCTGGTGGCGGTGCTGTTCAGCTACCGCAAAAAACGCGTGTATGACCTGAGCAAGATCGAGCAGGCCGAGCGCGTGGATGTTGCCTACAACCCGTTGAGTCTGCTGGTGGCGGGCGTGGCGATTGTCGCGGCATTTGTCGTGCAGCTGTGGCTGGACTCGATGATCATCGGCGCCTTGGTCGGCTTTATCATCTTCTCGGTGTCTGGCGTGGTGCGCTGGAAAGAGGCAGACGGCCTGTTCACCGAGGGCATGAAAATGATGGCGATGATCGGCTTTATCATGATCGCCGCCGCCGGTTTTGCCGAAGTGATGAAGGCCACTGGCGAGGTGAAAAGCCTGGTCGACAGCTCTGCTGAACTGATTGGCCACGACAAGGCGCTGGGTGCGCTGCTGATGCTGCTGGTCGGCTTGCTGGTGACCATGGGCATTGGCTCGTCGTTCTCCACGGTGCCAATCATTGCGGCGATCTTCGTGCCGTTGGGCCTGCAACTGGGCTTCAGCCCGCTGGCCATCCTGTGCATCGTCGGCACTGCCGGTGCGCTGGGTGATGCCGGCTCGCCAGCCTCCGACTCGACCCTCGGCCCAACCGCCGGGCTGAACGTCGACGGCCAGCACAACCACATCTGGGACAGCGTGGTACCGACCTTTCTGCACTACAACCTGCCGTTGCTGGTATTCGGCTGGGCAGCAGCTATGGTGATTTGACCGGATCAGAGAGCCTGACGACTGAGTTCACTCAGGCGCTCAACTTTTAAGCGGGGCTACCGATCAATCGGTAGCCCCGTTTTCATTTCGCTTTACTGCCAAGCAAGGATCTGCCCAATGCGCCTTACCTTGAAATCAAAAGTAGTGCTGTTGGCACTGATACCGGTGGTGCTGTTTGCCCTGGTGCTCAGTGGTGCCGCCGCGAAGGTGTTACAAAACCTGGCGGCCCAGGAGGTTGAGGAAACCCGCGCGCGGCTGCTGCAGGAAAGCCGTAACGAGCTGCAGCATTACGTACAGATCGCTCTGGGTTCGGTGCAGACCTTGTATGACGCTGCCGGCCAAGGCGATATGGCCAGCCGTGAGCAGGCCATTGCCATTCTGTCGAAGATCAAATTCGGCAAGGACGGTTACTTTTTTGCGCACGACTCCAACGTGGTGCGCCTGTTCCGCGGTGACAGCCCGGTGGATGTCGGCAAGAGCCTGGCTGACCGACGCGACCCGAACGGTGTGTACATCAACCGTGAACTGGTGAATGTCGCCAAGAACAACAGCTACTACGTGAACTACAGCTCGCCGCTACCGACCGATGATTCGGTACTGGTGCCGAAAATGGCCTACAGCTATTACCTGCCGAAATGGGACATGGCCCTGGGCACAGCGATCAACCTGGATGGTGTTGAAGCGCAGATCGCCCAGGTGCAGAGTGGAATCGATGAGCGCATCAGCACCATCATCACCAGCATCATGGTGATCGCCGCCGTGCTGCTGGTGGCGTTTGGTATTGTTGGCGTGGTGTTGAGCAATACTTTCCTGCGCCCATTGCAGCAGATCAAGGACAACCTCGATGACATCGCCGCGGGTGAAGGTGACCTGACTCGTCGCCTGCCAATCAATGGCGATGATGAACTGGTCCAGCTGGCCGGCTCGTTCAACCGCTTTGTCGAGAAGATCCACAGCCTGGTACGGCAGATCGCCGACATGACCGGCCAGCTGACCGAACTGGTCAATCAGGTATCGGCGCAGGCGCAGCGTTCGGAACAGGCCATGGAGCGTCAGCGTCATGAGACCGATCAGGTGGCGACCGCGATCAACGAAATGTCCGCCGCTGCCCATGAAGTTGCGCAAAGTGCCCAGGGCGCAGCAGAGGCCGCGCAGAAGACCGACACTGAAGGCCAGGCCGCGAAGCAGGTGGTCGATGGCAGCATCGAGCGCATTCACACCCTGGTACAGGACATCCGCGACAGCGGCCTGTCCCTCGACACCCTGCAAAAGGACGTGTCGTCGATTGTCAGCGTGCTCGACGTGATTCGCTCCATCGCCGAACAGACCAACCTGCTAGCCCTCAACGCGGCCATCGAGGCAGCGCGGGCCGGTGAAGCAGGGCGCGGCTTTGCCGTGGTCGCTGATGAGGTTCGTGCCCTGGCCAGCCGTACGCAGCAGAGTACCCAGGAAATCCAAGGCATGATCGACCGTCTGCAGAAGGGCACTCAGGATGCCGTGACCTCGATGCGCCGCTCCAGCGATGCCGGCGATGTCACCAGTGAGCAGGCCAACCGCGCAGGTACGTCGCTGGATGCGATTGCCCAGCTTATCGGCACCATCAACGCGATGAACGCGCAGATCGCCAGCGCGGCCGAAGAGCAGACCGCAGTAGCCGAAGAGATCAACCGCAGCGTGCACAAGATTGCTGCGGCGGTGGACAGCGTGGCCGATGAAACCCAACAAGGGGCGCAGACCGCGCGCAACCTGGCGGGGCTTGGCGAACGCCTGGGCGCTCTGGTGCGTCAGTTCCGCATCTAACACTTGCCGCTGCAACATCGAAAGGGAAGTCTGGCTTCCCTTTTTTATTGCCCAAACATTGTTCGTGCAGCGCATGACAAGCGTTGCGCAGGTATGCCCGCACCTGTGGGTTAACGCTGTGCTGCAGATAACGACAACAACTTAAAACCTACTGCGCTATATCCAATAAGTATTTAGTGCTGTGGTTGCTGGGAGTTTCTTGTACTAGCGTGCATGAATCGCCAGGCCAGCCTGTTGCTGCTGCCAGGGCGACAGCTTTGGGTACGCGCAGTTACTGCTGCTACGGCGGTGTGTATGAGCAGTCTCCAGTGGGTGGTGGAAGGTTTCAGGGTACAACTGGAGGTAATTCGTACAGCGGCTCGGGTATGCGGCCCCATCGATAACAACAAGATGAGGGATTCAACATGTCTGTAGCGATAACACTTCGGCGCTGTGCCGCGCCGCTGATAGTTTCGGCCCTGGCCATGCCAGTGCAGGCCGAGGAGGGTGATTACAACTTCTGGCAAACCCTGAGCAATCTGGTCTCGGCACCTGCGGCCGACAACAAGGTGACGCCAGCACAGCGGGTTGGCCCGTACCCACTGTTGGCCAACCCGTCTGGATTCAACAGCGGCTTCAAACCGGCCAATTACTATGCCTGGCAAACGGTGCAGATGGCTCCGCAGACCGGGGCGGTATGTGGCAACGGCTCGCCGTACAAGTTTTTCGTCAACCGGGTGCCCAACACCCGCAACACCATCATCTACCTGGAGGGCGGCGGCGCCTGCTGGGATTACGCCAGTTGCACCGGGCAGAGTGGTATCCGTGGCGCACGTAACCCGGGCGGGATTCCCAACGATTACATGAGCCTGCTCAACCCTGGTGCCAGCCTGGTCAGCCCGTTTGTGGTGCGACTGCATCCCTGGACGCGGGTGAAAACCCAGAACTGGAACATGGTCTATGTGCCGTACTGCACGGGTGATATCTATTCCGGCGACAAGGTGGCGGTCTATCAGGATCCGCAGAACCAGCAACCGCCGCTGATCTGGCACCACAATGGCTTGCGCAACATGCGCGCAGTGGTTGGCTGGCTGAAAGACAACCTGCCGCGGCCTACGCAGATGCTGACCACCGGCTGCAGCGCTGGCGGTGCCGGCAGCCTGACCAACTATGCCCCGACGCGTCAGGACATCGCGCCGACGCGCAGCTTCCTGATCAATGACTCGGGCCCGGTCTTCTCGGCCATCAGTGGTGCGGGCAATGAGGTCTATCCGTCTTTGCCATTGCAGAGCTTTATCCGCAATGCCTGGGGCCTGGATGCCGGGCCATTGCCGTACCTGCAAGCGCGGCTGCCGGGGCTCAATCTTAACAACCTCGGGACTCTCTACCCGGCGCTGTCGAGCAACCTGGTGGGCGACCGCATGGGACATACGCACTTCTGGAGGGACCTCAACTATTCGTCCTATTCCTACGAGCGCTTCTATCCGGAGATCATCAACGCACCGAGCCAGGCCGCCAAGGAGGCGCTGATTCAGGCCAAGTGGGCGGTGGATACTGGGCGGCTGCGCAATGAGTTGGCCAATCTGCCAAATGTGGGCGGCTACTTTCCGCAGTACCGTGCGGTCAATGAAAGCCACTGCACCAGCATTATCGAGTTTGCCAACGCGGATATTCAGGAGCAGAACCTGCAGCTGGATGACTTCGTTAACAACGTGATGAATGGCAGTGGCCCGGTGCTTGATGCGTCCGAGCTGAGCGACACCGCCGACCGCAACAAACCCTTCAACCTGCTGTACTACGCGCTCGACCAACTGCTGTAATGCCGAGCCCGACCTGAGCGGCTAGCTCAGGTCGGGCTATTGATAGTGCTGCTCACGTGCCTGTTGCAGGCGTTGGCGCAGGTATTCGTCACGGCTCAGGCCATCGGGGATGCTGTCCATGCTCAGGACCTCCTCGACGATGCGTTTTTCATCGACTTTATAACGCTGAAATTCGGCGCTGGGTGTCGCGGACTTGGCTTCGCGCTCGGCGCTTATCGCCTTGTAGCGGGCGACCAGGGCCGTGGCCTGATCTTTCTGCGCCTGTTCATCGTCGGTGGTCAGCTGAATCAGCCCCAGCTGTAGCAACAGCGATTCGCTCATGGCCAGTTCACTGCGTTGTTCGTAAGTCTCGATCTGCTCACGCAAGGCCTGCGCCTGGCTTTCACGCTGTGCGGGCGATAACTCGGCAGCGCCGCTGACAAAGCTGCGGTAGGCCTGATGAAATGCCAGGCGTTGCTCCTGATTTTTTACCGCAGGGTTTTGCAACAGCGCTTGCAACTGCGCCTCAGTGGGTATCGACGTGACGGGGCTATCACCCGCAACCACGCCTGCTGGGCTATCGGCCTGACTCGTTGGCGCAATCATTTGCGGCTCGATCTGTAGACGCCAGTAGAGCGTGCCAAACACTGCAATCAGCACGAGCCCGCCGCCAATTAAAAGAGGTTTTCCCTGCACCGGCTTCTCCTGAATGACGCCGCTATATGCGGCGTTTTCAGCTTAGCCCAGTCTGCACTCAGCGCTTTTTGCTGACCCAGGCCCAGAGCATTTCGCACTGGATCGGCTGAATGCCGGCTTCGTCAGTCACGGTGACGGCAACCAGCACTTCGCCTTTGTCCTGGGTATGAATCGCGTTGATCTGCTCGGGCGTCAGGCTGGCTTCGGCACGCAGGCTGCCGGTGGCGCGCTTCAAGTAGTCGACCTTGAGGCTTTTGATCAGCGGCAGTTTGTCGTCCGGCACGTTCATTCCGACCAGAAAGCCCGTAGCAGACTCGGCCAGCAATGCCATGGCGGCGGCATGCACGCCTTTGATGTGGTTCTGCACCTTGCGCTTGTTGGCGATGCTCATCACCGCCTGTTGTTCGGTCAGCGTATGCACGCGCACTTTTGCGGTGCCGGCAAATTTCACCTGGGAGCCGAATAGCAGTGACAGGGCTGGGCTTTGTAAGGCGTTGGGCAACGCGTGGATCTTGCCGACGATGCGGCTTAAGCGGTTACTGGGCATGGCGATCTCCGGTGGGCAGAGCAGGGCGGTGGATTAGAGACTAAGACCGTTATAAAGAGGAGGCATAAAAAAACCCCAGCATTTCTGCTGGGGTTTTCTCAACACCCTCGACCTTGATCGTGGCCTCGGTCGAGTGAGCCGGTTCTTAGTGGAACTGGTTCATGGTGTTGTCTTTACCGCTTGCTTTCAGAGCGGCTTCGCCAGCGAAGTACTCTTTATGGTTGTCACCGATGTCGGAGCCAGCCATGTTCTGGTGCTTGACGCAGGCGATGCCCTGACGCAGTTCCTGGCGCTGAACGCCTTTCACGTAAGCCAGCATGCCTTGGTCTGCGAAGTAACCTTTGGCCAGGTTGTCGGTCGACAGAGCAGCGGTGTGGTAGGTCGGCAGGGTGATCAGGTGGTGGAAGATACCAGCCTGAGCAGAACCGTCGCGCTGGAAGGTGCGGATCTTCTCGTCGGCAACCTGAGCCAGTTCGGTTTCGTCGTACTCGACGCTCATCAGTTTGGCGCGGTCGTAGGCGGAAACGTCTTTGCCTTCGGCAACGAACGCGTCGAACACTTGCTGACGGAAGTTCAGGGTCCAGTTGAACGATGGGCTGTTGTTGTAAACCAGCTTGGCGTTCGGGATGACTTCGCGGATGCGGTCAACCATGCCTTTGATCTGGCCAACGTGCGGCTTCTCGGTTTCGATCCACAGCATGTCAGCGCCATTCTGCAGGCTGGTGATGCAGTCCAGTACGCAGCGGTCTTCGCCGGTGCCAGCGCGGAACTGGAACAGGTTGGACGGCAGGCGCTTCGGACGCAGCAGTTTGCCGCCGCGGTTGATCACGACGTCGCCGTTGCCCAGGTCGGAGGCGGCAACTTCTTCGCAATCCAGGAAGGAGTTGTACAGGTCGCCCAGATCGCCTTCTTTGGCGGTAACGGCGATTTGCTTGGTCAGGCCGGCACCCAGGGAGTCGGTACGCGCAACGATCACGCCGTTGTCGATGCCCAGTTCCAGGAAGGCGTAACGCACAGCGTTGATCTTGGCCAGGAAGTCGGCGTGAGGAACGGTCACTTTACCGTCCTGGTGGCCGCACTGCTTCTCGTCGGAAACCTGGTTTTCGATCTGGATGCAGCAAGCGCCTGCTTCGATCATGCGCTTGGCCAGCAGGTAGGTGGCTTCCGGGTTACCGAAGCCAGCGTCGATGTCGGCGATGATCGGTACGATGTGAGTTTCGTAGTTGTCGACCTGAGCTTGCAGCTCGGCTTCTTTGGCCTTGTCGCCAGCGGCGCGAGCAGCGTCAATGCCGGTGAACAGCAGATCCAGCTCGCGGCTGTCGGCCTGGCGCAGGAAGGTGTACAGCTCTTCGATCAGGCCGGAAACGGCGGTTTTCTCGTGCATCGACTGGTCCGGCAGTGGGCCGAAGTCGGAACGCAGAGCAGCAACCATCCAGCCGGACAGGTAGAGGTAACGCTTGTTGGTGGTTTTCAGGTGCTTCTTGATCGAGATCAGCTTCTGCTGCCCGATGAAGCCATGCCAGCAGCCCAGGGACTGGGTGTAGACGGAGGAGTCAGCATCGTACTCGGCCATGTCTTTACGCATGATATCGGCGGTGTACTGAGCGATTTCCAGACCGGTTTTGAAGCGGTTCTGAGCGCGCATACGAGCCACGGATTCCGGGTTGATAGCGCTCCAGCTGCTGCCGTAAGTCTCTTTCAGAGCGGCGACTGCCTTGATGTCGTTTTGATAAGCTGACATGGTCAATCCTTCAAAGTATGTGTTTGGTTGAGCACCGGCTTCCCCACTGAACACCTGTGTTGCCGGAGGTTGTTGTAGCTCACTGCAGAACGCCGAGAAGTCGACTTGAGACGGAATTGATCCGGGAGGAGGGTGACGAGCTCAACAGGTCGCGGCTGCAGGGGTTGCAAATGATCGGGCCATTTGGCGTTTACCGGCTCAAAGTGCCGTTGGACGACTCAACCTGCTGTGGCGTGATGCGCACTGTTGCTAAACGCTTCCCCGTCCCTCAGGACAACTTCGTTCCAGTCGCAATCTCATCGAACGGCCTTGTGGGCTTTACAACGCAAATCGGCTCTGACGGTAAGTTGGAGCGCGATTCGGAGGGCTTTTCAGACCTCTGATTAGCGGGAGCGGGGCCATGATGCCTTTGCCAAAAGTGTTCGTCAATTATTTTGTAGTGCTTTTTGAATGACTACTACATAAGTTGTAAAGCGACCGACGAGTCAGGCCGCGTGGCTCTATCCGGCGGATTGCGGCGGCGTTGGCGGTTTCTCTGCTGCGGTTTAGGCACTACCTGACAAACACAAGGCGATGAGCGGTTACCGGGCGCTGTCTGCAAGATGCCTACGGTAGCGCCAGGTAGGCTGAAAGTGGCCTACTGAACCACGTCAACTTTGACCCGCATGCTCATGTCTTCACGGCCCTGGGTCGAGCGGTGTTGGAGGAAGTCACCGTGTTCGCCCTGGCTCTGCTCGCTGACACCGCCGATGCTGATCCATTCACCGACCCGGCCGCTGACGCGGGTGTCGGTACTTTGCACGTCAATGGCGCCAGGCTGGGTCTGGCTGAGGCGGTCACGGTTGCTGCTGATGTTGATATGCACCATCTCCCCGCTGAGGCTGGCGGTGACATAGAACCCACGCGTGACGTTGCGGTATTGGGTGTTGCTGTAGGGTTGGCCGTAGACATCACGGCCACGTGTCGTCAGCGGTACACTCTGGCCCACTTGAATCAGTGCTGGATAGCCTTCGGTAGCCTGCACCTGTTGGGTGCCGCCGCTGCGGCTATCGGTGCTGCGACGGATGATACGCACCTGGTCACGCCCATTGATTTCGCCCTGGCCGATCTGGATTTCGCCATTGCCGGCGCTGATGCTGCCATCGGCGCGATAGCCCCGGTCGGTCTGATAGCCCGACTCGTTGGTGTCGACGCTGATCAGCAGGCGACGCGGCACGGTGTCCAGTTGTTGCAGCAGGATGCGTACCTCCTGGATTTTGGCCGGATCGGCATTGACGATCAGCTGATTGCCGTAGGCATTTACGCGGCCTTCGTGGCCCAGTACCGATTGCACCACCGACAACACCTCATCCGCAGTACGGTAATTGAGGGGAATCACCTCGGTGGCCGCGCTAGCTGACAGGCTGAAACTGAGCAGGGCGGCGGCGAGCAGGGCGCGAACCTTCATAGCAGAAAACTCCGTAAGTCAGCGTCAGTGATGCTGGTATCCCAGGCCTGGTCAAACTGTGCGCGGCGCTGACGGTTGCGACCGGGGTCCTGGTACAGCGCATAACCACTGGCCTGGCCAAGTTCGGGCAACAGCAGCAAACCACGGTCATCGGCCAGCAGAAACGCCAGCTCTTCATTAGGGTAGTCCGGGTGCAGCTTGCGAATCTGCATATTGCTCGACAGGCGGCGCGACAGGCCGAGCAGGCGGTGACCTTCCTTGACGGCACGGCCGGGGTCACGCAGCAGGATACGCAGTTGGTTACGAGGATTGGCCAGCAGAAAACGGGTGCAGGCGTCTTGCACGCTGCTGTGGTGATAGAGCCAAGGCTCCAGGTCATGGCTGTAGAAGCACAGGCTGCGCTGGGCCTGTTGCAGCAGCGCCAGGGCATGGGCGCGGGCCTGTTCCGGTTGGCTGAAGCGCTCCAGTGCGGCATGGGCGCCCAGAACAAACGGCGCTGGTTCTGCCTGCGGACTGTCCGGTATCAGGCTTTGCGGGTTGTGCACAGCAAAACGCCCCGGTGACTCGAACTCGATGGCGGGAAGCTCAATGGGCTCCAGTTGCTCGGACGGGTCATTCGGGGCGTTTTCGTCGTTCATCCTGGCCTCTAGGCGCTATGTCGCACCATGTCTACGTGAGGGATGCCGGCGTCGAGGTATTCACCGCTGACGATGGCAAACCCGAGCTTTTCATAGAAGGCAGTGGCGTGCACCTGGGCGCTGAGCATTTGTTGCGTCAGGCCGCGTTTTTCCGCTTCCGCGATAACCGCCTGGATCAACGCAACGCCCACGTTCAGGCCACGCCAGTCCTTGAGCACGGAAACCCGGCCAATATGCCCATCCGGCAGTAGGCGAGCCGTACCAATCGGGTAATCACCTTCCAGGGCGAGAAAATGCACAGCATCGGCATCTTCGGCATCCCACTCCAGTTCCGGCGGTACGGCCTGTTCAGCGATAAACACGGTTTCGCGAATACGCCGCAGGTCAGCATTGTCCTTCTGCCAGTCGGCCAGGCGAACCTGTATCTCACTCATCAGCAAACTCCAGGCTGCCTTGTTTGACCAGTTCAACCAGCAGGTTACGCCCTTCGTCATCGGCAAGCCATGCGCCGAGGTTTTCGATGTGCAGGGCATCGGCGGAACAGACCAGTTTCAGCAGCTCACGCAGGCTGGCCGAAAGCAGGCGGCTCTGGCCGCTGGCGAACAGCACCAGGTCTTCACCGACTTCCGACCAGGCCATGCGCGCGCTGGGGTTGCGGATCAGGATGGCGCCATCTTCAAGGCCGGCGAGGAAGGTTTCTTCGTCGATCTCGATGCCGGCAATCAGCTCCGGGTATTTCGGTTCGGTCATGAACTGACCGAACCAGGTCATCAGCAGGCGTTCATCGCTCATGTGCTCGTTGAGCAGCGCCTTGAGGCGATCCAGGGCGTCGCGCTGGATCTGCGTCGGGTCGTTGGTCGGTTGCGCGTCAGCGTCGCTGTAGCGCTCTTCGTCAGGCAGGAACTGGCCGAGAAAGTCGGTGAAATGGGTCAGGACTTCAGCAGCGCTTGGCGCACGGAAGCCTACGGAATACGTCATACAGTCATCCTCAGCGGTACCACAGTGGGCCAGGAGCGGCGGCAGATAGAGCATGTCGCCGGGTTCCAGAACCCATTCTTCAGTTTTAACGAATTCGGCGAGGATCTTCAGATCCGCGTGTTGCAGCATCGGGCTATCGGTAGTGCACTGCTGGCCGATTTGCCAGCGGCGTTTGCCGTAACCCTGCAGGAGAAAAACGTCGTAGTTGTCGTAATGCGGACCCACGCCACCACCTGGCACGGCGAAGCTGATCATTACGTCATCAATGCGCCACTTGGGCAGGAACTTGAACTCTTCCAGCAGTTCGGCGACTTCAGGGACGAACTGGTCGACCGCCTGCACCAGCAGGGTCCAATCGCGCTCTGGCAGCTCAGCGAACGCGTCTTCGGCGAACGGGCCGCGGCGCAGCTCCCAAGGGTGTGCGCCATGTTCGAGAACCAGGCGCGACTCGACTTCTTCCTCAAGTGCCAGGCCGGCCAGTTCATCAGGAGAAATCGGGCTTTCGAAACCAGGAATGGCCTGGCGTACCAGCAGCGGTTTCTTCTGCCAGTAGTCACGCATGAACTCACGGGCTGTCAGGCCACCCAACAGTTGCAGCGGAGTATCAGGATTCATCGCTAAGCCCTTGAAGTCAGTAAATACCCATAAATAAAAACGCCCGGCGCAGCCGGGCGTCTGGGAGGCTGTTGCCGGCTAGATGCGCTTGGCCTGGGCGACCGCGTTGCCGATGTAGCTGGCCGGGGTCAGGAGCTTGAGCTCGGCCTTGGCGGCGGCTGGCATGTCCAGGCCATCGATAAAGCTCAGTAGCGCTTCGGGGCTGATGCCCTTGCCGCGAGTCAGTTCCTTGAGCTTCTCGTACGGGTTTTCGATGGCGTAACGACGCATCACGGTCTGGATCGGCTCGGCGAGCACTTCCCAACAGGCATCGAGGTCGGCGGCGATGCGGACTTCGTTCAGCTCCAGCTTGCCGATGCCCTTGAGGCTGGCTTCGTAGGCGATGACGCTATGGGCGAAACCGACACCGAGATTGCGCAGCACGGTGGAGTCGGTCAGGTCACGCTGCCAGCGCGAGATCGGCAGCTTGCTGGCCAGGTGCTGGAACAATGCGTTGGCGATACCCAGGTTGCCTTCGGAGTTTTCGAAGTCGATCGGGTTGACCTTGTGCGGCATGGTCGAGGAGCCGATTTCGCCGGCGATGGTGCGCTGTTTGAAATAGCCTAGGGAGATGTAGCCCCAGATATCGCGATCAAAGTCGATCAGGATGGTGTTGAAGCGCGCAATGGCGTCGAACAGCTCGGCGATGTAGTCGTGCGGCTCGATCTGCGTGGTGTAGGGGTTGAACTGCAGGCCCAGGTCACCTTCGATAAATTGCTTGGCGTTGGCTTCCCAGTCGATCTGCGGGTAGGCGGACAGGTGGGCGTTGTAGTTGCCCACGGCACCGTTGATCTTGCCCAACAGCGGCACGGCGGCTACCTGAGCGATCTGGCGCTCCAGGCGGTAGACGACGTTGGCCAGTTCCTTGCCGAGGGTAGTTGGCGATGCCGGCTGACCGTGGGTGCGCGAAAGCATCGGCACGTCGGCGAACTTGATCGCCAGCTCGCGGATGGCTTCGGCGGTCTGACGCATCAGTGGCAGCAGCACGTCGTCACGGCCGGCGCGCAGCATCAGGGCGTGGGACAGGTTGTTGATGTCCTCGCTGGTGCAGGCGAAGTGAATGAACTCGCTGACCTTGTCCAGTTCAGGCAGCTTGGCCGCTTGTTCCTTTAGCAGGTATTCCACGGCTTTGACGTCGTGGTTGGTGGTGCGCTCGATTTCTTTGACGCGCTCGGCGTGCTCGACGGCGAAGTTGTCAGCCAGCTCATTGAGCACGGCGTTGGCTTCGGCGGAGAAGGGCGCTACTTCGGATACGCCTTCATGGGCGGCCAGGCGCTGCAGCCAGCGTACTTCAACCAGAACGCGGAAACGGATCAGGCCGTATTCGCTGAAAATGGGGCGCAGAGCGCTGGTTTTGCCGGCGTAGCGGCCATCAACGGGGGAAACCGCGGTGAGCGAAGAAAGCTGCATGGGAGGCGTTCTCGGACAATCGGGCATTGAAAAGGGCGCGTATCATACATGAAATCGACGCCCGGCCGCGATTGCTTCAGCTGCCTTTGCGACGACTGATCGACAGCAGGCTGGCACTGAAAATCAGTGCGGCGCCCAGGAACGAGGTCAGATCGGGCGTTTCACCCCAGCGCAACCAGGCAATCAGTCCAGCGAACACAATCGCCAGGTAGGCGAAGGGGCCGATCAGTCCGGGCGGCGCCAGGCCGTAAGCCTTGGACATGATGATCTGGCTGGCGGTGGCCAGCAGGCCGATCACCAGCAGCAAGCCCAGCTCGTGTTGGGTCATCGGCTGCCAGGCCCAGGTCAGCGGGATGGCCGAGATCAAGGCGCTGAACAGGGAAAAGTAGAAGACGATGCGAAAAGCCGGCTCGGTGTCGCTCATTTCGCGGATCGAGACAAAGGCGAACGCCGCCAGTACACTGGCGGCGAGGCCAATCAGGGCCTGACTGTCGAGCAGTGCAGCTGAGGGTTTGGCCACCAGCAGTACACCAATCAGACCGATGCCGGTGGTCAGCAACATGCGCTTACTGAGCGGCTCCTTGAGCCACCACCAGGCAATCAGCGGGGTGAACACTGGTGCCGAGTAGGTGAACAGCATGGCGTCGGCCAGTGGCAGGTGGGCAATGGCGTAGAAGAAGCAATACATCGCCGCCAGGCCGTAGGTGGTGCGCCACAGGTGAGACTTCAAGCGAGTGGTCTTGAGCGGGCCAACCCCTTTGAGCAAGACCAGTGGCATAAAGAACAGCACACCGACCAGGTTGCGAAAGAACACCACCGATTCGTTGTTGACGCTGACCGACACCTCGCGGATGCCAACACCCATCAGGGAAAACAGCAGGGCAGACAATGCCAGCAGGGCTGCGCCTTGCAGTGGTTTGACCGAGCGCGTGCTCATGCGCTCAGGACCGCAGCAGCGGGTAGAGTTCCTTGAGCAACTTGCCGCGACTGAACACCATCTGCCAGCGATGGCCGCCCAGCTGGCGCCACAGGCGCGCCGAGCGAATGCCGGCGAGTAGCAGAGCGCGGATTTTCGCGGCATTGTTGGTTTGTTGCAGATGGCGCATATCGCCTTGCACCTGGATGCGCTGACGGAAGGTGCTGATGGTGTCCTGGTACAGCCCGCCACAATTGGCGATCACATTCTCATGGGTCGGACCGAAGTGCTCGACCTGTTGCTGCACCTGGTCAAGGCGGCTGCCCATCACTTGCAGCATGTCGCCGCGCTTGTCCAGCTGGCGCTCCAGAGCCAGCAGCGCCAGGGCATAGCGCAGTGGATCACGTTGCAGGCTGGCGGGGTCACGCTCCAGTGCGCCCACCAGGGCACGATAGCCATCACGCAGGTTGAGATCATCGCCGCCGTAAACGTCCAGGGTATCTTTAGGATCGCGCACCAGCAGGCTGTTGATCATGCAGGCCACGGCCGCTTCGCTGACCTGGCCGGTGCGCGCCAGTTTGTCGACCAGCACGGCTGATTCGAATACCGCGCCGAGGGCGATCAGTTGCTCGCGGATTGGATTCACGCCGTTTGCTCCCGCGCAGTCCAGGGCTCGGCGGTTTCAATCACGCCTCCACCGAGGCAGATTTCACCGTCGTAGAACACCACGGATTGGCCTGGTGTGACGGCGCGCTGGGGTTCGGCAAAAACTGCTCGGTAGCCGCTGGCGGTTTTCTCCAGTGTGCAGGCTTGATCAGTCTGGCGATAACGCACCTTGGCAGTCAGTGCGCGCGGCGTGCTCAGATCAATCGGGTTGACCCAATAAATCTCCGAGGCGAGCAGGGCGCGGCTAAACAGCCAGGGATGCTCATTGCCCTGGCCAACCACCAGCACATTGCGGCTCAGGTCCTTGTGCAGGACATACCAGGGCTCGTCGCTGGCATCTTTCAAACCGCCAATGCCCAGCCCCTGACGCTGACCGATGGTGTGGTACATCAGGCCGTGATGGCGGCCGATGATCTCGCCTTCGGTGGTTTCGATATTGCCCGGCTGGGCCGGCAGGTACTGCTTGAGAAAATCGCTGAAACGCCGTTCGCCGATAAAGCAGATGCCGGTCGAGTCCTTCTTCTTGGCTGTGGCCAGTTGGTACTTCTCGGCAATCGCGCGTACCGCCGGCTTTTCCAGCTCACCGACTGGGAACAGGGTCTTGGCGATCTGCTCACCGCCCACCGCATGCAGGAAGTAGCTCTGGTCCTTGTTCGGATCGAGCCCCTTGAGCAGTTCTGTGCGCCCGTCGACATCCCGGCGGCGCACGTAGTGACCGGTGGCAATCAGGTCGGCACCGAGCATCAGCGCGTAGTCGAGGAATGCTTTGAACTTGATTTCGCGATTACACAGAATGTCCGGGTTCGGTGTGCGCCCGGCCTTGTATTCGGCAAGAAAGTGCTCGAACACGTTGTCCCAGTATTCGGCGGCGAAATTGGCTGTGTGCAGTTTGATGCCGATCTTGTCGCAAACGGCTTGCGCGTCGGCCAGGTCGTCCATGGCAGTGCAGTATTCGGTACCGTCGTCTTCGTCCCAGTTCTTCATGAATAGGCCTTCGACCTGATAGCCCTGCTCAAGTAACAGAAGGGCTGAAACGGACGAATCTACACCGCCGGACATACCGACAATAACGCGCTGGGTAGTTGAATCTGACATGGGAATACTGGGCACGGCTTGAAGAAAGGTAGCGATTCTATCAGGCCGTGCGGCCTTGACGTTAATCGCGAATCAGGCTCAGGGCAAAGTGTTGACCACTCAGGTAATCATCGATACAGCGCAATACCAGCTCGCTACGCCAGCGCTCCGGTTCTGCCGCCAGCTCGTCGCGGGTCAGCCAGCGCGGGCCGATGATGCCGTCGTCCAGCGGGTGATCAGGGCGGTGCTGCAGTACTTTACCGGCGAAACACACGCGCTGGTAGGTGATGCCATTGCTGGGGGCGGTATACAGGTAGATACCGACTACCCCCGTCAGCTCGATATCCCAGCCGGTTTCTTCGAGGGTTTCACGCAGTGCGGCCTGTATCAGACTTTCGTCGGCTTCCAAGTGGCCGGCAGGCTGATTAAATACGGCGCGGTTATCGGCCATTTCCTCAACCAGCAGAAACCGCCCCTGATCTTCGACTACGGTGGCGACTGTGACGTGTGGAGTAAAGCGCATAGGGAACTCCTTGAGCGGGCGCGTGATCATAGCCGCAGTCACCGGTTATGGTGATGGTCGAAGCAATTGGGCAATGAGCTGCTAGGATAAAATCGTCTTGGCACAAGCGCTGTGTAGCGTACTTGTAGTTTGACTACAAAGCCGTTTTGCTAATCAGCCTGATGCCCGCAAGAACGCGCATGTGCAATGTTTTCAATGGATAAAGTGCGTGACTTTCTGTAGAAAAACTACAAAAATAACTCGCCTTTCCGAGACCCAAAAAGATCTATTCAGCACGTCATCTGCGTGACTGAATGCCAGACCACGAAAACAACGGAGTCCAGCATGGGATACCAAAAGATCCAGGTGCCTGCCACCGGTGACAAAATCACCGTCAATGCCGATACATCCCTGAACGTACCGAACAATCCAATCATCCCCTTTATCGAAGGTGATGGTATCGGTGTCGATATCAGCCCGGTCATGATCAAAGTCGTTGATGCTGCCGTACAGAAAGCCTACGGCGGTGAGCGCAAGATCTCCTGGATGGAAGTTTACGCTGGCGAGAAAGCCACTCAGGTTTACGACCAGGATACCTGGCTGCCTCAGGAAACCCTGGACGCGGTCAAAGATTACGTCGTTTCCATCAAGGGCCCGCTGACCACGCCAGTCGGTGGTGGTATCCGCTCCCTGAACGTTGCCCTGCGTCAGCAACTCGACCTGTATGTCTGCCTGCGCCCTGTGCGCTGGTTTGAAGGCGTGCCAAGCCCGGTGAAGAAGCCTGGCGATGTCGACATGACCATCTTCCGCGAGAACTCGGAAGACATCTATGCCGGTATCGAGTGGAAAGCCGGTTCGCCGGAAGCCAATAAGGTCATCAAGTTCCTCCAAGAGGAAATGGGTGTTACCAAGATTCGTTTCGACCAGGACTGCGGTATCGGCGTCAAGCCGGTTTCCAAAGAAGGCACCAAGCGCCTGGCACGTAAAGCTCTGCAGTATGTGGTTGATAACGACCGCGACTCGCTGACCATCGTGCACAAAGGCAACATCATGAAGTTCACCGAAGGTGCCTTCAAGGAGTGGGCCTACGAAATTGCCGCTGAAGAGTTCGGTGCAACCCTGCTGGATGGCGGCCCTTGGATGCAATTCAAGAACCCGAAAACTGGCAAAAACGTCATCGTCAAGGACGCCATCGCTGACGCCATGCTGCAGCAGATCCTGCTGCGTCCTGCCGAGTACGACGTGATCGCCACCCTGAACCTCAACGGCGACTACCTGTCCGACGCCCTGGCGGCTGAAGTAGGCGGCATCGGCATCGCGCCGGGCGCCAACCTGTCTGACACCGTAGCCATGTTCGAAGCTACCCACGGTACTGCACCGAAGTACGCTGGCAAGGATCAGGTGAACCCGGGTTCGCTGATTCTCTCCGCTGAAATGATGCTGCGCCACATGGGTTGGACCGAGGCGGCCGATCTGATCATCAAGGGCACCAATGGTGCCATCGGTGCCAAGACCGTCACCTATGACTTCGAGCGCCTGATGGACGGTGCCAAGCTGCTGTCCTGCTCGGCATTCGGTGATGCACTGATTTCGCACATGTAAGCCAATCAGCTGCGCATAAAGAAAGGCCGGTCAAGTGACCGGCCTTTTTTGTGGGCGATTAACTGCCCAGATGACTCTAATCAGACTTCAACCGTTACGCCCTGGTGGTGCTTAACTACGGCGGGCGCTTCACTGGCGGCAGTAGCCGCACTGATGTTTACGGCGTGGAGTCCTTTTGGACCTTGAATAATATCGAAGCTTACCGGCTGGCCAGCCTTCAGCGTTTTATAGCCGTCCATCTGGATAGCCGAGTAGTGGGCGAACAGGTCCTCATCTCGACCATCGGCCAGGATGAATCCATAGCCTTTGGCGTTGTTGAACCACTTGACCTTACCGCTAACCATGCTGATATCCCTCTGCAAAGGACTCCATCACTGGAGTATCATCCACTTCAATTCCACACCCAGTTCGCCAAGGCGGCCTGCGTGTGAAACCCCTTAATACCCACGCTGGGTATTCATTGTTTGTAACACCGTTTTGCCGATAGTCAAGGCAATGCTGTAACTGGCTGAGAAGCCGTTCAAACTCTGTCTAGCACAGACTATTCGCCCATTAAACGAAGCTCTTCAGCATGCATGCACGTAGCCAGATTCGACTAACATTCAATCAGGATCGCCCCGCAGAGCATGAGGACGATTCCTTCGGCCTGGCCGTTCAGGAATCCAAGCCCGCTCTGCAGGCTCCCCCCATGTATAAAGTGGTGTTGTTTAACGATGACTACACGCCCATGGATTTCGTGGTCGAGGTACTCGAGGTGTTCTTCAACCTGAATCGAGAACTGGCGACCAAGATCATGCTGACCGTCCATACAGAGGGGCGGGCAGTGTGTGGAGTGTTTACCCGCGATATTGCTGAAACCAAAGCGACACAGGTGAATCAATATGCGAGAGAGAGCCAGCATCCGCTACTCTGTGAAATAGAGAAAGACGGTTAACGCCGGACACTTGGGCATGAGGTGAAGCTATGTTAAATCGAGAGCTCGAAGTCACCCTCAATCTGGCTTTCAAGGAGGCTCGCACCAAGCGTCATGAATTTATGACGGTTGAGCACTTGCTCCTGGCCCTCCTGGATAACGAGGCTGCCGCCAGCGTACTGCGCGCGTGTGGGGCCAACCTGGACAAGCTGCGGCATGATCTGCAGGAGTTTATCGACTCAACCACGCCGCTTATTCCACAGCACGATGAAGAACGCGAAACTCAGCCTACGTTGGGATTCCAACGTGTTCTGCAGCGTGCGGTGTTCCATGTGCAGAGTTCCGGCAAGCGTGAAGTGACGGGCGCCAATGTGCTGGTGGCGATTTTCAGCGAGCAGGAAAGTCAGGCGGTGTTCCTGCTCAAACAGCAGAGCGTCGCGCGCATTGATGTGGTCAATTTTATTGCCCACGGCATCTCCAAGGTGCCAGGCCATGGCGGTCACTCAGAAACCGAACAGGAAATGCAGGATGAGGAGGGCGGTGAGTCTTCCAGCTCCAGCAATCCGCTGGATGCCTATGCCAGCAACCTGAATGAGCTGGCGCGTCAGGGTCGCATCGACCCGCTTGTCGGGCGTGAGCAGGAAGTTGAGCGCGTTGCGCAGATTCTGGCGCGTCGTCGCAAGAACAATCCACTCTTGGTGGGCGAGGCAGGCGTGGGTAAAACCGCAATCGCCGAAGGGCTGGCCAAGCGCATTGTTGATGCTCAGGTGCCTGACTTGCTGGCCGATAGCGTTGTCTACTCACTGGATCTCGGTGCGCTGCTGGCAGGCACCAAATACCGGGGGGACTTCGAGAAACGCTTGAAAGCGCTGCTCAACGAGCTGCGTAAACGGCCTCATGCGATTCTGTTTATCGATGAAATCCATACCATTATCGGTGCCGGCGCCGCCTCAGGTGGTGTCATGGATGCGTCCAACCTGCTCAAGCCGATGCTTTCATCAGGAGAAATCCGCTGCATTGGCTCAACCACGTTCCAGGAGTTCCGCGGTATTTTCGAGAAAGACCGTGCTCTGGCGCGGCGTTTCCAGAAAGTCGATGTGGTGGAGCCTTCGGTGGAAGACACCATTGGTATTCTGCGTGGACTGAAAGGTCGTTTCGAACAGCACCACAGCATTGAATACAGCGATGAAGCGCTGCGCGCAGCGGCTGAGCTGGCGTCGCGCTACATCAATGACCGACATATGCCAGACAAGGCTATTGATGTCATTGACGAGGCCGGTGCTTATCAGCGTCTGCAGCCGGCAGACAAGCGTCTGGCTCGTATCGATGTCGCGCAGGTCGAGGATATCGTAGCGAAGATTGCGCGGATTCCGCCAAAACATGTCAGCAGCTCGGACAAGGAGTTGCTGCGTAACCTTGAGCGCGATCTTAAGCTCACCGTGTTTGGTCAGGATGCGGCGATTGACTCGCTGTCTACCGCGATCAAGCTTTCACGAGCGGGCCTCAAGGCCCCGGACAAACCAGTCGGGTCATTCCTGTTTGCCGGGCCGACCGGTGTAGGTAAAACCGAAGCGGCGCGGCAGTTGGCCAAGGCTTTGGGCGTTGAGCTGATTCGCTTCGATATGTCCGAATACATGGAGCGGCATACCGTGTCGCGCCTGATCGGTGCTCCACCTGGTTATGTGGGTTTTGACCAGGGTGGCTTGCTCACCGAAGCCATTACCAAAACACCACATTGCGTACTGCTGCTCGATGAAATCGAAAAGGCGCATCCGGAAGTCTTCAATCTGCTGTTGCAGGTCATGGACCATGGCACGCTGACCGATAATAACGGGCGCAAGGCGGACTTCCGCAATGTAATCGTGATCATGACCACCAACGCTGGCGCCGAAACGGCTTCACGCGCATCAATTGGCTTCACTTACCAGGATCACTCATCCGATGCCATGGAAGTGATCAAGAAGAGCTTCACCCCAGAGTTCCGTAACCGTCTGGATACCATCATCCAGTTTGGTCGCCTGAGCCATGAGGTGATTAAAAGCATTGTCGACAAGTTCCTCACTGAGTTGCAGGCACAGCTGGAGGACAAGCGTGTCATGCTCGAAGTCAGCGATGCTGCGCGTAACTGGTTGGCGGAACGTGGCTATGACGTGCAGATGGGCGCTCGGCCAATGGCGCGTTTGATCCAAGACAAGATCAAGCGACCGTTAGCAGAAGAGATTCTGTTCGGTGAGCTGGCTGAACACGGAGGGGTTGTGCATGTTGATATCGCTGATGGCGAGCTGACCTTCGACTTTGAAACCACCGCTGAGATGGCCTAACGGCCATCTACAGTTCTTGCGCGCACAAAAACGCCCGGCAATGCCGGGCGTTTTTACTGGAGCGTGGTGTAACAGATACCGGAAAACGGAGTTTTCAGCAGCCTGTTAACGGGCGCGATAGGTAATGCGGCCCTTGCTCAAGTCATAAGGTGTAAGTTCAACGCGAACTTTGTCACCAGTCAAAATGCGGATGTAATTTTTGCGCATCTTTCCGGAGATGTGCGCAGTAACGACGTGCCCGTTTTCCAACTCCACGCGGAACATGGTGTTGGGCAGGGTGTCGACGACAGTGCCTTCCATTTCGAAGCTGTCTTCTTTCGACATGCAGTAAAGCCCTCGGTATCCAATGAATGGCCCGGTGCAACTGGCGCCAGGCAAAAGCGGCGTGCATTGTGCCCGAAAATTGGGGTTTGCGCCAAGGGCTTCAGTTAAGGCTGACCCAGCGTTGATTGACGAACAGCTCAATCGGACGGTATTGGGTCTTGTAGCTCATCTTGCGGCAGTTCTTGATCCAGTACCCGAGGTACACAGCTTGCAGCCCCAGGCGGGCGGCTTCGGCAATTTGCCAGAGGATGGCAAAGCGCCCAAGGCTACGCCGCTCCTCGTTCGGCTCATAAAAGGTATACACCGCAGACAGACCGTTAGGCAGTACATCGGTTACCGCCACCGCCAGCAGGCGATTGTCCTGGCGAAATTCATAGAAGCGAGAAAACGCAAGGTCGCGCACCAGAAAGGTCGAAAATTGCTCGCGATTAGGCGGGAACATATCGCCATCGGCATGCCGCTGTTCTATGTAGCGCACGTACAGCGCGTAATATTCTTCGGTAAATGTCGGGCGTACCTGGCGCACCTGAATATCCTGATTGCGCTTGAAAATCCGTCGCTGCTGACGGTTGGGGCTGAATTGTGCGGCGGGAATGCGCGCTGGAACACAGGCGGTACAGCGCTGGCAGTGCGGGCGATAGAGGTGGTCGCCACTTCGGCGAAAGCCCATTTCCGAGAGTTCGGCATACACCTGCGCATCCATGGGCTGGCTGGGGTCGAGGAACAACGTAGTGGCTTGTTCGTCGGGCAGATAGCTGCAGGGATGTGGTTGAGTGGCATAAAACTTTAGGCGGGCCAGCTCGGTCATGATCGACTCTCGGGATCAGTCTTCAACCAAGTGTAAGCCAGGCTGACAAACTCGCCTAGGCAACCCAGTCAGCCTGATTGGGCTGTTCAAGATAAAGGCTGAGGTGGCGCGCAAATTCATTACGGCTAATTGTTCGGGCGCCAAGACTGAGCAGATGCTCAGTGGGCATCTGGCAGTCAATCAGGACAAAACCCCAGGCTTTCAGCCGTTCAACCAGTGTGGCAAAACCTACTTTGGATGCATTGTCGGCGCGGCTGAACATCGACTCACCAAAGAACAGCTGACCCATCGCCAAGCCGTAAAGCCCGCCCACCAGCTTACCGTCACGCCAGACTTCCACCGAATGAGCGATGCCGCGTCTATGCAATTCCAGGTAGGCATCCTGCATGGGGCTGGTTATCCAGGTTTCTGCCGCATAACTACGTGGTGCGGCGCAGGCGCGAATAACCTCGCTGAACGCCTGATCAAAACTTACCCGATAGCGACCTTGGCGCAATACCTTGGCCAGGCTACGCGAGACATGCAACTCATCAGGCAGTAGAACCGTGCGTGGGTCGGGCGACCACCAGAGAATCGGCTGGCCATCCTGAAACCAGGGAAAGCAGCCGTGGCGATAGGCCTGGATCAGGCGTTCAGGACGCAAGTCGCCACCCGCCGCGAGCAGTCCATTGGGATCGCGCAGCGCGCTATTAAGTGGAGGAAAGTCCAGTGACTCGCGTTGCAACCACGTCAGCATGGGCAGGGCCGGAATCGGGCAGGAAGAGGGCAGGGCGGGCCAGATAGCCCGCCTTGCGGTCGATCAATTGGCGTCGAGGAACTTTTCGACATCCAGCGCTGCCATGCAGCCAGCACCAGCCGAAGTAATGGCCTGACGATAGACATGGTCGGCAACATCACCGGCAGCGAATACACCTTCGATGCTGGTCGCAGTAGCGTTACCTTCGTTGCCACCTTTGATCAGCAGGTAACCGTCGCGCATTTCCAGCTGCCCCTGGAACAGGTCGGTGTTGGGTTTATGGCCAATAGCAATAAACACACCGGCCAGCGGCAGGTCAGTGGTTGCACCCGTCTGGGTGTTCTTCAGGCGTGCACCGGTAACGCCCGTGTTGTCGCCCAGCACTTCTTCCAGCTGGTGATTCCAGTGCAGCACCACGTTGCCGCTGGTGGCCTTGTCGAACAGTTTGTCCTGCAGAATCTTTTCCGAGCGCAGCTTGTCGCGGCGGTGCACCAGGTGCACTTCCTTGGCGATATTCGACAGGTACAGGGCTTCTTCAACGGCGGTATTACCGCCGCCGATTACCGCAACCACCTGGTTGCGATAGAAGAAACCATCGCAGGTGGCGCAGGCCGATACACCTTTGCCGGAGAATGCTTCTTCAGAAGGCAGGCCCAAGTACTGTGCCGATGCGCCCGTGGCAATAATCAGTGCATCACAGGTGTAAGTACCGCTGTCGCCTTTCAACGTGAAAGGACGCGACTGCAACTCGGCAGTGTGGATGTGGTCGTAGACGATCTCGGTTTCAAAGCGCTCGGCATGCTTTTGCATACGCTCCATCAGCGCCGGGCCGGTCAGTCCTTCAACATCACCCGGCCAGTTGTCCACTTCAGTGGTGGTGGTCAGCTGACCGCCGGGCTGAATGCCGGTAATGATTACAGGCTTGAGGTTGGCGCGGGCAGCGTAAACGGCAGCGCTATAACCGGCAGGGCCGGAGCCCAGGATGATCAAGCGTGAATGCTTGACTTCGCTCATAAAAACACCTCATAAGCCTTTGTCACAAAAGAGAATGCATGCTCCAATTGAGCCGCACGGAAGATGTTGGCGGATATGCTACACCGAAGCAGGCAAGGAGCGGGAGTCAACCACTCGAGCTGTTTATGCATACAGTTCGCTCTGGTATCGTCTGACTAAACCCGTACAATCGCTGCATATTTTGCCGTTAACCAATTATTCGGCGCCTTTGGCGCAGGAACAGATGCGTTTTGAAGAAATCTAGCCCAACCGTACAAGCCCCTCTCTGGCGTCAGCAGTTGCCCTATCGATTGAAAGAAGGCGCTCTGATAGGCCTTGGCGCGCTTTGCCTGTACCTGTGGATGGCTTTGCTGACCTACGATGCGGCCGATCCGGGCTGGACCCACACCAGTAATGTCGAGCAGGTGCAGAACGCCGCCGGTCGTGCCGGTGCCTGGTTTGCCGATATTCTGTTTATGGCCCTGGGCTATTTCGCCTATCTGTTTCCGCTGTTGCTCGCGGTGAAAACTCTGCAGGTGTTTCGTGCGCGTCATCAGCCCTGGCAGTGGAGCGGCTGGCTATTTTCCTGGCGGCTGATCGGTCTGGTGTTTCTGGTGCTGTCCGGCGCGGCGCTGGCTTATATTCACTTCCAGGCCAGTTCCAGCATGCCTGCATCGGCCGGCGGCGCTCTTGGCGAAAGCCTCGGCCAGTTGGCTATTAATGCGCTAAATGTACAGGGCAGTACCTTGCTGTTTATTGCCCTGTTTCTGTTCGGGCTGACCGTATTTACCGATCTGTCCTGGTTCAAGGTCATGGACCTGACCGGCAAGATCACCCTTGATCTGATCGAGCTGATTCAGAGCCTGGCCAATCGCTGGTGGAATGCTCGCCTGGAGCGCAAGCAACTGGTGGCACAACTGCGTGAAGTGGATGAGCGGGTCAGCGAAGTGTCAGCTCCGATCGTGCTGGATCGCCGCGAGCAGGCCAAGGTCAAGGAGCGGCTGATCGAGCGCGAAGATGCGCTGAACAAACACATGAGCGAGCGGGTTAACCGTCCGGCTCCGGTGATTACTCCACCAGCTGCACCGAAAGCCCCCGAACCCAGCAAGCGCGTCTTGAAAGAAAAGCAGGTGCCGCTGTTCGTCGACAGCGCCATCGAGGGTACGCTGCCACCCATCTCCATCCTCGATCCGGCCGAAACCAAGAAAGTCGCGTATTCCCCCGAGTCACTGGCAGGCGTCGGCCATCTGCTGGAACTCAAGCTGAAGGAGTTCGGCGTAGAAGTCTCGGTTGACTCGATCCACCCAGGCCCGGTGATCACCCGCTACGAAATTCAACCGGCAGCCGGGGTTAAAGTCAGTCGCATCGCCAACCTGGCTAAAGACCTGGCGCGCTCACTAGCTGTAACCAGCGTGCGCGTGGTTGAAGTTATTCCAGGTAAAACCACGGTCGGTATCGAGATACCCAATGAAGACCGGCAGATCGTGCGTTTCTCCGAGGTGCTGTCCTCGCCGGAGTACGACGACGCCAAATCGCCGGTCACCCTGGCGCTGGGCCACGACATTGCCGGCAAACCGATCATCACCGACCTGGCGCGCATGCCGCACTTGCTGGTGGCAGGTACCACCGGTTCGGGTAAATCGGTGGGGGTCAACGCAATGATCCTGTCGATCCTGTTCAAATCGAGCCCAGAAGACGCGCGCTTGATCATGATCGACCCGAAAATGCTCGAATTGTCGATCTACGAAGGTATTCCGCACCTGCTCTGTCCGGTAGTGACCGACATGAAGGAAGCCGCCAACGCCCTGCGCTGGTCGGTAGCCGAGATGGAACGGCGCTACAAGCTGATGTCAAAGATGGGCGTGCGCAACCTGGCCGGCTTCAACCGCAAGGTCAAGGATGCGGAAGAGGCCGGCGAGCCGCTCGCCGATCCGCTGTACAAGCGCGAAAGCATGCACGATGAAGCGCCGCTGCTGAAAACCCTGCCAACCATCGTGGTGGTGGTCGATGAATTTGCCGACATGATGATGATCGTTGGTAAAAAGGTCGAAGAGCTGATCGCTCGTATCGCGCAGAAAGCCCGTGCCGCGGGGATTCACCTGATTCTCGCGACTCAGCGCCCCTCGGTGGACGTGATTACCGGCCTGATCAAGGCCAACATCCCGACCCGTATGGCCTTCCAGGTATCGAGCAAGATCGACTCGCGCACCATTATCGACCAGGGTGGCGCCGAGCAACTGCTCGGCCATGGTGACATGCTCTATATGCCGCCCGGCACCAGCCTGCCGATTCGCGTACACGGCGCCTTCGTATCCGATGATGAAGTCCACAGGGTGGTCGAGGCCTGGAAGCAACGCGGCACGCCTGACTACATCGATGACATTCTCAATGGCGTCGAGGAGTCAGGGAGTGGTTTTGAGGGCGGCAGCGGCGAGGGCGGTGGTGAAGGCAGCGAAGCCGACCCGCTTTACGATGAGGCGGTCAATTTCGTCCTTGAAAGCCGTCGCGCCTCGATTTCCGCCGTTCAGCGCAAACTGAAAATTGGCTACAACCGCGCTGCGCGCATGATTGAAGCCATGGAAATGGCCGGTGTGGTTACCTCAATGAACACCAATGGCTCGCGCGAGGTCATAGCTCCAGGCCCGATGCGCGACTAGTGCCCGACCCAGATTGCTGCCCCGAATACCCGAATAGATGAGGACCCCCATGCGCCTGATTCGCATGTTAGTGCTGACCCTGCTGAGTTTTACCAGCATCGCCGCTGTAGCCGATGATGAAGTGGCCATTCAACGCCTAACCGAGTTACTTAACCAGGCGCAGACCATCAACGCGCGTTTTTCCCAGCTGACCCTGGACGGCAGCGGCACCCAGCTGCAGGAAACCGCTGGCCAGTTGTCGCTGAAACGCCCTGGCCTGTTCCGCTGGCACACCGATGCGCCGATGGAGCAGTTGCTGGTATCCAATGGCGAGAAGGTCTGGCTATATGACCCGGACCTGCAACAGGTGACCATCCAGACCCTCGATCAACGCCTGACCCACACCCCAGCGCTGCTGCTATCCGGTGACGTGTCGAAGATTCGTGAGAACTTCGAGATCAGCCATAACGAAGGCGGCAGCGTGGTCGATTTCATCCTCAAGCCAAAATCCAAGGACACCCTGTTCGACAGCCTGCGCCTGTCATTTCGCAACAAGGTGCTCAACGATATGCAACTGATTGACAGCATCGGTCAGCGCACCAACATCCTGTTTCTCAACGTGAAGATGAACGAGCCGCAGGATGATGCGCAATTCACCTTCGAGATCCCGGCCGGTGCCGACGTGATCCAAGAGTAAGCACCCCGCACCCGAGGCGTTAAACCGCAGTCATGGATCTGTTTCGCAAGGCCCCCGTTGCTCAACCCCTGGCTGCCCGGCTGCGTGCTACCAGCCTGGATGAGTATGTGGGTCAGGAGCATTTGCTGGCCCGTGGTAAACCCTTGCGTGAGGCGCTGGAGCAGGGCGCCCTGCATTCGATGATCTTCTGGGGCCCGCCAGGTGTCGGTAAGACCACCCTGGCGCGCTTGTTGGCGCAGGTTTCCGACGCGCATTTCGAAACCATTTCCGCCGTGCTCTCTGGCGTCAAGGAAATCCGCCAGGCCGTAGAAGTGGCGCAGCAGCATGCCGCGCAATACGGCCGCCAGACCATCCTGTTTGTCGACGAAGTACACCGTTTCAACAAGTCGCAGCAGGATGCCTTTCTGCCTTACGTGGAAGACGGCACGCTTATCTTTATCGGCGCCACCACGGAAAACCCCTCCTTCGAGCTGAATAACGCCTTGCTATCACGGGCGCGCGTGTATGTGCTGAAAAGCCTGGATGAAAGCGCGCTGCGCAAACTGGTCTCGCGCGCCTTGAGTGATCCAAAGGGCCTGGGTGAACGGCAGCTGAGCCTGCCGGACGAAAGTTTCACGATTCTCCAGGCCGCCGCCGATGGTGATGGCCGCCGCCTGCTCAACTTTCTTGAGAATGCTGCGGACCTGGCCGAAGACGGGGGTGAGATCAGCAGTGACTTGCTGCTCAATCTGCTGGGCGATACCCGCCGGCGTTTCGACAAGGGCGGGGAGGCTTTTTACGACCAGATTTCCGCGCTGCACAAATCCGTGCGCGGCTCCAGCCCGGACGGAGCGCTGTACTGGTTTGCACGCATGCTCGATGGCGGCTGCGATCCGCTGTATATCGCCCGCCGCGTGGTGCGGATGGCCAGCGAGGATATCGGTAACGCCGACCCGCGCGCGCTGACCCTGTGCCTGAATGCCTGGGATGTGCAGGAGCGCCTGGGCAGCCCTGAAGGTGAGCTGGCCGTGGCGCAGGCGATTGTCTACCTGGCCTGCGCACCGAAAAGCAACGCGGTCTACAACGCCTTCAACGCCGCCAAGCGTGATGCTGCTGAACATGGTTCGCAGGAAGTCCCGCTGCACCTGCGTAATGCGCCGACCAAACTGATGAAAGAGCTGGGCTATGGCGATGAGTACCGCTATGCCCATGATGAGCCGGATGCCTATGCGGCAGGCGAAGACTACTTTCCTGAAACCTTCGCGCCGCGTGAGTATTACCAGCCAGTGCCACGAGGTCTGGAGCTGAAAATTCGCGATAAGCTGCAGCACCTGAAAAATCAGGATCGCAATAGCCCTCGGCAACGGAGAAAACCATGATTCGTGTAGCCATGGCTGTAGCACTCGGCGGTGCCGTGGGCTCCGTACTGCGTTTTCTCACCGCCAGTTGGGTGGTGGCGCAATGGCCTCGGCACTTCTACCTGGGCACCTTCACCGTGAATATCATCGGGTGTCTAGTGATCGGTCTGTTATCCGGTTTGTTCCTGCTACGCAGTGACCTGCCAATCGAGTTGCGCAGTGGCCTGATCATCGGCCTGCTCGGCGGTTTCACCACCTTTTCCTCTTTCAGTCTAGAGTTGCTCAAACTGTTTGAAAGTGGTCGTCACAATGAGGCGTTTGCCTACCTGCTGTGCAGTGTGGTCGGCGGTGTGCTCGCCGTGTGGGGCGGTTTTGCCCTGGCACGTCTCTATCAGTAGCAGCACGCGCGAACCTGCAGTGTGGCACCCAACCCTGTTAAAGCCTTAAACTGCGCGGCATTGCGCGTCATGGCCCAGGCCATGCAAACCTTTGTGAAGTGTTGAGACCAGAACATGCTCGATTCCAAACTCGTTCGTACCCAGCTCCAAGAAGTGGCCGAGCGCCTGGCCACCCGTGGCTTTGTCCTTGATGTCGCCCGTTTCGAAGCCCTGGAAGCCCAGCGCAAGACCGTGCAGACCCGCACCGAGCAGCTGCAGGCTGAGCGCAACAGCCGCTCCAAGTCCATTGGCCAGGCCAAGCAGCGTGGTGAAGACATTGCGCCGCTGCTGGCCGAAGTGGACAAGATGGGCAGCGATCTGGAAGAGGGCAAGCGCGAGCTGGATGCCATCCAGACCGAGCTGGACAACCTGTTGCTGAACATTCCCAACCTGCCGCACGAGTCGGTGCCGATTGGTGAAGACGAGGAGGGCAACGTCGAGGTATCGCGCTGGGGCACACCGCGCAGCTTTGACTTCCCGATTCAGGATCACGTCGCCTTGGGCGAGCAACATGGCTGGCTGGATTTCGAGACCGCCGCCAAGCTGTCCGGCGCGCGCTTTGCCGTGCTGCGCGGGCCGATTGCCCGCATGCACCGCGCCCTGGCGCAGTTCATGATCAACCTGCACACCAGCGAACATGGCTACGAAGAAGCCTACACGCCGTATCTGGTGCAGGCCCCAGCGCTGCAAGGCACCGGCCAGCTGCCGAAGTTCGAAGAAGACCTGTTCAAGATCGCCCGCGAAGGCGAAGCCGATCTGTACCTGATCCCGACCGCTGAAGTGTCGCTGACCAATATCGTTGCCGGTGAGATTCTCGATGCCAAGCAGCTGCCGCTGAAACTGGTCGCGCATACGCCGTGCTTTCGCAGTGAAGCCGGTGCATCCGGCCGTGATACCCGCGGCATGATCCGTCAGCACCAGTTCGACAAGGTCGAGATGGTGAAGATCGTTGAGCCGAGCAAGTCTTTTGAAGCGCTGGAAAGCCTGACCGCCAACGCCGAGCGCGTGCTGCAGCTGCTTGAGCTGCCATACCGCAAACTGGCGCTGTGCACCGGTGACATGGGCTTTGGCGCGGTGAAGACTTATGACCTGGAAGTTTGGGTGCCGAGCCAGGACAAATACCGCGAGATTTCCTCGTGCTCCAACTGCGGCGACTTCCAGGCCCGCCGTATGCAGGCGCGCTACCGTAACCCGGAAACCGGCAAACCGGAGCTGCTGCACACCCTCAACGGCTCTGGCCTGGCGGTGGGGCGTACCCTGGTGGCCGTGCTGGAGAACTACCAGCAGGCCGATGGCAGCATCCGCGTACCGGAGGTGCTCAAACCTTATATGGGCGGCATCGAAATCATCGGCTAAGACTGATTTCAGTGACCGGCGACGGGGCGGCCAGTGCCGCCCCGTTTTGTTTACCCGACCCCGACCGAGAGCGGCGCCATGGATTTCCTTCCCCTGTTCCACAAACTGCAAGATCGCCTGGTGCTGGTGGTTGGCGGCGGCGAAGTTGCGCTGCGCAAGTCCCGTCTGCTCAGTGATGCAGGCGCCAGGCTGCGGGTTGTGGCACCAGAGATCCGTGACGAGTTGTGTGCCATGGCCACCGCCAGTCAGGGTGAAGTGCTGCTGCGGCCTTATCAGCCGGCCGATCTGCAAGCGGTGGTGCTGGTCATTGCGGCAACCGATGATGAGCCGTTGAATGCCGAGATTTCCCAACAGGCCCAGGCCTTGGGTATTCCGGTCAATGTCGTGGATGCGCCGAAGCTGTGCAGCGTGATCTTCCCGGCGATTGTCGATCGATCACCGCTTATCGTTGCAGTGACCAGTGGTGGTGATGCGCCCGTGTTGGCGCGCCTGATTCGCGCCAAGATCGAGACCTGGATTCCGGCTACCTATGGCCAACTCGCCGGTCTGGCTAAACGTTTCCGTGCCCAGGTCAAAGGCCTGTTCCCTGATGTGCAGCAGCGCCGAGTGTTCTGGGAGGACGTGTTTCAGGGGCAGGTGGCCGAGAGTGTTTTCGCTGGCAAGTTGCAGGAGGGCCAGCGCCTGCTGGAGGAGAAAATTACCGGTATCGCGCCTCGTGCCCTGGGTGAGGTGTACCTGGTCGGTGCCGGGCCGGGTGACCCGGATTTGCTGACCTTTCGCGCACTGCGCCTGATGCAACAAGCCGATGTGGTTCTCTACGACCGCCTGGTGGCGCCAGCCATTATCGAGCTATGCCGACGTGACGCCGAGCGTATCTATGTGGGCAAACAACGCGCCGAGCATGCGCTGCCGCAGGAGCAGATCAATCAGCGCTTGGTCAGCTTGGCTAAAGAGGGCAAACGTGTGCTGCGCCTCAAGGGCGGTGACCCGTTTATCTTCGGTCGCGGTGGCGAGGAAATTGAAGAGCTGGCCGCCCACGGTATTCCGTTTCAGGTTGTGCCGGGCATCACCGCTGCCTCAGGCTGCGCGGCTTATGCCGGCATCCCGCTGACTCATCGTGATCATGCTCAGTCGGTACGTTTCGTCACTGGGCACCTGAAAGATGGCAGCAGCAACCTGCCGTGGGGGGAATTGACGGCTAGCAGCCAGACGTTGGTGTTCTATATGGGGCTGGTGGGTCTGCCGATGATCTGCCAGCAACTGATAGCTCACGGTCGTTCCGCTTCCACGCCCGCAGCCTTGATTCAGCAGGGCACCACGCAGAACCAGCGAGTGTTTACCGGTACATTGGCCAATCTGGCTGAGCTGGTGGCAGAGCATGAAGTGCACGCGCCGACCCTGGTGATCGTCGGCGAAGTGGTGCAGTTAAGAGAGAAACTGGCCTGGTTCGAAGGGGCTCAAGCCAGCCTCTGATTGCGCGCGACCCACAGCTGAGCCGCGCGATCCAATGCGTGTTCGCGCGGCTCGCCGAGGGCGCGCAAGGCCAGCGCCATGGTGCTGATCACGGCAAGCTGGCCGTAATCATCGGCAACGTCCCCGCGCCAGAAGTCGGCCAGATGAGCAGGCTCCAGCGCTTCGGGTTTTACGTGACGCAGTGGCGAAAGCGCAGGCCATTCTTCGTCCCAGTTCTCACCCTGGGTTGTGCCGTACAGGTGGCTGGTGGCGTCCGGGTTGATCTCGATTTCGCCGCCTTCACCCTTGATCACCACCGCGTTATCACCGAGCAACTGACTGGCTTCGCGGTGCACCGCCTGATAACCCGGATGAAAGATGCTCTGCAGGCCGCAACGCGCGCGCAACGGGTTGAGGATGCGCGCCAGCGAATGAATCGGTGAGCGCAGGCCGAGGATATTGCGCAGGTCGATCATCCCTTGCAGTTGCGGCATCCAGTCGCCCAGCGGAATAAATGCCAGGCGATGTTGCGCCAGTGCCTGCTCGACGCTGCTCCAGTTGCGGCACAGTGGAATGTCAAGGATTTCGAGTAGCTGCTCGCTGTACATACGCCCGGTTGTGTGCGGGCCGCCGCCGTGCAGCAGAATGCGAATACCGCTGTTGGCCAGTGCCTTGGCCGCCAGCAGAAACCACGGTAGGTGACGCTTCTTGCCGGCATAGCTTGGCCAATCCAGATCAACCTGAATCGCTGGTGCCTGCAAGCGTGCGCGCACGGCCTCGGCAAAACCGGCCATTTCCTCGGCGCTTTCTTCCTTGTGCCGCAGCAGCATCAGAAATGCTCCCAACTGGCTTTCTTCGGCCTGACCATCCAGTAGCATGCCCATGGCGTCACGGGCCTCCTCGCGGGTCAGGTTGCGCGCACCGCGCTTGCCTTTACCGAGAATGCGTACAAATTGTGCAAAAGGGTGTTCCGGCGGGGTAACCAGGTTCATAGGCAATTGGTCGGCTTGGGCAGGCCCGCCAGCTTGGCGGCAAGTTTGGCAGGAGCGCCATTGAACAGACGATTGAGGTTGAGGCTGTTGCCTTTTTCGGGGCCGAGTTTGCTGGCAACGAATTTGATCAGTGGGCGATTAGCCGGCGAAAGCTGAAATTCATCGTAAAAGCTGCGCACCAGCCAGAGGATTTCCCAGTGCTCGGCACTCAAGTTGATGCCTTCACGTTGCGCCAGTGCGTGCGCGCTGGTCTCGGACCAATCGGCGAGGTCGAGCAGATAGCCGTCCTTGTCCAGTGCGAGATTGCGACCTTCAACATTCAGCGTGCTCATAGCCAGGTGTTTACCTTGTCGTATTGGCAGCTCAGGGCAACAAAGGCGGGGTAATCGACCAGGGTGAGCCGAGCAGGGTAAGCAAGAGCGCGCGCCTGCACATCTTCAGCCAGGGCATACAGCGCGATGGCTTCGGGCATCAGCTCCAGCGCCTGACGCTGCGCGCTGCCTGCCTGCAAGGCATGCACCGCATCACCACAGAGCAGCAGAGCATCCTGGCTGCCGAGCAGGCGCAGGCAGCTGCTCAAACGGCTATCGGTAAAGGGCGAGTGGGAAAGCACGTGCAAGGTAGCCATCAGAGCGTAATCACCTGGTCGTAACGGTCAATCAAGGCGCTTAGCGCGGCATCATCCAGGCATTCGGCGGCCAGACGCATGGGCGGCCCCAGCAGGCCGCGCTCGGCCAGACTGCGCTGGGCGACATACAACGCCTCGACACCAAACATTGGCAGCGCTTGCAGATTGGCGCCCAAGTCTTTCTGTTGCAGGGTGGTCGGTTGCTGTGCGCTGCTCAGCTGGAATACACCGTCATCGAGAAACAGCATGCCGATTGGCAAGTCGAAGGCACCGCCAGCCAAGGCGATATCCAGAGCTTCCCGGGCAGATGGCCCGGACCAAGGTGACTGGCGGCTGATGATCAGCAAGGATTTGCTCATGTCATGGGCCTCCGAAACACACCAGGCGATCAGCCAACTGCGCGGCCTCATGCAACTGGCCCAGGCCAGACAACTCCCACGGCGATTCCAGATTGGCTGCGCTACGCGAATAGCGCTGCGCCTCATCGGCGTTCAATACGCCACGGCGCAGGGCTGCCGCGATGCAGACCACACTGTCGAGTTGCTGGGCCTGAACGAATTCACGCCACTCGCGCGGTAAGTCCAGTTCATCCTGGGCGTTGACCACATTGCTTGAGGCACTGTGTACGCCATCCTGGTAGAAAAACAGACGCACGATCTGGTGCCCGCCCGCCAACGCGGCCTGAGCAAAACGTAAGGCTCTGCGCGAGGAGGGCGCATGCGGCGGGGAAAAGAGGGCGATGGCAAACTTCATAGCGAACCTAGCAAGCCGATTTGCCGGAATGATAAAGCCTGAGTCACCAAGATGCGCGCGGCCGGCATAAAAAATGATCGGGAGTTATTTTTAACGTCGCTCGCAACGGCGAATGGTGCAGGCCATGGATGGCTTGCATAAAAAAGCCCGCCGAAGCGGGCTTTGCACAGCACGTTGAATCAGTCGTCGCTGCCCATGATGCCGAAAATTTGCAGCAGGCTGACGAACAGGTTGTAGATCGATACATACAGGCTGATGGTCGCCATGATGTAGTTGCGCTCACCACCATGGATGATTGCGCTGGTCTGATACAGGATGCAGACCGAGGAAAACAGCACGAAACCTGCACTGATCGCCAGCTGCAGGCCACTGATTTCGAAGAAGAAGCCAGCAACCATCGCGCCCAGCAGGACAAAGAAACCAGCAGTGATGAAACCACTGAGGAAGCTCATGTCCTTGCGGGTGGTCAGCACGTAAGCCGACAGACCGCAGAACACCAGGGCTGTCATGGCGAACGCCGAGCTGACAACTTCTGCACCGTTGGCCATGCCCATGTAGCGATTGAGGATCGGGCCGAGGGTGTAGCCCATAAAACCGGTCAAGGCGAGGGTGGAAACCAGCCCCCAGGCCGAATTACGCAGTTTGGCGGTAAGGAAGAACAAGCCGTAGAAACCGATCAAAACCACGAAGATATTCGGGTAAGGCACATTGGCGCGTTGCGCGATGTACGCAACCAGGCCGCTGAAAGCCAGGGTAATGGCCAGCAGGCCATACGTGTTGCGCAGGACGCGGCTGACTTCCTGCTGCTCAACCTGAGTATGCTCAAGTGCATAATTGTGTTCGTTCATGGCGACACTCCTGAAATGGCTGATGGTTCCGTGACCAAGGTCAGGCCCGATCATAGCAGAGCCAGTTAACCAGCCAATACACAGAGTTTGACAGCGTGTTGCGTTCGGGTAAGATTGCCGCCCGCAATCGCCGGAAGCGTGGCAGAGCGGTTGAATGCAACGGTCTTGAAAACCGTCGAAGGGGAAACTCTTCCGTGAGTTCGAATCTCACCGCTTCCGCCAAATTCCTCTGGCCGTCGTTTAGCGATCATTTATTGACGCTTGCCTTTTGACGGTTATGCGCCAAGCTGGTGACTTAACACGCCAGACTTTCAACCCAGCAACTGCTCCAAGCAGTTGATGTCGACCGGGGTGACGCTTGATCAGAGTTCTTGTTGTTGATGACCACGACCTGGTACGCACCGGCATTACTCGCATGCTGGCCGACATCGATGGTTTGCAGGTGGTTGGCCAAGCCGAATCCGGCGAAGAGTCCCTGAAGAAAGCCCGCGAACTGAAGCCCGATGTTGTCCTGATGGACATCAAGATGCCAGGCATCGGTGGTCTGGAAGCCACGCGCAAACTGATTCGCAGCCATCCTGACCTCAAAGTTGTTGCCGTCACCGTCTGTGAAGAAGATCCTTTTCCAACGCGCCTGTTACAGGCCGGTGCCGCCGGCTATCTGACCAAGGGCGCGGCCTTGGAAGAAATGGTTCAAGCCATTCGCATGGTGTTCAGCGGTCAGCGCTATATCAGCCCGCAAATTGCCCAGCAGCTGGCGCTAAAATCTTTTCAGCCGCAAAGCAGTAACTCGCCGTTCGATCTGCTCTCCGAGCGGGAAATCCAGATTGCCCTGATGATTGCCGGCTGCCAGAAGGTGCAGACGATTTCCGACAAGCTCTGCCTGTCGCCGAAAACCGTAAACACCTATCGCTATCGCATCTTCGAAAAGCTGTCGATCACCAGCGATGTCGAGCTGGCCCTGCTGGCCGTGCGCCACGGCATGATTGATGCCAGCAACTGAAGACAGCCGCGCGACATTCGATTCCAGCGCGTTTCTTTCCACCTGCAGCGGTCGCCCCGGCGTCTACCGCATGTTCGATGCGGACGCCAAGCTGCTCTATGTCGGTAAAGCCAAAAACCTGAAAAAGCGTCTGGCTAGTTACTTTCGCCAGAGCGGCCTGGCGCCGAAGACCGCCGCGCTGGTGGGTCGAATCGCCCAGATTGAAACCACCATCACCGCCAATGAAACCGAAGCACTGCTGCTTGAGCAAACGCTGATCAAGGAATGGCGGCCGCCCTACAACATCCTGCTGCGTGACGATAAGTCCTATCCCTATGTGCTGCTCTCCGACGGCGATTTTCCACGGTTAAGCATTCATCGCGGCGCGAAGAAGTTGAAGGGGCGCTATTTCGGCCCCTATCCAAGTGCCGGCGCTATTCGTGAAAGCCTCAACCTGCTGCAAAAGACCTTTCTGGTGCGCCAATGCGAGGACAGTTTCTATAAGAACCGTACACGCCCCTGCCTGCAGTATCAGATCAAGCGCTGTAAAGCCCCCTGTGTCGGCTTGGTCGAGCCGGCCGAGTACGCCGAAGATGTACGCCACTCGGTGATGTTCCTTGAGGGCCGCAGCAACGCGCTGACCGATGAGTTGTCGAGTGGCATGCAGGCTGCGGCCATGACTCTGGATTTCGAGCGCGCGGCAGCGCTGCGCGACCAGATTTCGCTGCTGCGCCGGGTACAGGATCAACAGAGCATGGAAGGCGGTACAGGCGATGTGGATGTGGTCGCCGCCATGGTCAACCCCGGTGGCGCATGCGTGCACTTGATCAGTGTGCGCGGCGGGCGGGTGCTGGGCAGCAAGAATTTCTTCCCGCAAGTGGCGATTGAAGAGGAGGGCAGTGACGTTCTCCTGGCCTTCCTGGCGCAGTACTACCTGAGCAGTCAGGAGCGCGACTTGCCGAGTGAATTGATCGTCAATGCCCAACACGAGGATTTCCCCACACTGATTGCAGCCATCGATGAGTCACGCGGCCGCGAGCTGAGCATCAGCTATCGCGTACGCGGCACCCGCGCACGCTGGCAACAGCTGGCAGTGACTAACGCCGAGCAGGCTTTGGCAGCTCGCCTGGCTAATCGTGAACATGTGGCTGCACGCTTTGATGCCCTGGCTCAGGCGCTGGATATGGATGAAGTACCGCAGCGCCTGGAGTGTTTCGATATCAGTCACTCCAGTGGTGAGGCGACCGTGGCTTCCTGCGTGGTATTTGGCCCGGAAGGCCCGCTGAAATCCGATTACCGCCGCTACAACATTGAAGGCGTGACGCCGGGCGACGATTACGCTGCCATGCAACAGGCGCTGACGCGGCGCTTCAGCAAGATCAAAGATGGCGAAGGCAAGCTGCCCGATATCCTCCTGGTAGACGGCGGTAAAGGCCAATTAGCCATGGCGCGTGAAGTGTTGGAAGAGCTTGCAGTGCCCGATCTGATTTTGCTCGGCGTGGCCAAGGGCACCACGCGCAAGCCGGGTCTGGAAACCCTGTACCTGAATGATGCCGCGCATGAGTTCACCTTGCCGGGTAACTCGCCAGCCCTGCACCTGATCCAGCAAATCCGCGATGAATCGCACCGATTTGCCATTACCGGCCACCGAGCACGACGCGGCAAGACCCGGCGCACGTCGACGCTTGAAGAGGTTGCCGGTGTAGGCCCCAAGCGGCGGCGTGAGTTGCTCAATCATTTTGGCGGGTTGCAAGAATTGTCCCGTGCGAGCATCGAAGAAATTGCCAAAGCGCCCGGTATCAGTAAAAAGCTTGCCGAGTCGATTTATGCCGCACTGCACAGCGAGTAGAATGCCGGCTCTCTTTACAGCCAAGTTGTGTCGATGAATATCCCCAACCTGCTTACCGTGCTCCGGGTTCTGCTGATTCCGGTGTTTATTCTGCTGTTCTACCTTCCTTTCAGTTGGAGTTACTGGGCCGCCAGTGCAGTGTTCGCCATTGCAGCGGCCACCGACTGGCTGGATGGTTACCTGGCGCGCCGCTGGGAGCAGAGCACCCCCTTTGGCGCCTTTCTTGATCCGGTCGCCGACAAACTAATGGTTGCTGTTGCGCTGGTGTTGTTGGTGGATGAGCACTCCAACCTGTGGCTGACCTTGTCGGCAGCAATCATTATCGGTCGCGAAATCGTCGTGTCCGCCTTGCGTGAGTGGATGGCCGAGCTTGGTGCCCGTGCACAGGTTGCGGTATCTCAGTTGGCTAAGTGGAAAACCGCTGCGCAGATGGTAGCTCTGGTAATCCTGCTGGCCAATCCGCCAACCTTTACCCTCTGGGTTTTACTCGGTTACGCACTACTGATCATTGCTGCAGTGCTTACGCTCTGGTCCATGGTGCAGTACCTGCTGGCGGCGTGGCCGCACCTGCGGATCACCTCTGAAAAGAAATAAGCTTTTTTGAATCAAGGGGTTGACGGAAAGCTCCGAAGCTATAGAATGGCGCCCGTCAACACGACAAGCGGGAATAGCTCAGTTGGTAGAGCACGACCTTGCCAAGGTCGGGGTCGCGAGTTCGAGTCTCGTTTCCCGCTCCAGTTTTCAACGGGCCGTCTGATACGGTCCGTTTAGTTTCAAGGCTGAGTAGCAGAGTGGTTATGCACCGGATTGCAAATCCGTGAACGCCGGTTCGATTCCGACCTCAGCCTCCAATTAGAAAAGCCTCGTAGATCACTGATTTACGAGGCTTTTTCATTCAAGATTCAGGCCTTGCGAGGCATCCAAGGGCTGTATATAGTCCAAGCCTCGCAACGCAGCGCTACCGCCCGAATGGCGAAATCGGTAGACGCAAGGGACTTAAAATCCCTCGAGGGTAACCTCGTGCCGGTTCGACCCCGGCTTCGGGCACCATGTACATGATTTCAGATGTTCGCCCGCGAACCTGAAATCCACTAAAACCGGCTTTCGTAGCCGGTTTTTTTGTGCCCGGAATTTGTACATCTAGCGCTGTCATCCGAGCGTCTTGCGCATGTCATACGCCTGCCATCTGCTTTAGCTGCAATCGCGGTAACTCAGTGAGGAGTGCAGGCGATGCGGATTTGTGTGATTGGCGCAGGCTATGTAGGGCTGGTGTCGGCGGCCTGTTTTGCCGAGATGGGCAATCGGGTGATCTGCGTTGAGCGCGATGCGCAGCGTGTGGCACGGCTTGCCCGTGGCCAGTCACCGATTTACGAGCCTGGGCTGGAGGCCATGCTGCAAACGCATCTGAGTAGCGCTCAGCTGAGTTTTAGCCAGCATCTGAAAGAAGGCATCAAGCAGGCCGAAATCATCTTTATCGCCGTCGGCACGCCGAGCGGGGAGGATGGCTCAGCGGACTTGTCCCATGTCCTGGCTGTGGCCGACGAGCTGGGCGATCAGCTTGAGCAGAGCTGCGTGGTGGTGAATAAATCCACGGTGCCGGTCGGCACAGCCGGGCGTGTGGCTCAGCGCATCAACAGTCGCTTGAGCAAACGCGGCAAGCGCTTTGCGGTGACGCTGGCGAGCAACCCGGAATTTCTCAAGGAAGGTTCGGCGATTGACGACTTTATGCGCCCTGATCGGGTGATTGTCGGTTGCGATGAACCCCGTGGCCATGAGCTTTTACGCCGTCTGTATGCGCCGTTTCTGCGCAATCACGAGCGCTTGTTATGCATGGGCCTGCGCGCGGCAGAGTTCAGCAAATATGCCGCCAACGCCTTTCTGGCCACCAAGATTTCCTTTATCAACGAAATGGCCAGTCTATGTGCGCGCCTGGATGTTGATATCGAAGATGTACGCCGCGGCATCGGCAGCGACAAGCGCATTGGCACTCACTTTATCTACGCTGGTTGCGGCTATGGCGGCTCGTGCTTCCCCAAGGATGTACGGGCGTTGATTCGCTGCGCAGAGCAAGAGGGCATTGAACCCGGCATCCTGCGCGCAGTCGAAGCCCGTAACGCATTGCAGAAAACCCTGTTGTTCCAGGCGCTGCGTGAGCATTTCTCCGGCTATTGGCAAGGGCGAGTGGTGGCGCTGTGGGGCTTGGCTTTCAAACCAGGCACCGATGACCTGCGTGAAGCGCCCAGCTTGGTTCTGCTGGATGCCTTGTTGGCAGCGGGCGTCAGCGTTCAGGCGTGCGACCCGGTCGCCACAACGGCTCTGGCAGAGCGCTATGGCCAGGCGATCAGCAGCGGCCAGCTGCGCTTGAGCACGTCGCCATATAGCGTTGTTGAAGGCGCGGATGCGCTGGTGTTGGTCACTGAATGGAAGCAATTCCGCCAGCCCGACTTCGCATGCATTCGTGGCTTGATGCGTATGCCTGTGCTGTTTGACGGGCGCAATATCTACGATGCCGCGCAGTTGGCTGAGCTGGGTTTTCTCTACCGTGGTATTGGTCGCCCTGCGCAGGGGCATTGTAAGGCCAGTGCAGCCTGATAAACTGCGCACGCAATTTTTACCCCTTCATCCTCCAAGGTCTCTCATGATCAAGAAATGCTTGTTCCCAGCAGCCGGTTACGGTACCCGTTTTCTGCCAGCCACCAAGGCCATGCCCAAGGAAATGCTGCCGATTGTGAACAAGCCGCTGATCCAATACGGCGTCGAAGAGGCGCTGGAAGCCGGGTTGACGGAAATTGCCATGATCACTGGCCGCGGCAAACGCGCCCTGGAAGACCACTTCGACATCAGCTACGAGCTTGAGCACCAGATCCGCGACACTGACAAGGAAAAATACCTGGTTGGCATCCGTCGCCTGATCGATGAATGCAGCTTTTCCTACACCCGTCAGGTGGAAATGAAAGGCCTCGGCCACGCCATTCTCTGTGGCCGTCCGCTGATTGGTGACGAGCCTTTCGCCGTGGTGCTGGCTGACGACCTGTGCATGAACCTTGAAGGCGACGCGGTACTAACGCAGATGGTCAAGCTGTATAACCAGTTCCGTTGCTCGATTGTGGCCATTCAGGAAGTACCGCCGGAGGAGACCCATAAGTACGGTGTAATCGCCGGTGAGATGATTCGTGACGACATCTACCGGGTCAACAGCATGGTCGAGAAGCCGCGCCCGGAAGATGCACCGTCAAACCTGGCGATCATCGGTCGCTATATCCTCACCCCGGATATCTTTGAACTGATCGAGCAAACCGAGCCTGGCAAGGGCGGCGAAATCCAGATCACCGACGCACTGATGAAACAGGCGCAGAACGGCTGCGTGATGGCCTATAAGTTCAAGGGCAAGCGCTTCGATTGTGGTGGTGCTGAAGGCTATATCGAGGCTACCAACTTCTGCTTCGAGAACCTCTACAAGACTGGCAAAGCCTACTGATTCAGGATTGATAGCCAGACTACACAGCCACCTTCGGGTGGCTGTGTGCGTTCAGGGCAACGGCATATGCTCAGCGCCAGGCCCTAATGGCTGGCCGTAACTGAACTCCACATAGTTGCCTGCCGGGTCACGCAGACCGCAGTAATAGCCAACGGGGTAGGGCTCATCACGTGGCTCCCAGACCAGACAGCCGGCAATTTTTGCCTGGGTTGCAATGCTGTCGACCTGCTCGCGACTCTCCAGAGCAAAGCCAAAGTGGCTGTAGTCATCCGCAGCCAGTTGGCGGTCCTGGCCGCCGGGCATAATCACGAAGATAAAGCTGTGTTCCTTGCCGGGCTCGGCCATCCAGACAATTCTTGAGCCTTTACCTGCGCGCTGATGAATCACCCGCATCGCACAGAATTGCTCATAAAAGGCTACGCACGCATCCAAGTCCGGCACGTGCAGAGCAAGATGAGTCAGGGTAGGGCGCATCACTGTTCTCCTGTTTCGCATGCTGCAAGTTTAGGTGCTGGCGCGCCTTGGGGTATGCTGGCGGCCTGTTCTGGAGGCTGAAATGACCTACGATTTTGACCTGTTTGTGATCGGTGCCGGTTCCGGCGGTGTGCGTGCGGCGCGCTTTGCCGCTGGTTACGGTGCGCGGGTGGCCGTTGCTGAAAGCCGCTACCTGGGCGGCACCTGTGTCAACGTTGGTTGTGTGCCGAAAAAGCTGTTGGTGTACGGCGCGCACTTCGCCGAGGACTTTGAGCAGGCCCACGGATTCGGCTGGTCACTGGGCAGCGCGAACTTCGACTGGGCTACATTGATCGCCAACAAGAACCGCGAAATCGACAGGCTTAATGGCATCTACCGCAACCTGCTGGTAAACAGCGGCGTGACCTTGCTGGAAGGCCACGCACGGATTGTCGACGCGCACAGTGTTGAGCTTGGCGGTCAACGCTACAGCGCCAAGCACATCCTGATCGCCACTGGCGGCTGGCCGCAGATTCCTGAAATCCCGGGGCATGAACATGCCATCGGCTCGAATGAAGCCTTCTTCCTTGAGCAACTGCCCAAGCGGGTGCTCGTGGTGGGCGGCGGTTATATCGCCGTGGAATTCGCTTCGATCTTCAACGGACTGGGCGCCCGCACCTCGCTGCTTTATCGCGGTGATTTGTTCCTGCGCGGGTTTGACAAGGCCGTGCGGCTGCACCTGCAGGACGAACTGAATAAACGCGGTGTGGATCTGCAATTTAACAGCGATATCGCCAGCATCGATAAACAGAGCGATGGCAGTCTACAGGCCACCCTCAAGGACGGTCGCGTGCTTGAGGCTGACTGCATCTTTTACGCCACTGGGCGCCGGCCGATGCTGGATAACCTGGGGCTGGAAAACACTCAGGTCGAGTTGGACGAACGCGGTTTTATCAAGGTCGATGAGCAATACCAAACAAGTACACCGTCAATTCTCGCGATTGGTGATGTGATCGGCCGCGTGCAGCTCACACCGGTTGCACTGGCTGAAGGCATGGCGGTCGCCCGGCGTTTGTTCAGACCTGAAGAGTACCGCAAGGTCGACTACCGGCTGATTCCAACGGCCGTATTCAGCCTGCCGAATATCGGCACAGTCGGGCTTAGTGAAGAGCAGGCGAAGGAGGAGGGCTACAGCGTCACGGTCTTTGAAAGCCGCTTCCGGCCGATGAAACTGACCATGACCGAAAGCCAGGAACGCACGCTGATGAAGTTGGTAGTGGATAGCGCCACAGACCGCGTACTGGGCTGTCATATGGTTGGCCCGGACGCAGGTGAAATCGTGCAGGGGCTAGCCGTGGCGCTTAAAGCTGGCGCAACCAAGCAGCTATTCGATGAAACCATTGGCGTGCACCCAACGGCCGCCGAAGAGTTCGTCACCATGCGTACCCCCGTGTCGTCCTGAGGTCAGCATGGCGCAACTGTTCTATCTGGCCGACCTGTTCGGCGTTGCTGTATTCGCCATCACTGGCGCGCTGATGGCCGGGCGCAAGTCCATGGATCTGTTCGGTGTGCTGGTAATTGCCATCGTCACTGCGCTGGGCGGCGGTACGCTGCGTGACGTGATTCTGGACAACCATCCGGTCAGCTGGATTCGCAACGACCTGTATATCGTCGCCGCATCGCTGGCAGCCGTTGGTACGGTGGTCTGGGTACGACTAACGCAGCCCATTCACGAGAAAGGCCTGCTATTGGCCGATGCATTCGGCCTGGCGGTGTTTACCGTGATTGGCACCGAAGTCGCCATGCAGCATAACGTACCGCACAGCACAGCCGTGATCATGGGGGTAATGACTGGGGTTGCCGGCGGCGTGATGCGCGATGTGATCTGCAACGAAATCCCGCTGATCTTCCAGAAAGAGATTTACGCCACCGCATGCATAGCCGGTGCGCTGGTGTTTATCGGCATGCGCGCGCTGAACACGCCACATTGGCTGGATACGGGCGTGGCCATGCTCACCGTGTTGCTGATTCGACTGGCCGCCATTCGCTGGCATGTGGCGTTGCCCAGTTTCCATTTGCTGGATCGTGACTGAACAGAAGCGGGCGGAGGCTGCAGGAGTACCCGGAAGTAAAATCTAATACTTCTGCGAACCTCAAAATATTCTAGAAAACAAATGGTTAGGCTATTTATTTGAGGGGAGGCCTCAATTTAAATGGGCTTATTCTGTCGCATTATTTTGCGGCCTGCTTAGTCAATGGGAACTAAATATATAAATTTAGGTTTTCTATTGTGGAGAGATAATAAATAGAAAGACTTTGCTGCTTGGGTTTGCGTTATATAAAAGCCCTGCTATCGTATTCGCTATGGATTAACTGGGATGCCCCGTTCATAAGGAATTGAGAGAAGGATCAGCATATCCACTACCTAGAATAGGAGTGGCTATGTCTGCAAAAAGCAAAACTGCATATTTCACAAAGCGTGGCAGTCATTTTGGCAACCTCTGGTCTGTATACAGTCCCAAAATCGACCAGAGCTTCCAGCTTGGTAGCGATAGGCAGCTAGCCCATTGGCTGTTGCAACTAGAGTTCTCCCCCTCAGTAGTAAACTTCCAGTTCAAACCAGGCTCCAAGGCCACGCCATCAAATTCCTCGGTTGAGCTGACCTACCATTTTGAGGTTGTGCCTGCTGAAGGAATGCCTGAGCTTCATTACTTACGCACAGAAGGTCACTCTGTCGATTATCTCGATAAGGTGCGGGCTGCGGTGTCGTTAAAATATGAATATAAAGAGTTCAATGATGACAACTGGCTTCCCCAGAAAGAAAAAATCCTGCCGCTCTTAAAAGTCTCAAGCTTTTTAAGTGGCGGGCGGCACGTATTTCTACCGCCCAATCTAATGGACGCAGCAGCTAAATATATCGGCTCGGCTAGAAAGGGAAGTCTGGGTGGGTATATGTCTAGCTTGTCAGGCTTTGACTCAAATCTTTGCTTGCTTGTGTTTTGTCGAATGTATTCAGAAAGAAGAATATGCGTCGACTTTCGGCTGAATTTCTTTTGCAAAGACACATTGTGGTGGGTAAATGAATAACCTCATCTCACGAGAAAAAATCTCCTCAATTGGATTCGACGTTGTTGATCCGTCTCAATTGAGCGGTGCCAAAAAAGAGCTGTTCCTCAGGAGAAAACAGGCAGTAGAGCTAAAGCTAGATGGTTTTACTGGTGCTGAGATAAGAAAAATTACGGCCATTCACGAAAGTGATCTGACTAGGCTATTTAAAAGGTATACGACCATCAGTGAGAAAGGAATTTATTTGGGTGAAGCTGGCTTGATCCCTAATTATCGGATCGCCTCATACACCAGAGTAAAAAAGCCAGAGCCAAAACATAGTGAGGGTCAAGGCGGGTTAGCAGGGGTACTTGGCTATACCTTGAATAAGCATTCTGGGATAGCAGAGAAATTTGAGGCAGAGGTATTAAGAAGGAATGCTAAACTCTGCCACGGGACTAAATTTAGTAAAAGGGGATTATATCGGTTTTTTTATGATACATGCCGGTCGGAAGGAGTTGCAGATGACGAGTGGCCTTTGAATCAATTGCGAGGAGCTCGAAAAACTGTAGGGGCGTATATTAATAGAATTCTTGATTTGGATTTTGGGAGGGCTGCTTTAGTAAGTGGCGGTAGAATTGCCTCCACTCATAGTAAAGTTGGAACAGGCCACATTCCGCTGCTTGAGGATTTTAATGTCTATGATTTTATTGAAATAGACTCTTGGCATATGGATGCATTCTTTGTTCTCAATATTAGCGGAGACAGAAGCATAAAATCTAAAGACGTCATTAGTCGGATTTGGATGATTGCAGCAGTCTGTAGGCGCAGCAATGCAGTGCTGGCTATAAAATTTGTTTTCTCAAGCGAAATAAGGTCGCAAGACTTGGTGGATTTGATCTGTGAAGCTTATATCGGGAGCTGGCGGCCACGAGAACATCTTAATGTTAGAGGCGTGCAATACTCTGAGTCTTCAGGCATGCCCGGTTTTTCATTTCCTAGCTTGCGCAACCACGTGTGGGGATGCATATGCTTGGATAATGCGATGCAGCACCATGCTAATAAAGTTTATGAGCTCGCCCTTCATACGTTAGGATTTTCTATAAATCACGGCCCTCTAGAGGAGCCTGCTCGTAGGCCTAAAGTCGAAGGGTTGTTCAAGCGCATTGCCACAAACGTAATCCATCAAATCCCCTCTACTACCGGAAGCAATCCTCAGACTGGGCGCGCGGAATTTCCTGAACAGGCGGCTGTGCATTATCAAATTGACGTGGATGACGCTTTAGAGGTCATGGATGTTATAACTGCAAATTATAATGGCACTCCGCAAGGTGGGGCTAATAAGGCGAATAGTCCATTGGATGTGCTTAGACAGTACTGTTCAGATAGTGGAGACCTTATACCGAAGAGTCATGAAGCTTATCTCAATAGTATAGCAGTAGGAAGTTTGACCAGACGGGCAAGAGTCACTGGAAGTATTACGAAAGGGATCAGGCCAAGGGTTAAATTAGATCAAGCGATTTATACCTCGCCAGAACTGGCAAAGTCCTCGTATTTGATTGGCAAATCACTTCTGATTCGAATAAATCCGCATGATTATAGGCATGTAGAGGCATACTTGCCGGATGGTATTTATTTTGGTGTTCTCACGGTTGAAGCAGCGTGGCGTAACACCGCTCATAGCGTTACTACGCGGAAATTGATTAATAGAGCTTTTGCTAAAAAAGAATTCGAGATCATGCAGGGTGAAAGTCCTATCCTCGCTTGGCAGAGACACCTTAAGGCGAATGCGAGCCCGCGTAACAATCGAGAAATGCGTCGACTCAAGAGTGAAACAGATAAGGATACGGCGGACATTCAGCCTGCTGTGGCAGTCATTGGTGTAGAGCAATCTACATCCGAACGCTGGAAGAAGCTCGACATAATACAGTGAGAAGCTGAATGGACTATTCTCATATTTTGTTAAGTCAGAATTTTAGGCTGAGAACACCAGCTTTAGTGGCAGTAGTTCAAAATGCATGTTTCAAGGTGCTGATGCGCAAAACTGGTGTTGTATTTACGGGAGAGTCTCGCATTGGAAAGACTTCCTGCTGCGAGGCGCTGGTTGATGAGATCCCCAGGCGCTTTTCAAATGTTTATGTTTTTATGGTCCCAGCTACAAATGTCGATACCAATAACCAAAGCTACTCATCAATTGTCCACCAGATGTTGGACTTAGAAGGTATTGCGCCTGGCTCGCGAAGGACGTTTATTCAGCGTCAGTCAATGCTAATAGAGCGCCTATTGTCTAGAGCTGCCGATGCAAATGCACAGCAGATTGTCTTGCTGATCGATGAGCTTCAAAGGCTGTCTGTTGGTGACTTTAATCAATTGGCAGATATATATAACAGGCTTAGATCCAGCAAGGTTATTCTTACGGTTATATCATTTGCCATGCCGTCTATAAAAGGCAAGATTGCTCAATTCCTGCGCAATGAGGATCGACATATAATCGGAAGATTTTTATCTGATATCAGACCGATGTATGGGGTTGCCACCTCGAAACAATTGGCCGACATCTTGACGCTTTATGATGAATCGCATGCGTGGAGTGGTCTGGAGATAAGCTTAACAAACGATATCTTACCCAAGGCATATTCGGGTGGGTTCCGAATTTCTAGTCTTTCTGAGCAGATATGGATCGAGCTATCTAGAGTTGCCACCGGGAAGTATGTGAATAATTTACCCATGGAGCATGTGACGCAAACGATTTCTTATGTATTTTTGATTTTGGCTCAAGAAGATAGAGTTGATCTAAGTGTTCCTCATGACTTGATAGTGGAAGCCATACACGAGAGCAACTTTAGGGATTTTTGCCGCAGCACAGGCTTCACCGCATATGACTAGCAGGCGGTTGTTCTATCCGTCCTGTGGGCCAATGCCGTATGAGTCTATTTACTCTATCTACCTAAAATTGTCATATATAAATTTTCTTAAGTTACGCGATTTAGGTGCGCCGCTAGAAGTTGAGGTCAGCAAGCAGTGGGAAAAACACGAACTCACAAACTGGCTGCTAAGCAATATAGCTGATATACATAAACATTTGCCGTGGAGCTACCTCAGTGATAGCGATTGCAGGTCACAGACCCGTCCGGGAGTCCTATTTTGTAAGAAGTGCATTAAGTTCGGCTATCATTCTGTATTTAATGAGATAGCATCGCATCATGTTTGTGTTTTGCATCGATGCGAACTCTCTAAGGCTTGTCATGTTTGCGCCAGCGCGTATACGGCGGGTTTTCTGCAAGGCTCAGTTATACCGTTTTCCATGGCCCCATGCACCACATGCGGATTTCAGCATATAGCACTCTGCAAGGAGCTGCGTATGCGTCGATCTCGTAGTTTGATAATGGCTCTAGAGCGTTATGGCTTCTATCAAGACGAATGGTACAGCGCCATAAAGAGGCTGGACAGGACGTTAGCTGGTGATACCCGCCGGTATTGGGAATTTAGTGATTTTCGTGAGCAATTAACCGGGCCATTTGAAGGTCTAACTAACCTGATGAGTCCTGAAACGCTTTCGGGTGCAGATCAAGATAAGCAACCTTTTGCGCTGGTAGGGATGGGTCTCGAGGGGGATGACTCCTTTCCTTTTGGGAAATCAGAACCGGCGGGTGAGGTATTTGAAAAAATTGAGCGACGCTATCTAGAGAGTCATCAGGATTGCTTGAGGCGGCTAAATCGAGTTCTCGATTACCCATGCGGCTTTCCGGCAGAGGCTGATCTATGCCCTATGGCTCTTGCCTATCTGTTGCTCAGAGTAAAGTGCTTGTATGAAATATGGCCCATGCCTGGTAGTACTGCGATCCCTCTAGGTCGGTGTTACGCAAAGGATCGCATTGGGTATGCACAATGCTATCGCTCAGCAGCTATAAATTTCCTTTCAATTTTAGGATTGCTGCAATATCACATTTCTAAAGGAGAGAATTTTCTTCTACTGCGTCGACTTCTAACGTCTATAGGCGGAGACGCTTCCCGGTATTCGATAATCAGGAAGGCCTCCTACACTTTTAGGAGTCTATGTCGCTCACAGCCAGCTTGCATCAAAGTTTTTCGAAATGGATTTGGAGGTCCTTTGCAGATCATAAGTGACTTTACCGAACCTCCTGATAAAGGGTCTTATCCAGTCAAGTGGGTAGTTTTTTGAGTGTGTTGGAGTTTTGAGTAACCACTTTAACTGCTTGTCTGCCAGTGTTGTTTTTTTCATTGTGCCTGGTTTTTTGTCGCCGGCGTTGGGGGCTACCAGATCCGTCGTTCTTCAAGTTTTCGTTTTGCAGTGCAGGAGTGTTCTGCTCCAGGGCCTCTTTCGTGAGCGTCATGCTAGTGAGTGCGCTCTGTGCGACCTTCAAGGCCTGTGCTTGTTCGACAAGAAGCTGCTCCAGCACATGCTGATTCTTCTGCTGCAGCCGTGCCTCGCTGATCAGTCGTGCGTTGTCGCGGTTTAGCTGGGTCAGCTCGTCATGCTTGATCACCAGAGTTTGTTGCAGCTGGCGTATCTCGGCGTGAAGCTGGCTGGTCTGGGCTTCATGGCGGCGCTGTTCCTGTTCACGCTGCTCCTTACTGGCCTGGCGATAATGCTCCATGCCGTCACGAGCGTGCTGATGCATCGCTTCAAGCGACTGAATATGCTCATCGCGCTCCTTGATGCGCACCTCCAGATCCTGCAGGGATTGCACCATCCGGGCTTTATCGACTTCGACGGCCTGCCGCTGTTGCTGCTCCTGGAGAATCAACTCTTGGGCCGCCTGCAGCTGTAGAGCCAGGCCAGAGCACTGCGATTCGAGGTCTCGCATCCGGGCCTCGAGCACGGCCGATTGCTGCTGCACTGCCGCGCGCTCGCGCCCCAGAGCTTCGTGGACTTCGGCGACGGACTGCTGAGCCTCTTGCTTGAGCTGTTCCAGCAGTTGAGTCATCAAGGTGGTTAAAGGCCCGCTCAGCGCATCGCTCTGCGCGGCCGGCTTGCTCTCAGCCTCCAGCTCCTTCAAATAGCGGTGAATAGTGCTCTTGGAACCGGTGTTGCCCAGTGCGATGCGCACCGCATCAATGCTGGGGTGGATGCCGCGGGCGAGGAGGGCACTCCTGGCTTTCTGCACGACAGCTTTATTGATGCCACCGCGGGCCATATTGGGACTCCTGACAATTACGTTCTGTGGTACGTACCATGTATATACATAGCACTTTAGCAAGAATTTCCTTTCTAGATCCTGACTATTCTAAAATTGGGTAATCACGAATTATCAAGTGTGATAGCGCTTTGGGTTCTGATTTATGTCCAGAACCAGTACACCAAGGGGGTGGCCACGTGAATGACGAAGTAGAGCGCTATCTGCAGGCCGGCACACGGGCCAATACCCGACGCAGTTATCAGCAGGCTATTGAGCATTTTGAGGTCAGCTGGGGCGGCTTCCTGCCTGCCACCAGCGACGCTGTCGTTCGCTACCTGGTGGATCACGCCAGTACGCTGTCGAGTAATACTCTCAAGTTGCGTCTATCAGCGCTGGCTCAATGGCATGTCAGCCAGGGCTTCCCCGATCCCACCAAGACGCCGCTGGTGCGCCAGGTATTGAAAGGCATCCGCACTCTGCATCCGCGCCAAGAGAAGCAAGCTGAGCCTCTGCAACTGCGTCAACTTGAGCAATGCGTCGCTTGGCTGGAGCAGGCCGGTGAGCAAGCGCGAGCGGACCACGATTTGCCGCGTTTAATGCGCTGCTGGCGGGATCGTGCATTGTTGCTGATGGGGTTCTGGCGAGCCTTTCGAAGTGATGACCTTTGCCGCCTGTGGGTAGAGTTCATCCAGGTTCGGGCCGGGGAGGGGATGGAGCTGTTTTTACCGAGCAGTAAAGCGGACCGTGATAGCCAAGGGCAGACCTTCCGTGCGCCGGCGTTAGCCAAGCTTTGTCCGGTACAAGCCTATGTCGATTGGATCAGTGTGGCGGGGATCGCTCACGGTCCGGTGTTCCGCAGCATTGACCGTTGGGGACGGCTAGGTGACATCGGGCTGCACCCGAATAGTGTGATTCCGATATTGCGATCAGTGCTGGTAGGGGCTGGGCTTCCCGCCGAGCTCTATAGCAGTCATTCACTTCGCCGCGGCTTCGCGACCTGGGCTACCCGTAGTGGTTGGGATATTAAAGCGCTAATGGCGTATGTCGGCTGGACCGACGGACAATCTGCAATGCGTTACATTGAGAGCGTTGGGGTGTTCCCTGGGCAACTAAGTCCGGGAGTGGAGTTAGCTCGCGATACGATAACTTTGCCTAAGACGCTCTGACCGGTGGATCAGCGACAGGCAGGAGTACTGAGCCACTAGCGACTTAACCTATTGCTGCATGTTAGCGGCGCACCGACCCTTTAGCTAAGTGGCTAGTCACCCAATAGCTCGGCTATTACCGCTGAACGAAGGAAGGGAGTAATATCCGTGCGCTTGCTCCGAGAACCTGTTGGCCCGTTGCCCCCCCTTGGAGACACCTGAAGACCCGCCCACCAAAGGCGGGTTTTTCATTTTATGGCCTATAGCGGCTAGAAATGGACACTGCCCGGTCCGACCGACTTCCTTGCCTGATGCTCGTCGATCGGTGGACAGCTCCTGGGATTATAGGGCATCTCAGGATTACGTTTAGCAGCCGGAGGCGGGTGGCGTTATGGACACAGCTGATAGGTGGCAAGTTGTCTGCAAAAATCCAGGCGACGGCAGCGGAGACGTTCTCGTTGTGCTTCCATCCTAGCTACTTGAAAGCTTGCCCGGATTTTGGGAGATGAACTGGCAGAGGGCAGCATTTCCCTAAGGCTCAAACAGCGAGCCTTTAATGCACCTCGTAGTCGCATAGACTGACCATCCATTTGCATTGCCATTGATCAGTCAATTGCATTCGATCTAACCAAGCACACATCTCAGTGACGACCGGCAGAGGACTTCCAAGACTAGCCATTAGGGTATGGGTGAGTGGCTGCAAAGCCTTACTCTGCAAGTCGTGACCGTAACTGACCTCGATGAGATAAGCCTGCCTGTAGGGCAAACGCAACTATCACGGTGGACGGTGCGGAAAAACTGCTCAGGCTGCCACCTGAAAACATCAGCGCAAGACCCAATACGGTGGCACCAAACCAGGCGGTTAAGCCCACAGGGTTGAATGGGGGTACCCGCTCAAGTTCTGCAACGTCACTACGACCATAGAAAATCTGCGCTAATGCCACTCCCACCCAGGCCACCACGAAAATCCCCTGATAGGCCAACGCTTTAAGCAGGTAAGCAAAAACGTCCGCAAGCATCAGGCCGTACACGATCACCCCAACCGTCAGCGCCCATATTAAGTACGAACCGCGTACGCCAAGACGCCCGAAAAACGCCTGCATGTTCAGCGTCGCCAGGTAGTAATTGGCGGTGTTGATCCGGGTTTGCGTGGCCCAAACGAACAACAGTCCCCACAGTCCCATCAACTGCAGAATCGCTATCACCACCGATACTTCGTTCGGGGCACCCTCGTGGGGAATGCTGCTGACAAGATAGATGCCCGCCGCGCCGTTGAGTAGGAAGGTCACCGCGTAGAAGGGCATGCCGAAGTTCCAGCGACCATGGTACACAGCGTCCTTAGGCTTGCCGAAACGCGCGTAGTCAAAGGTGAACAGCATCAGGACCCACACTCCCATGTAAGCTACGAAGCAATCCCACCAGCCGAAGGCACTGGGCGTTGCAGGACCGAAATCTAGCCACTGCGGCTGATAGCCGTAACGACTGATCGACAAACCGACTGCCATCAGCAAGCCCCCTAGGTAGATCGGCAACAGTAGGCCATTGAGCTTGTCCAGCCAGTGCTGCACGCTGCCGAGAATCATCGGCACGCTGTACAGCACTACCAGCAATGCTGCCAGCGGATAAACCAGTTCCGGGTACAGGTGATTCAGCGCTACGGCGATCACCGAGCCTTCGAATACCGCGTAATAAATAGCCGTCGAAAAGAAGATCAACGTCGCGAGGCACGCCCCGGTTCCACCGAATAGGAGCCGCGAAAACAGCGCTACCGACAACCCGCTGCGAATTGCAAAGCGACTGAGCACACTGTTGATCAGTCCGTAACTGAGTACTGACAGGGCCATGCCGATCAACGCATTGCGTGCGCCAAAAGACAGCGCCAGGGAAGCGCCCACCACGATGTAGAACAACGCACTGCAAACCGCCCACCAAGCCATTGTCAGAGACAGTCTGCCCATGCGCTCGTGAGGTGGAATAGGATGATTTACCGGGTCATGCCCGGTTTGGTTCGATTGCGGTAAAGTAGCCATATGCGTGAACTCCAAAACCAACCAAAGGTTGAATCGCGGGCAACCGCCGCCACACCGTAGTGCAGTGCTGACTTATCGTTGGCATTACCCGCGGGTAGGGGGCAGAATTAGGTAGGGAACAGCTTGCTCAGGTAGCTGAGTTTTTTCTTATAGGATCGTCGTGCCTGGAGTGCTTCTTCCAAGGTGACCGCCACAAAGCGAGCCTTTTGGTTGGGTTGCATCTGACCGATCAAGTCGAGATCAGCGCTTATGACCGTCCCGATCATCGCATAGCCACCACCGGACACTGCGTCACGGTGCAACACAATCGGCTCGAGCCCAGCGGGAACCTGGATTGATCCTATTGGGTAGCAACTGTCGACGATATTCGATGGATCAGAACCGGCACCGAACGGTTGGTCGCGAGGCTGAAAACTCAGCGCGCTTCCGCCCTTGAAGCGATAGCCAATGCGGTCGGCTTCGGACCCGGCCGTCCATGCCTCAGAGAAAAAGCTATCTGCCGCCGATGCAGTCAGGCGCTCGTAGTAAAGACCCGGAACCACGCGCAGAGTGACTTCGCCCCCCAAAGACTGCCGCAACGCCATCGGCAGACTTGCCCCGGCACGGCTCTTGCCACTGGCTACACCCACAGGCAATTCATCTCCGGCCACCAGCCGGCGCCCTTGAAAACCGCCAAGCGCACCCAGTGCATAAGTGGAACGACTACCGAGCACCGTCGGGACATCGATGCCACCGGCTACCGCCAGATATGTTCGAGCGCCTACCTTGGGGAAGTCAAAGCGCAGCACCTGCCCAGCTTTTACCGTGAACGCGGTGTCATGGTGCATTTCTACACCATCGACCCGTGGCGTCATGTACGCACCGCAAACTGCCACCAATGCGTCTTGATGAAATTCCAACTCCGGCCCCAGCAGCGTGCATTCCAACGCAGCTGCCCCCGCCGGGTTACCGACCAGTTGATTGGCCGAGCTCAGAGAGTATTGATCTAGAGCACCGGACGGAGGAATACCCAGGTGGTAGTAACCTTCGCGGCCCAGATCCTGTACTGAGGTGGCGAGTCCGGGTTTGAGTACCTTGATCATGCCAGCACCTCCTGCAATGACTTGGGATAGCCGGTTGGGTCGGCGAGAAATGCGTCTAGCGAAAATTCCACCGAGCGAATCCGCAGGTCAAAGCGACCGGCGTCAACTTCGGCCACCGCGTGGTCATAAGTCTCACGGTCCATCGGCTTGAACTGCACAATGTCGCCTGGACGAAAAAAAACCATGTGCTCTTTCAGGTATGCCAGATTCTGCTGGGGGTCGTATATTGGCGCGGGGGTGACGCCAAACATTTGATAACCACCGGCACCACGCACCGAGTAAATGCAGCCAAAGCAACCGCCGTGGCCAAGGGTCAATTTAGGGGTGTCGGTGCGGGGACGCAGATACTTGGGTACCTGCAACTGGCGTTCTCGCTCGACCATCTGGAACATGAATGGCAGGCCCGCCACAAAGCCCACCATCGAGACAAACCACGGAGCTCCGCTGTGAGCGGCAATGAATGCTTCGACATCCGCCAGACCATTGATACGTGCAGCGTATTCCAGATCCGTAGCGCTCGGATCTTGATGGCGATCTCGAAACCGCATCAAGGTTTCGTGGGTCCAGGGGTCGTTGTAGAGCACTGGAATCTCGATGATCCTAGTTCGTAAAGTGCGCTCGGCAACGGCCCCAGCCTCAGCAACTTTCACGGCCTCGAGCAAAGTATGCGGTGCGATGCGATCGGGGTCGAAACGAATCTGGAATGAGGCGTTGGCCAGACACACATCAAGCACGCCGTCGAGCGCTAAACGCTCCACCTCGCGAGTAACCGCCATGCCCTTGAAGAACGCTTCCAGCGACATGCTGTCGCTGACTTCGGCAAACAAATGCTCATCGGCACCAAAGCTGTAGCGAATTGGATTGCTCATGCTTCACCTCCGCTACTGCGATCAATCAGCCAGGTTTCCAAGGTGCCAGTATGGAAGTCGGAGCTGTGCAACCACGGTTGTTGTAGCAGTTCGCCGTGTAGCGACAACGTGGTGGCCATGCCAGTGAGTGTGGTCTGTTCAACCGCCATACGTGCCCGAGCCAAGGCATCTGCACGGTCGTGCCCATGAATAATCAGTTTGGCCAACAACGAGTCATAGTACGGTGGTACGCGGTAGCCTTGATAAAGATGAGTGTCGACCCGCACCCCCTCGTTTTGCGGCCAGATCAGCAACTCAACCATCCCAGGGCTGGGGAAAAAATCTCGTGCCGGGTCTTCAGCATTCAGACGCATTTGTAGTGCGGCACCGTTGAGATGGATGTCGCATTGCTTGAAACCCAAAGGTTCGCCGCCGGCGATGCGCAACATTGCCTGGACCAAATCGATACCGGTGATCAACTCACTGACCGGATGCTCGACCTGAATCCGTGTGTTCATCTCGATAAAGAAGAACTCGCCGGTTGCGTCGTCATACAGATACTCGAGAGTTCCGGCACCTTTGTAGCCAAGTGATTCGGTAAGGTGTACGGCGCTGGCACAAAGAGCCTCTCGCTGTTGCGGGTTGAGTGCCGGTGATGGTGCTTCTTCGAAAATCTTCTGGCGTCGACGTTGCAGGGAGCATTCGCGTTCAAACAAGTGCACGGCGTGCTTACCGTCACCCAACACCTGTACTTCGATGTGCCGCGCCTTGCTGATAAAGCGCTCTAGATACACCGCGCCATTGCCAAACGCTGCCTGTGCTTCGCGCTGGGCTCGGGGAAACTCCTCGCTGAGCTGATGAGCATTTTCCGCCAGACGAATACCACGTCCGCCACCACCAGCGGACGCTTTGATCAATAGTGGAAAACCAACGGACTCAGCCATTTTGAGTGCCGATTCAACATCGAACAACTCACACGGTGATCCCGGCACTACTGGTACACCCGCCGCTTGGGCAGTTCGCCGCGCCTCGGCCTTATCGCCCATACGACGGATCGTCTGCGGGCTTGGACCGACAAAAATGGCACCTGCGGCAAGAACCGCTTCGGCAAAGTCGGCGTTTTCCGAGAGAAAGCCATAACCGGGATGTACTGCGTTAGCGTCTGTGGCTTTTAAAGCACCGAGCAATGCATGGATGTCCAGGTAACTCTTATCGGCACGGGCAGGACCAAGAATGTACACCTCGTCAGCCATACGCGCTGCCAGGGAGTCGATGTCAGCATCACTGCACGCAGCGACGGTAGGTATTCCCAGCTCTTTGGCCGCACGAATAATCCGCACGGCGATCTCACCACGATTGGCGACCAGTAATTTTCGAATGCCTTGAGTCATGGTTGCATCCTCACTCGTCATCAAAAGTTGCAATGACTTGACCCGGTTCCACCGAATCACCGTCCTCAACAAGAAATGCGTTCAGGCGACCAGACGCTCCGGCGGTCAGTTCAGAAAACTGTTTCATGACTTCGATCAGACCAATTACCGTGCCGGCACTAATTTGTGCGCCCACCTCGACGTAATTGGCAGAGTCCGGTGTGGCTTTACGGTAGAAGGTTCCAGGCAACGGGGTGATGACAGTATGTTTGGCCATGTCAATTTCTCTTGGAATATTTGTAGAAAGGCAGGCAAAAAAGTTTCGGCATTCAAACCTTGGAGGTTGTGTGCAGGCTATTACTGGTTCAGCGCGGTGATCGAACCTTGATCCCGGCGCTGTTGAGTGCGTTACGTGTGGCCTCGACTAACGCAAGTGCCCCGGGTGTATCGCTGTGTAAGCAGATGGAGTCGAATTCAATTTCCAAGTCTTCTCCCTCGACTGTGCGCACCACCCCTTCCGTACAGGCTCGTAGTACTCGCGCGGCCACCTGGCCCGAGTCGTAACCACGTACGTGGCGGGTGAAAACGATAGAACCGGTGAGGTCGTATTCGCGGTCGGCATAGAATTCGCGGATCACCGGTTGACCTAGTTCCTTGGCGACGCGCCAGATCACTGAATCAGGCATGCAATACAGCAGCAACTCAGGCTCCAAACGTTGAAGGTATTCCACGAGTAATCGCGCGGCTTGCTCGTCACGAGCCAAATGCATATACAGCGCCCCGTGAGGTTTGATGTGTTGTAGGGGCACGCCGTGAACTCGGGCGAGTTCACGCAGGGCGCCCAACTGGTAAAGCATGTCGTCTACCAGCTCCTGGGCAGGTGCATTCATGTGTCGGCGACCGAAACCGACGAGATCACGAAATCCCGGATGCGCACCGATGGCTACGCCCAAGCGTTTGGCCTGCTCGATAGTACGGCGCATCGTGCTGGGGTCGCCGGCATGAAAACCAGTGGCGATATTGGCCGAGCTAATGAAACTCATCAGTTCATCGTCGACGCCATCTCCGATGGTCCACGGGCCGAATCCTTCACCCATGTCAGAGTTGAAATCTACTACCCGCATAACTCTTGCTCCTGACGCTTGTGACTTAATGCGGGCCACGTTAAATTCCTGCCACCCCCTTGGGAAGATCTATTATCAGATAGGCTATCTTCTGAAAATCAGATGGTTAGTCGTCCGGAGTTCTTATGTCACTATCCCTGCGTCAGGTTCGCTATTTCGTTGCCACCGCAGAGATCGGGCAAATCTCTCAGGCGGCGATTCATTTGAATATTTCCCAATCCGCGGTGACTACGGCAATCAAGGAGCTTGAGGGCATCTTGGGAGCGCTGTTGTTTCAGCGTTCGGCACAGGGCATGAGCTTGACCGATGCCGGTCGGCATTTTCTGAATCGGGCTTATGTGATTCTGCGCAGCGTCGATGACGCATTGAACAGTCCGCTGCCCGATGTTCGCGCCAGCGGGTTGTTACGACTGGGCGCAAGCTATACGGTGATCGGCTATTTCCTGCCGCACCATTTGCAGCGCCTGGAACACTGGCACCCGGACGTCGAGATCGAAGTCCACGAACAGGAACGGCAAGCCATCGAGCAAGGCCTGCTGGGAGGTCAATTCGACATGGCCGTGGTGCTGACGGCCAACCTCACACATCCGGACATCGTCTCGGAAATCCTTTTCAACTCCGAACGCAGGTTATGGTTACCCAGCCACCATCCGCTCTGTGAACGTTCGGCAGTCAGCCTCGCCGACGTAGCGCAAGAGCCCTATATTTTACTGACCGTTGACGAGGCCGAACAAAGCGCCATGCGCTATTGGGAGAACGCCCGCCAACAGCCGAACGTCAGGATCCGAACCAGTTCAGTGGAGGCGGTGCGCAGCATGGTTGCCAATGGTAGCGGTGTAGCAATTCTCTCGGACTTGGTGCACCGCCCTTGGTCGTTGGAAGGTAAGCGCATAGAAACTCTGACCATTACCGACAAGGTAACGCCCATGAGCGTGGGCTTGGCCTGGCATCGCGAGCGTGAATTTAGCCCTGCGATGCAGGCGTTCCGTAATTATTTCCACGATGCTTTTCTGGCACCACAGCAACATTCTGCGCTGCGCTGAGGCACGAAACTAATATCCACTTTAAGTGACTGGGTGGGTGACCGCTGATCCATGTGCAATCTGTTTTGAATGGTTGAAATGCTTCTCTAACACGTCAAAAGGACCACGACAGTCGACCTTTACGCCAGCGTGGCCTAGATGTTTCCTCAAGGGTCACCTCTCACGGGGATGTGTATGCCTCTCTGCAAGCAGAAACCTGTGAACTAGCATTCCAACTGAGTATTCGCATTAGTTCCGCCACCGAATCGCATACCTAATCGACACCAATTCGCACGCAAAACCGACACCACAGCGCTATCCAAAATCGCCAGCCAATCGCACGGCTCCGACACCCATTCGTATCCTCCGACATCTGTTCGCGCCCACCGGCGCTTATTCGCATCCTCCGACACTCATTCGCACCCACCGCCAGCTTTTGGCTAAGAACAAAGGCTGGTTCTCCTCTAGGAGGTGCACTACTGTCTATGCATCGGCCAGGACGGCCACTATCAGGAGGGACTCCAATGCGTTACATCAATTACGTGCTTATCGCCGTCACCTCCGCCCTTTGCGCCACTTACTCGGTGCTCTGGCTGATTAAGCCTTCCCCCCTCGAGAGCACAACTGGCCTTGGGGAGACCAAGGTCATCGGCACCGAGCACATGTCTGCCAAGATTTGCCGAGACCAAGTGATCCGGGTCAATGAGTGTCAGATGACCAACCCCCGAACGCGCCAACTGTAGGGCAACGGTGCTACCCAATGAGCCTACCCCAACGCAAACGACGCGAGCTCCTTCTAGCTTCTGCGCCACGCCACTGAGGTCACGGGACAAAATCTCCGTCCTATCCAGCACATCCAGCGTCGTTGCTCGGATCAGAACTGGGGGGATGATTGACTGCAACTGCAGGCCGGCGCCGCGCTGATCGCAGGTAAAACCTCGATCCTCGATCCAGCCGTGGGCCGTATGCGCGAACGTTCAGGCAGTAGATTGGGGCGCTGGCATCCCCGGGTAGCTCCAAAGCGATCCAGCGGTTGGGCAGTGAGCCACGCTCATTGAACCAAGCCACCAGCTGCGTTCTGTCATTAGGAGCAAGATGCGGCAAAAGCCATGTGAGCAGTAGCTCCGGGGCGGGAAGACGCAGGTCCGGATAGCTCCGAAGCTTTGCGTAGAAACCTGGGGCCTCCGGTGCTCGCATCCTTGGAGATCGGCCAATCGTCCGCCGGCAGTGTCTTTTCAGGGATGCCAAATCCGGGGCGAGCCAGACTGTTTCCTGGCCAGATGGTAACGTTTGTCGAGGATCGCTAAGGGCATACAGCTTCGAGGCAGCTTGAGGGCGATCCAAAAGGATAAGGTTTTGTAGAGATTGCCCTTGCTGCCTAGACCAGTACGATGTGATTTCGCGACGAAATTCGGCATCCCGGGTATCTGCTGGTGCAGGGGGGGCTGCGGTGATCGCTGCCGATCAGCAAGGACCGCGGTTGTCGCTGGGCACGGAATTTCTGCTGACCCTGGACACCCTGCTGATCTATTTGCTTGTAGCGTTGCGATCGGCGCCGTGCTCCTGGTCTGGGCCAAATACAGCGAGCAGCGCGCCAGCGGCTACGAGCGCCGCGAACGCATGCCGGATGTGTGTGAGGTGGGCCTGTCAGAGAGTTTCCAAGTGTCACTGGCGATTCTCGACTGCCTGCAGAACTAGCAGGTGCTGATCCTGCACAACCATGAGCATGGCGCGCTGGCGGCCATCGGGTTTTCTAGTACCGCTCTGAGTCTACCTGCGCTGGCCAGCGATGATTCATTTAAAGAGTTACATCGTGATGAACTTGCCGTCGAACGGTTGCAGCTCAGTTAATGCTGTATGGGATCAGTTGCTTTTTAGGCTTCGCTCCTCCCACCAGTCCCAGGTCTTGAGTGCACCACGGCTTACACGCCCTCCCAAGAAGGCAAGCGAGTCACTAATCATTGGTATGGATTTCCTGTTCACAATCCAGAAATCCGTCAGTTCAGTTTTTTTGCTTTGTAGCAAGTCCGCGATGGTTCGTCCGTTGAGGTGGGTCAGTGCTACGCCGTGGCCGAAACAACCACCTGAGTAAATGATGCGCTCATCATTGATGAAGCTGATTTCAGGCACCATATCGAGGTTAACTGAAACAGGTCCTCCCCAGCGGTAATCGATGCGTACGTCCTTCAGCTGTGGATAGATCCACTTCAGATGGGCTTCACAGTGCTGCCAGCTCATGGGCGAAGGTATTTCATCCACTGGAGAGGTGCGGTAAGCGAGTGCATCGCCGCCACCCATGACTATCCTTCCATCTACTGTTGGCCGGAAGTAATGCAGCATTTGTCGGTTGTCGCTGAATGATTGGCGGTCTTTCCATCCGATACTCTCCCACTGCTTCTCGCTCAGGGGTTCGGTCACTACTTGATAGGTCCAGAGTGGAAACTGGCGGGTCTTTAATCTGCGGGTATCCGGAACCTGACGAGAATAGGCATTGGTCGCTACCACGATCTTGTCAGCCGTGACACGACCTCCAGGAGTGTTGATGACAACCGACGATGGGAGTCGTTCGATGCCAGACACCTGTGTCATTTCATAGACGACAACGCCTGCCGATTCGGCTAGATCTTTGAGGGCTCGGACTTGCTTGCAGGGGTTGAGATGACCGGTGCCAGTTTCGTAAATACCGCCATTGAACCGATCGGAGTAGAAGTCCTGCTGGACGTGAGCTTTGTCCTGCCAAGTCAAGTCACCACCAATGCCAAGGTCTTGGAATAACTGGTAGTTCTTTATCAGGCGGTTCTGCTGCGGCTCCGAGTAACTGATACGCACAATTCCATTGTGACAGTAGTCCGATTTGATGCCGTTTTCCTCAATCAGACTGCGGGTATGGGCGACCGCTTTTTCAAGGTAGTGATGAGCGTCGAGCAACTTTTGTTTACCCCAGCGCAGAAGAACCAACTCCGGTTCTAAACCGAACATCTTGGTACTAAAACCTGCGTTGCGGCCACTGGCACCAAAACCGACGACAGCGGCTTCCAGCACCACGACGTGAGCGTTGGGGTTGTCTTTCTTGAATTGCCAGGCACTGTTTAGGCCGGTGAATCCAGCACCGATGATGGCCACATCTACCTTCAGATTTTCCTTTAAAGAAGAGTTCGGAACGTAGTGTCCGCAGGTGTGCTGCCAGAAGGACTTGCTATCTAGGCGCGGGTCTTGGTGGCTCATTCTTGCAATCTCTTTTGTTAGCCATGATCGGGAAAGCGGTAACGGCTAGGTTTGTTATGAGCGCTCTGGACCAGATATTAATTGCCGGCCCTACAGGCGAACCTCTGTAAAGTTGGGCCTGAATAGGAGCGAGTTGGATCAGGGTAGTGGCAGGGAGGTGCTGGAGAATTGTCAGTAGGTGCCAGTATTTGAGCAGAGCGTGCCAACGGCCGGATAAGACAGATTTTTGGGCAGGCTGACAATAAAGCGTTAGCTGTTAAGCAGAATTGCCGCACGGTATTGATGAGGCGATTGGCCGGTCCATCGCCGGAAGGCTCGGGTGAAGGAAGCGGACTCCGAATAGCCTATCAACAAGGATATTTCCGTCATGGAGTAGCCTGAGTCCTTGATATATGCCATCGCAAGCTCGCGGCGCACATCTTCGACAAGTATGGAGTATTCAAGGCCGTGCTCTTTAAGTCGTCTCTGGAGCGTACGTCGACTCAAACGCAATTGCTGACAGACCTCAAATAGCGAAGGAGTACAACTACTCATTCCAGCGGCGATAATGCGGGTGATCTGCACCAGAAGCTCATCGGACTCAGTGCGCTCTCGGCGCTTTTGCTCAAGATAAGGTTCGAGAGCTGTATATAACCTCTCGTTACTCTTTTCCGCAGTCAGGTGCAAAATATCTACTGGCAAGTGGATTCGATTGCTGGGTTGTTTGAAGTAGAGAGGGCATTGGAAGATTCGTTTATGTGCTGAGATGTCCGCAGGGCGAGGATGCGTGAAGTCCACGCGGGTAGGCCGGGTACTGCAACCGGTTAGTAAGTTCAGCATGCGCAAAACACAGGTTAAGGAAAACTCAGAGTCCTGCCTGTAATGCTGGGTGGTTGGATTGGTGATTTGATATTCGATGCTGATAGTGTGATCGCTAACTTCAAAACTGAATTCCGCTCCCTGAGTAAAAACCACAATAAATCGGTGCAAAGCTTGCAAGGCCGCCTCGACGCTCGACGCACAAGCCAAGGCATGGCCAAGAGCCCCGAAGTCGTTGGCTTCGGTAAGTATTCCGAGTTCAATCCCGATGTTTGGGTTCGACCGCGCAGCAGCTTCCCAGAGCGCCACATACTGCTCGCAAGGTATCTCAATGTCTGCGCGTTCGAGTACCTGTTTATCTACACCGATGGACGCGAGATGGGGTGCAAACGCTCTGCTGAAGCGGCGGAAAAAATCTTCGGATAGAACTGTCTGCTGTGGCTTCATATGCATCACAACCATTCAGCGATTTAGCGCACTGAATTGGCTGATAATCTCAACCACCTGGCGAGTGCCTTCACGAATTTCAATCAGTACCCGGCCGGCCTGGCTGGCCAGGTCCACACCATGTTCGACCCTTTGCTGGCTAGCCTGCATGCTATCAACAGCGCTTTGAGCTAACTCATGGTTGTGGCGCACCACATCATTAATCTCCAGTGTCGCCTGACTGGTGCGTGAAGCTAAGCTGCGTACCTCGTCGGCGACCACAGCAAACCCTCGCCCCTGTTCGCCCGCCCGGGCTGCTTCAATAGCGGCATTGAGGGCGAGTAGGTTGGTCTGATCGGCAATGCCCCGGATGGTCTGTACAATCGTTCCGATCTTTTGCGATTGCTGGCTGACAGCGCTGATGGATGTCGCAGCTGCGACCAGTTCGCCAGCGATCGCCTGCATCACTTCGACCGTTTGCTGAACAACATCCGCCCCGTGATGGGTGCTGGAGTCCGTCTGTCGAGAAGTATCATAAGTGCGTTGAGCGGTTTCGGCCTCTGCTTGGTGGCGTAGCACCTGCTCGGTTATATCCGTGGCGAACTTGACCACTTTATACAGTCTGCCCTTGGCATCAAAAATTGGGTTGTAGCTGGCTTCTAGCCAGACCTCTTGACCGTAATTGTTATAGCGTTTGAACTGTCCGGAGATGTACTCGCCGCGATTGAGGCGGGCCCAAAACTCCTGATAGGTTGCCGAGGCTCCTTCTCTTGGATCGCAAAATAAGCGGTGGTGTTTGTTGCGTATTTCATCCAGGCGATAGCCCATGGTTGAACTAAAGACGTCGTTGGCGTAAAGGACTTCACCTTGCATGCTGAACTCGATTACGGCCATTGATCGCTTGATGGCCGTGACCAGTCCTGCTTGCTCTTGCTCACGGATAACTTGCTCGGTGATGTCTGTGGCGATCTTTACCACCTTGAATACTTCGCCGCTGGTATTTCTAACCGGGTTGTAGCTTGCTTCCAGCCAAACCTCCTCGCCGCGCTTGTTAAAGCGAACAAATCGGTCGCTCAGAAATTCGCCGTTCACCAAACGACGCCAGAAATCCCCATATTCTCGGCTCGAGGCATAGTCTGGTTCACAAAAAATGCGGTGGTGTTTTCCACGAATTTCTTCCAGGCCATAGCCAGTGGTGGCAAGGAAGTTTGAGTTGGCGGTGAGGATGGTGCCATCCGTATGGAACTCAATTATTGCCATGGAGCGACCTAACGCTTCCAAGGTTGCTTGAGCCTCATTTAGTTCAGCCTGGCATTTCAGCAAAGCTTCATTAGTGCGCGAATTGAACATGGCGACCTCTCGACCTCGTTCTTGGGCAACGTTTGCGCATGACTACCGGCTTTGCGTGAGCTGGCGCCAAAAGGCGCTGAGGAGAAGCTTCATATCGTGGGGGCTTTGCGGGGATAGCCTTTGTTGGCTCTATCCCAGGTGCGAGGCCCAACGATAGGAGTCTCCTTTGACTCGGCTCTGCTGTTGGCATGGGCTCAGGTTAATAAATTTATCTTAATAAATAATTTTATCAAGATATTTTTAAACGACCATCGCCACGGTTGTCAATGTTGCCGACCTCTATACCAGAAAGCCGATGAACTGCTAACAAAGGGCCGTTTTAGAGCTTGTCCTCAGGGTGATGGCAACAGCTTTGTCGCAGGTGCGCTGGGTGTATGCCATCCCCTAATTGCCTCTGATAGCCGCATTTCTAATGTTTGATAAATATTTAAATCAGGGTAAAAAATAAGTCACCCCGTAGGTTAAGAGGATGTGTTCATGGCGTTAAGCAAAGCGGCGGCGGTGGCTCATTACACGCGTCTGGCAGAGGAGGCGATGGCCTTATCTGCACAGGAATTGGTTGCGAAAGAAGCAGGTCTCAGGGCAGCTCCAGTTTCTGAAAACGAGGCGAGCCTGGGTGTAAGAGGGGCTTTTGCAAAGACTTGTACTAATCGAGATGGCAAGGCTGGTCTCTGCGTCCACTGCCTGCGGATGGGGGCTGAGGCCTGTCAGGCTTTGTGTGCCAGGTCGGATGGCAGAAGGGCTGTGTTCGGTCTGCATTTTGTCGGAAAGTAAAAAAATTTACTTTAATAAAAAAATAAATTTAGATAGTGTTTCGTTGTCATCGATAAAGTTTTTTAGCGGTTTGTACCATCCTGCTGAGGCTGCGATGAGGTTTTCGTGTAGTAACCCTGGCCTAGCCAAGCGCGCAGGCCACTAGCGAGACATCCTTACCATGAGCAATCGCACGTACATGTCCCGCGTCCACAGCGGCGCACGGATCTCCGTTTTCGCAAGTACATTTTTTGGCGCTGCCCTGCCGCTTAGCATTCAGGCCCAGACCTATGTCACGCCTGTCGCTGAAACGGGTGGGAATGAGTTGGTGCTTGAAGATGCCTCATCCATCACCGTTTCAACGGCAATCCCGAACTCGATTGCGGCACTGGCCGCCCGCAATCCTGGAAGCCATATTTCAGCGGAAAATCTCTCAATCAATACAGTCAATGCTATAGGGGTATCGGGAGAGGACGGAGGGCGTATCGACCTAGCCAGTGGTGGCGAGATCAACGTCGTGGGGACGTTTTCCACAGCTGTAGCGGCAGCGGATGCCGAAGTAAACATCTCAGGCTCCTCTGCGGCCAATCAATTTCGCATCAATGCAAGTGATACCAGCGTTGGTGTAATGGTTGGAGACAATGGCCATGTCACTCTCGATCACGCCTCCGTCACGGTAAACGATGACGGACTTTATGGAGTTTTAGCCCGGAGCCTGTTTGATAAGGCTTATTTCACAGCCTCAAATAGCGTGTTCTCTATGAATTCTCGAGACAGTACTGCGCTGAGGGCCGACTACAACGCGGTAATGAATGTCTCTGATAGCCAAATCATCACATCTGAGTCGGTAGGGGTCGGCATATACGCGCTGCATGGTGCTGAGGTGAACCTAACTGGTAACAGTAGTATCAGTACCGCTGGTCCATCAGCTGTAGGCGTGTTTGTTAGTGCCCAGGGCGCAGATCCTACCGTTGTCAATCTTGTAGCGGGTACGGGCAATCAGATCCAGATTAATACGGCGGGGTTTATCGGCTTTGGTGTGTATGCACAAGGGGCTAACTCGTTTGCTAACCTCGATAGCGTATCAATCAATACAACTGGCCCCAATGCCGCCGCCGTGCGTGCAGATGACGGTGCAACAGTCACTTTGAGTCAGGGGCGAGTGACCACTTCTGGCATGGAAAGCTATGGGCTGAATGCTAACGACATGGGCACCCATATCGATGCTCGTGATATGGATATTTCTACTTCTGCAGACTTGACCAGCGGTATCGCTCTGCTAAACGGTGGGCGAGTAAGTTTGAGTGGCAATAGCAGCATCGTCACCAGTGGATCTGGAGCTGTTGGCGTAGGGGTAAGTAGCCTAGGCGCAGAGCCTACTGTGGCCAATCTTGTGGCGGGTATGGGGGGGCAGATCCAGATCGGCACTGTTGGCGAAGCCAGTATTGGCGTATTTGCAGAGAGACTAGGCTCGGCCGTCAATCTTGAAGGATTTTCGATCAGTACCTCCGGTCTCTTTGCTGGAGCCGTGCGTATGGATGACGGTGCTGTAGCTGTTCTGAAGGACGGTAGCGTGACCACATCTGGCTCTACCGCCGACGGCCTGATGGCCCTTGGCAATGGTGCCCGTATCGACGCTCGTAATATAAGCATCTCTACTTCTGGAGAGTATTCCTCAGGCGTTTATCTGCAAGACGCTGGGCGCATGAGTCTGACAGGAAGCCTCATTGAGGCAGATGGTGAAGGAGCCGCCGGGGCCTACCTCACTGGTGGGGGAGAAGTTCTCGATCTGCATGGCTCGCAGCTGAGCAGTGCCCAGAGCTATGGTATCTACAGTCTGAGTAGCGGTGCTGAGATCAACTTGGTGGCTTCTACCGTAACTGGTGCAACTGGTGCCGTTTACGTTGATACCTCCGGTGGTGCTGGTGATGCGGTGCTGCTGTCTGCTTCGCAAAACTCCAGAGTCGACGGAGACATTTTTGCCGCAAGGGAATTTTCCGGAAGCTTCAGAGGATCAGCTTTGAATGGTCATGTTGTAGCGCTCTCGCCCAGCACTACGACCGATAACATCGTTCTGAATTTCACTGACGGCTCGATCATGACCGGGAGTGCTTCAGGTGTTTCCCATGCCGGTTTCACTGACTCGACGTGGGTGATGACAGACTCTTCTAGCCTTACTGGGTTGTCTTCGTCTGCTGGCGGTTTGAGCTTGAGCAATGGCCAAGTGATTTTCGCTGCTCAAGGAACAAGCTACAAAACGCTGACCGCATCGGCACTTGATGGGCACGGTGCATTTGAGTTGAATGCCTCCCTAAATCAGGGTGGCAGTAATTCTCAATCGGATCTTATTCACGTCATAGGCAGCACCTCAGGTAATTATCAGCTGGGTATCAACAACACCGATGGTTCCGGGGCGAGAACTCAGGGCGATGGCATTCGAGTTGTACAACTGGATGATGTTAGCAACAGCGCATCATTCGCGCTTCGCCGTCCGGTTGTCGCTGGGGCATATGAATACTTCCTCTACCAGGGGGGAGAGGCTGATGCGGATGACTGGTACCTACGTTCGGATCTCGTCGCGAGCAATTCGGGTGGGGAGCCTGCATACAATCCGTCTGTCGTAGGGTACTCGGCTGGTTCTTACGTTAACCGGATGTACGGCTTCGATACTATCGGAACTCTGCATCAGCGAATTGGGGATCAAGCGGCTTCAAGTGAGTCTGGAGCTAGTCAGGAATCTTGGGCTCGGGTCGGTGGGGGGGAGCGTAAGTTGCAGCCGGGACGCTTCGGCTATGATACCGATACTTGGTTTGCCCAGTTTGGCAGCGACCTTTATCAGGCCTATAACGCCGATGGCAGCCACACCCGTGTAGGTGTCATGGCGACGCTGGGGCAAACTAATGTTAACACCGGTGACTCATCGCGTAGTCAGCGCTCTGGTCTTAATGACTATGCCGGCAGCATGACTGCTAAGGCTTATGGTGCCGGTGTGTACTTCACCCATTACCTAGAAGATGCTTCGTACGTGGATGTGGTCGGGCAATTCACCCATTTTTCAAATGACTACTCCAGTATCTACGGAAGTAAGGCTAGCCAAACCTCTAATGGGGTGACGCTTTCGGTTGAGGCCGGCAAGCCCTTTAAAGATGATAGTGGATGGTATGTTGAACCTCAGATTCAGTTGATGTACCAGCATTTACGCTCTGCCGATGTTGATGACGATACCGTGGTAGTGAAGGGAGGGAATGACAGCACGGGCCTTGTACGTTTGGGCACGCGGATCGGCTATGACGGCGTTGCTTCATCCAATTTGCGCCCGTATCTGAGCGCCAATGTGCTGAGTAGCATAGGCTCTGCTCCGAAGGTCAATGTCGGCGGAGTCAATATACAAAATGACTACAGCCAGCAGTGGGGCGAGGTGGGTGGCGGTATTAGCGGCGAAATCGCTAAAAATATTTCTATCTATGCCGATCTGCACTACCAGAGAGCCTTCGATGGTGACATGCATGGAATTGGCGGTAGTTTTGGCGTGCGGATGGACTGGTAGCAGCGCGTAGTCTGAAAGCGATGTGTGAGGAGGTCCAGAGGCATGTTGAATTATGTCTATGTAACCTCCTAAAACCTGATGAGTCTCATAATCGTGAGTCACTCCGGGTGTATTGTGGCGTTTCTTTTTGGCAAATTTGGGGGCAATGCCTGCAGCGCCTTGAAAGCCACCTCGCGGCTTGGGTAGCTGCCATAAAGCACGGCATAGCGGGTTTCCCCGTCCTGCTTGCGTTCGGCCAGGCGCAGCGGCTGTTTAGGATGGCGTTCGAGCAGGGCCTGCATAAATTCGCGGCTGCTGCCTTCAACCAGCTGGATGGTGTGGCGGCGCGCTGTAATCTTGGGTTTGCTTTCGCCGCCACGGCCATTGCCGAGGTTGGCGGGATCGATAGGTTTGGGGGTCTCGATCAGGGTCTTGCTCGGTTTAGCTGGGATGGCTTTGGCCGGCTGGCGCAGGTCGGTTGCGGGGGCCACAATGCCCTGGTCGAACAAGGCATGGGCCTGCTGCGGCAGGTGGTCGTAACCATTTGCCTGCCCGAGCAGGCGCAGGTCGCGGTATTTGCCCAGGCTCAGGTTGGCCAGGCCGACACCGTCGCGCGCCACGGTGGGGCGCAGAAACACCATCAGGTTGCGCTTTTGCCGGGCTTCGCGGGTTGAGCGGAACAGCCGGCCGACTCCGGGAATGTCACCGAGCAGCGGCACCTTGCTCTCGCTGCTGGTGATGTCGTCCTGAATCAGACCACCGAGCACGATCACCTGGCCGTCATCGGCCAGCACGGTGCTCTTGATCGAGCGCTTGTTGGTCACCAGGTCCACGGCCTGGGCATTCAGCCCAGTGCTTGGGGCGATGGAGGATATTTCCTGCTCGATCACCAAGCGCAGGGTGGCGCCTTCATTGATATGCGGGGTGACCTTAAGGGTTACGCCGATATCCTTGCGTTCGATGGTGGTGAAGGGGTTGCCCGAACCAGCGGCGTCGGTGGTGTAGGAGCCGGTCTGGAACGGTACGTTCTGCCCGACCAAAATCTCGGCAGCCTGGTTGTCCAGGGTCAGCAGGGTTGGGGTTGAGAGCAGGTTGCTTTTACCGTTCGACGACAATGCGGTTATCAGTGCGCCGAAGTTGTCGTTGCCTATGCCAAAAATCGCCCCATTGGGCAGCGCCGCAGCGAGTCCGCCGGGAGACTCGTTCGCGATGGCTCCGAGCAGGGTGCCGACCGATAGCCCGGTGTTGCTGAAGTTGACGCCACCCAGGCCACCGCTGCCGTTGCGGCCATCGATGGCCCACTGTACGCCAAGGGCGTCATTGATATCGCCGGACATTTCGACGATGGCTGCCTCCACCAGCACCTGAGCGCGGGGTATGTCCAACTGACGGACCAGGTCCTCGAACATATTGACGATATCAGCTTCAGCCATGATGACGATGGCATTGAGGCTTTCGTCCGCGCGGATCATCAGCTTCAGCGGCGTGGCGTTTTCACTGCCCTGGCTCCGGCTCAAGTTGTCGCCGAAGTCGCCGAGGGTTTTCGCCATCTCCTTGGCATCGCCATGGCGCAGACGGATAACCCGGGTATTGGTTGAACGCGAGCTGGGCGTGTCGAGGCTCTGCGCCAGCTTCAACAAGCGCACGCGGGCATCGCTGGGACCGAGCAGCAGCAGCCGGTTTGCGCGGGTATCTGCAATCACTTGAGCACCGCTGGCCTGGGCGTTTTTCAGCGAGCTGTTGATCACCGCTGCCAGCTCATGGACCCAGGCATGGCGCAGGTCATAGACGCTGAAGTCGTCCTGATTCTGGCTGTCCAACTGGCGGATGATTTCGTCGATGCGGGCGATATTGGCTGGAGTATCGCTGATGATCAGGCTGTTAGATGAAGGCACTGCGGCCAAGTGACCATAGTTGGCCACTAGCGGGCGGATCAGCGGCAACAGGTCGTTGGCGGCGCCATGCTGTACCTGCAGCACGCGGGTTTCCAGATTGCCACGGCTGCCCGCGACCGTCTTGGCATCGCCACTGGGAATGATGCTCAGCTGATTGCCTTGGGGCATCACGGCGAAACCATGGGTGCTCATCACCGATAGGAACAACTTGTAGACTTCGGAGAGGTTCATCGGCTGCTGGGCGATTACTGTGACCTGACCTTTAACTCGCGGATCAATGATGAACGTCTGCCCGCTAATACTCGCTATTTGCTCGATAAAATCGCGGACTTCCGCGTTCCGCATGTTAATAGTCCAGCGATCCTCGCTCCGAGTCGGTGCCTCGGTCGATGCATTGGCCTGGCTGACTATGTTGACCAGCAGAGCCATGTGCAAGACTAGCTGCATGAACAGGCGAAGCAGGGTGCGTGAGCTCACGGTGGTACCGCCCTTGTATACAAGGGTGGTACCACATATAGGGTGACGACCATAGCGGGCTAGGGCGCCGATCAGGCTAGCTAGCAAGTCCATCAAGTTTCCTTTGCCATTTAACGAATTTGTCAGTGAGAAAACATTGCAGAGGCTGCTTAGCAGCGCTACGGGTTACTAGGGCAAAAGTACTTCGCTCAATGTGTGGCGAAGTTGGGCTGCTTCAGTTGGTCACAACGATCAATAGCAGGCAGGCTAGTCCGATTAACTAAGCTATACCTTCATGGTTTGGTCCAGATCGCCACCACCTCTCCTTCGCCAAGAATCAAGCCGTTTTGGGCGTGATTCTTAAACAGCACCTCAACCTTTTCTAGTTCTCCCAGTGGACGGATATTCACCGCCCAGCGGATGAAGCTGTCTTCGCTGTTGGGGTCATCGGCTCCCGGTTTCAGAATGTTCTCCTCCCAGTCGCCCCAGTCGAAGAATCCGGCACGCAACAAAATATGCCGCTGATGCAGTTGGCCGCCGACACTTTCGGTGATACGCAGTACGTACTGGCAGCCGGCATCTGCGCAGTACAAGTTGTATTGCTCACGCAGCTCTTGCAGGTCGCTGGCCTGGGTTGGGTCGTAAAGACGTATTAGGTTGCCAGTGTGCGCGTAGGGGGCATGTACCAAGGTCAATTCGGGTGTGGTGCGACTGATTGAGCCGAACAAACTGATAACCGGCAACTGGTGCTCGATGGGCAGATCCCCGGGACCGGAGCACATGGGGCGCTGAGGGCAGGGCGCAGGGTAGGGCACAGTATCGTAGCGGTTCTGATCGTAGTTCCAGCGCTGCAATTGATTGGTGGTGGCATCGTAGTGGATTTTCCCAGGCCGATTGCTGTAGCCCTCCAGGTGAGTTTGGACGCGCGAGACGTAAGCATCGGCTAGCATCGCGTATATGTGGCCCGCCTCAAGATGGGTCCCGCCTCCGTGCGTGGCATCCTGCTTGTGCTGCTTGATTGTGCCATCAGGGGCGTAGAGGTAGGGGGCGATAAACTCGCTGCGATTCAGATCATAGCCCCAAGTAGAGCCAACATTACCGTTGATACTGGAATCACCTGGCAGACTGGCAGCATAGGGGAAGCGCTTGGAACCGGCTGGAAAATGGCTGTTGAAGTCACTGTCGAAGGTTTTCTGAAAGTCCTCGCCGGCATGCCCCAGGCCAAAAGCATGGGCCATTTCATGGTGCATGATACCGTCCCAGTCATGTCCTGTGCCCAGACCACTGCCTCCCACCCCACCAAAGATGTTGTCGTCTAAAATCCGACCGTAATAGTGGGCAATATCCTCCTCACCATTGGCCGCCATCAGAAGTTCCAGGTAATCGTAGACACCTTCGATGATCCGGTAGCCATCGCAACCTGCACTCAGTGGCTGGTCGTTCTGACAGTGGGGCCATGCGAGCAGGAACTCCCCGGGAGATTGTTCTGTCGGTCTCAAAGCCAACCGGTCGAGTTGCAGAGGAGGCAAAGCTCGGTAGTCCAAACGGCTTACTGGCAACCGTGCAACATATTCATCACGGTGTTTGGTGCTCATGGCCAAGCTCCCTGCAGGTAGGCTGTCCAGTGGTCGGGAAAACAGCACGACAGGTACGCTATTGAAAGTCAGAATATTGGGCGCACCGACGCTTGGACGCTCTATGCTCAGCTGCTGTTGGCCGTGCAGTAGGCGGATCTGCATACCGGGATTTATCCAGGCAGCCGGTATGCGGACGCTGTGAGCCAGAGTGAAAGGTGCGGGACGGTTGCCTGCGGTCTTGTCTAATTGATCCGGGCCCTTCAACTTGAGATTGCCGAGCATTCCCCCCAGGCGATCTAGTACTTCTATAGTCAGTACTTGGCTGTCGTTTTCCACTCGAGCAATAAACAGAGCATCGCGCTCGGAGACCAGACGAAAGAACCGGTCTTCGGGGCGCAGAACATGGGTTTGCGCGATATAGACATCGAGCAAGTGTGCCGGGCTAGACGTGGACGGTGGTTCGGTGGGCGGTACCGGAGGCGAAACTGTTGGAGTACCTGGCGGGACATCGACATCGGACGTTGGGCTTACAGTGCTAGTATTGTTCGTATTGTCGCTGCCCTTGGAGGACTTACTGCCTCCCTTACTCTCGAAGCAACCGTTCAACACCAGTGTCGCAAGAAGTAAGCATGAAAGTTTTCTCATTTAGCAGAAGTCTTTCTCTTGTGGGTTTATGGAATGTGAAAGTGCGCGACGACTGACAGCCGGAAGCAGCAGTTGGGTGGTTCATTTAGGCCGACCTATCGGTCAGCCCCTGGTGGTAGGCAAGCGAAACTGAGGTAGGGCCTTACTGACGACAAGTAGGAGCATGAGGGATCGCAGGCATGTTCCGGGCTCTGTGTGGTCTAGTTTTGCGTTTCTGATAAGTGATGGTGAGAGCCGCTTCGGACATTTCACTTGTTATTTTTGGCCATTTCGTTCGAGCGGGACAGTTTCGATGAGGAGATGGAGGCGTGAGCGACAAGCACAGAAGAGCGTGAGGAGATCAGGTAACCGGTAAGCTTTCCCCCATAGTTACCTATGTGCTAAATCGGTTTGAGGCACCCAGTTCTAAAACAGGGTGTGCCTAGTCATCACAACCCTGGCCAGGGACTGTGAATAGCCTCGGCTATTCACAGGTCACCGCCGGTACATGATAATTAGGGCGCTGTCCAGCTCGCCACTACTTCTTCTTCTCCGGAGAGAAATCCTTGCTGGGCTTGATCCTTGAAGAGTATTTCTACTTTTTCAAGGTTACCCTGAGGGCGGATATTCACCGACCAGCGGGTAAAGCTGTCGCCGCTATTGGGGTTGTCTGCTCCTGCTTTAAGGATGTTTCGCTCCCACTGGTGCCATTCGAAGAATCCGGCCCGAAGTAAAATATGGCGATGACGCAGTTGACCGTCGATCCTTTCGCTCAGACGAAGTACGTACTGGCAACCGGCATCTGCGCAGTACCAATTGTATTGCTCACGCAGCTCCTGCAGGTCGCCAATAAGGGTGGGGTCGTAGAGCCGTATCAGGTTTCCGTTTCGCGAATAGGGGGGGTGAATTAGATTTAGCTCGGACGTGGTACGACTGATTGAGCCGATTAGGGTGATGACTGGCACGTCGTGCTCGATAGGAATATCGCCAGGACCATAGCATGCGGGACGTTGTGTGCAGGGTGTCGGATAGGGCACTGGGTCATATCGATTCTGATCATAGTTCCAGCGCAGTAGCCTATTGGTGGCCGCATCGTAGTGAATCTTGCCAAGTCTGTTGATATAGCCCTCTAGATGAGTTTGGATGCGTGAAACGTAGGCGTCGGCAAACATTGAGTATAGGTAGCCGGCTTCGCGATGACCTGCGCCACTTTGCATCGGGTCTTGCTTATGCTGCCTGATTGAACCATCGGAGTTATACAGATAGGGAGGGATGAACTCTCGTCGGTTCAGATCGTAGCCCCAAGTGTCACCAACATTTCCATTTTCTCTGGAGTCTCCGGGAGAGCTTGCGGCATAGGGGAATTGTTTGGATCCGGCTGAGAAGTGGCTGTTGAAGTCCCTGTCGAAGATTTCCTGAAAGTCCTCGCCAGCATGTCCCAGACCGTAAGCGTGGCCCATTTCGTGATGCATTACATCCAGCCAACTGTCGCCTACACCTACATCGCCACCACCCAGTCCTCCCCAAATCTCGCTGTAGCCGTTTTGCATCCGCCGCTCGTTAAAGACCAAACCGTAATAGTGGGCTATATCCCCCTCGCCATTGGCCGTTTTGAGTAGATCCAGATAGGCGAGAATTCCTCCCATAGCTCGGTAGACGTCGCACTCCGGACTTTGCGATTGGGTTCGCGGACAATCCGGCCATACGGGCAAGAGCAAGCCGGGAGATTGATCGTTCGGTTCCAAGACCAGTCTGTCGAGCAGTAGTGGGGGCATGGCTCGATAGTCGAAGCGATTCACAGGCAACCGTGCGGCATATTCCTCACGGTGTTCGTGGCTCATGGCCAGGCCGTCTGGAGGTAGGCTGTCGAGGGTTCTACCAAACAGCACAAAAGGTACGCTGTAGTAAGTCAGCACATTCGGTGCGCCGACGCTGGGGTGTTCAAGAGTCAACTGTTGTTGGCCGTGCAGCAGACGAATCTGCATGCCAGGATGTACCCAATTACCAGGTATACGGGCACTGTGGCCCAGGGTAAAAGGAGCAGGGCCATTGCCGGCAGTTTTATCCAGTTGCTCAGGTCCTTTCAGCGCGAGATTGCCAAGCAGCCCACCTAGGTGGTCAAGCACTTCAATAGCTAGTGTCTGGTTATCGTTTTCCACTCGTGCAATAAACAAGACATCACGCCCGGCGACCAGCCGAAAGAAACGATCCTCGGGTCGAAGCACATGGGTCTGCGCGAGATAAACGTCGAGCAGATGCGCTGGGCTTGCTGTGGATGGCGGTTCGATGGGAGGAATTGTCGGAGGATCCACAGGTGGTGTTTGTGGCGTGACAGGAGGTGTTGTTATCGGTTCATCCGGTGGGCCGATATTGTCGGGAGGTACGCTGATAGGGTTGGTGGTATTGCTATCGTTTTTCTCCTTGGGAGATTTACTACCTCCACCACTGTCGAAACAGCCATTTAGGGTCAGTGCAGCAATAAGTAAACATATGAGTCGCAACATGTAACAAAAGTGTCCTTTTTGTATTTTTCTGAAATATAAAGCTCGGCGCGGAGGTACCTCTCGCCTGATGGGCAAACGTTGGAGCCACAGTGAGGTGGCGTGCGAGGCTTTAGATTGAGGCACACTAGAAGCCCCCGCTAGGGAGTACCGGTTAATGCCCAAAATTGTGTTGCCGGTTTCCCTTGCTCATGTCCGTACGAACTTCAGCCGTATCCACCTCCTGAACTATTCCGGCCCAGGCTTATGGTCATTGTTTTGCTCTATTCAGTCGGAAAGTGAGAGCTGTATCGGACATTTCGCTTGTCATCTTTGGCCAGCATCGCTGATGCGGGATAGAGTTTGCACAGTGAAGGAGGCATGGTTGTTATGCGCACAAAAATGAGCGGAGAGGGTAGGTGTCCGGTGCTGTTTTCTCAGAGCTATCTTGAGTTCATGGCAGAGCAGGGGCACTCGATTGAGCATGTGTTGCGAAGTGCCAAGATTCCTTTCGCTTCTGTTCAGCCTAATATGGGGCTGACGTATAGTGAGTACATGCGGCTCTTGGACGAGGTGCATGTGCGCTTCGGAGGAGAGGGGATTGGTCTGGAGCTTGGGAACCGCTTGCCACTCACTGCACTGGGCAGCTTTGGGCATGCAGTTCTGGCGAGCGCCACATTAGGTGACGCGCTTAGGCTCTGTGAGCGCTTTTGGTTACTGTATGGTATTGGCATGTCATTTTCTATGGATGTGATTGATGGAATTTGCGTGTTGGATGTCCAGTTGTTGCCATTGATTCCTGAGCGGCATCGGCAGATTGAGTTGGAGTATGCTCTGACGGGGATATATCGAGCATGTGTGCTTATGCAACCAGAGCTGCTAACAACTAGTGAGACCTGGTTCGATTTCGCAGTTCCTCCCTATGTTGATAAGGCGCGTTTATTTCTTGGGACGGTGCGTTACGACATGCCTGCTTGCCAGATTCGCTTTCCCGCTTTGTTGCTGGATACTCCACTGATGTTGGCTCATCCGGCCGGACAGAAGCTTGCCGTAGCGAGGTGTGAGGAAGAGGCAGCTCTTCTGGGCCGTTCTGACGTAGCAGGGGATGTGTTGCGGGCGCTGAAGCGGCAAGGTAACCGGTATCCAGATTTCGAACAGGTAGCCAGACAGTTGAATATGACTGCTAGGACATTGCGTCGTCGATTAAAAGAGGAGGAGGCGAGCTTTTTGGAGCTGCTCAACAGCGTGCGTCGGAAGGATGCAATGAGCCTGTTAGCGAATCCAGATGTAGATATCTACCAAGTGGCGGAGAAAATGGGGTATGTCGATCCGGCTAACTTCACCCGGGCATTCCGACAATGGGTTGGGCAGACTCCTAGTCAATACCGTAAGGCCAGCCATCCAGACCTGTTCCAAGTTTAGTGGACTAGCCATCCTCTTAGGCATCCCCTGCCTAGGCTTTGAAAATTAGGACGAAACCATCCAATGATTCACCCTGAAATCCAAGTCTGAACTTTCAAGCGAACCGCTGAGCAAGTTAATCTAAAAAGCCTGAAAGCCCTGCCCTTAAGAGCGGGGCTAGCTTAAATGCGACTCTATCGTCCGGATAGGCTTACGATGCGTTGCCGGTATTCGGCAGGATCGTCCGGATTGGTTTTGCACGTCGTCGGCGATGAGGCTTCAGACACTCTTGCCAAAATCGCTTGTTCATCTACCTCGTCAATCAGCTCTAACTGCATAAAGCGCTGAGCGTATTGCTTGTATATATTGGCGCGAATGAAGAGGGCGAAAAGATGTGGGTCAATATGCGATTTTTCGCACATACAGACCATGATGTTAACTGCTTCAGAAAGTGTTTTGCCTTTCTTGTAGGGGCGGTCTACGGCTGTTAGGGCCTCGAAAATATCCGCAATTGCCATCATACGAGCAGGGAGGCTTATTTGCTCGTGATTAAGACGTTTCGGATAGCCCGTGCCATCTAATTTCTCATGATGCCCTCCAGCTATCTCGGCAACGCATTGCAAATGCTTAGGAAATGGAAGGCGGCCGAGCATCATGATTGTCTGCACCATATGGTGGTTGATGATGTAGCGCTCTTCGGGAGTCAGCGTGCCTGAAGTAGTACTTAGGTTATAGAGTTCGCCTCGGTTGAACTTGTACTGCGGTACATTGAGATTGAAGCCCCATGGATTGTCAGGCGCAATTAGCTCTTGCTCAGGGCGTTCGATGAGGTGTTCTGGACGATCGTCAAGCAGAAACTCCTCCACTGGAAGTGGCTGAGGTGGCAGTTGCCGTAAGCGTTGTTCCTCTTCCCAGGAGACACCGAGGCGATTGTCTAGTGTGCGCAGCCAGCGACGCTTGGCGATTTGTCCAAGGCGAGTTTGATCGGCGTCGGTCATCGCCTCACCGCCTCGGTTGGCATAGGCGATAAAGGAGAACTCTTCGTCTAAGGTTTTGAGTTCAGCGTCTCTTATTTTAGCTTGTACTGTCTCGCTCCCGCCCTCAGCAAGGTTTTTCCAATAGAGAATCCAGGCGTCGCGCTTGAGCACCTCGAAGCGCATGCGCACCTCATGGATACGGTCGTAAATCGTTTCCAGTTTGGTTGCTTTATCGACTACGTATTCGGGGGTGGTCACTTTGCCGCAATCGTGTAACCACGCAGCGATATACAGAGCTTCCCATTCTTCTTCATTGGGTTGATAGCTACTGAACTCCGGGGCGTCGCTATCTGCTGCAGCACGAGCAAGCATCATTGTGATTTCTGGGACGCGCTGGCAGTGACCTCCTGTATAGGGACTCTTTGCATCAATGGCGCCAGCAATGAGTTGGATGAAGGCATCGAGTAGTAGCTTTTGCTTTGCGAGTAGCCGTTGGCTATCAATGCATAGGGCAGCACTTCCAGATACTGCGTCTACGAAAGCTACTCGCTCTGAGGTGAGCATGCACTCGCTTTTTCCCTCGTCATCGCGTTGGAATAAAACCAGTACTCCAACGGTTTCCTGCTGGCGGTTGTGCAGGCCAGTTGCAATGAGTTGCACTTGAGGGCTGCCAATAGCCGAGAGCAGCTTCTGCAGCCCCCTCGACTTGCTGAGATCCATGGGCATTGCAATGCTGGCTCCGCCGCTTGCAGCGTTACGCAACCAATCGGGAAGGGCGTCGTCACCCAAGGCGAACCCTTTAATACCCAGCTCCTCGGGCGTATGTGCTTGGCCATCTAAAACGAACCCCTTAGGGTCTAGACGCTTGCTATCGGCGTCGTAAAGGTAGATCAGCCCTCCTTGGGCCCCGCTGATAGCTACTGTGGAGTTGAGTACTCGCTTCAGAAGGGCGTCAAAGTTGGTTTCTGCGGAAAGACTTGCAGCGATATCGAGGAAGCGCCCAAGGGTTTCCTTCATCTGCCTCATAGATACCGCAAGTTGATCTACTTCGAGGATGAGCGAACGACCGTTAGAGGGGCGACTGAAGTCGAATCGCTTTATCGCCTCGGCCTCTCCAACTAATTTTCTCAACGACTTTGCGATGTGGTGGGAGGCTAACCAGCTAAACGAAAGAGCCAGTAGCAGAGTGGCGAGGGTAATCAGCGCTCCTTGCTTGCGCGCCCGATAGGCGTCGGCCAACAGTTCGTCTTCAGGTATCAACATTGCGAGGTGCAGCCCGTTCGGGCCGCCTTCTTGAATATGCCGCTGAGCCATAGCCCAGCGCCGCTTAGCTAGCAAAACTGTCCCTTGAGCTTGGCGGCTGAAGTATTTCTCGAGCAACTCGCCTAGCAGCGGGTTTATGTCGCGAGCCTTTACCAAAGTCTTGTGGTAGCCATTTGCACCAATCAGCCGGGTGACGTCAGGGTAGGCCACCACATTGCCCTTCGTGTCGACAAGAACCAGCTCGCTGTTCGGTGTGGCTCGATGTGTTGCGAGGGTCTCAGAGAGGGCAGCTAGGGTTAGGTCTGCGGCCAGTACCGCAGTATTTCCACTGCGGCGGGCTAGGGTGGTGCCGACTTCGTCTGTTGAGAAAAAGACGTAAGGCTCTGTGGTTATTTGATTGTCACCCATGCTGGCTTGCTTGAACCAGCCACGTTCACGAGGATCGTAATTTTCATCGGTTCGTTCGCGCCGGCTGATTTCATTTAGCTCGTCGTCATAAAAAAGATACTCAGACCGTATTATTTGATTCTCTCGATGGATAGACCAAACCTGATAGGAGGCACCTGGAGGCGCCTCAAAGCGTTGTTTGAGTGCGCCGCTGTCCAACGGACGCACCATGAAGAAATCACCGTTGCGGTAGCCCAAGTAAAGGGAGTTGAGCATGGGGTTGTCGCGCAGGGCTTGGATGAATGAGGGCAGTAGGGCCAATCGAGACTCTAGATCGGTACTTTGCGTGGCTGGATCTAGAGAAAGCAAGCTGAGCAAATGGCGAATAGGCTGGTATGTATTGCTCAGGTCTTTCTGAACGTCGTGCTGTATCCGATCAAAGAGTCTTTCGCTGCTCGTGGCGATCATCTGACTGGATTGACGGTAATTGAGAAGCCCTAGCGCGATACAGACGAGCAGCAGCAGGAGGGTAAACAGGGCACAGATGTGGACATGTAGAGGAAAACGGCGTGTTTGTAGCATGACTGGTCAACTCCCAGGTTGGGTGTGGGACGAGACACTGGTGCTGCTGCTCTAGGTCTGAGACCGCCTGCTCTCCATGCACAGCTACCCAGCAGAAGTAGCTATTGAGCACCTTCGATCGTTCATTTATATTTATCTGCATAAAATATTTTAGTCAAATAATTTTTTATGATGACGCGGTATCGGCGCTAGAGCGATCAGGCTGGGTGTTGGCTGTAAAGACCCGCGTTTTGTGGTGATGTGGATGCTGGTATGCGCCGGCGATCCGTGCCAGTTGTCGGATACCGTGATCCCCGGTTGATAAAACCTGTTCCCGCTGAATGTCTTGGTTGGGGTCTGGGCGATTGGCTTGAGAGGTAAGGGTCGAAATCACAGATAAGCGCAAGTGTGCATATGGGCGGATGTGCTGGATTTATGCAGCCCGGCGGCGTTTCGAATCCTCTTTGCATGGATATTATTGTTGTGATAAATATTTTACTGATGTAAAAATATATGCGGCGATGCGAACCTTAGAGCGCTCGCGGTGTGCGAGCTGCAAGCGTTACAACATTTCGTTTTCAACTACGAAAAAGATATCGATTGAAGGGCGACTTCATAGCTAGCGGCGAATTGGAGGCGGCTCACTGAGAGAATGGCACCATTGAGTTTGCATCTGCTCAACTTGGGTCGGGTTGTCTCCGTCTACTTTGATTTGGTTGGAGCCTGAGCGAGGCAGTGAAGGGCGCGGGGCATCGATAGGCGTGATGCCGATATTCGCGATCATCTAAAGGAAGTAGCAGGCATCAGTAGTCAGATACTGATTTTAAATCCGAGAGTCAGGTGGGCCATGGAGCAAGTGAAGACCCAAGTACCAATCTCAATAGCACATGACCTTCAGCAGCGAGTGAGGGAGGTTAGAAAGAAGTTGATCGCTGACGGACAGCTTCCTCTCGGAGTGTTGCGAGAAGAGATCGATGCGTCTTGGAGGCGCAGTATCAGCTATGGCCTAAACTGCATCGACAAAGAGTCTGTGGGCCTGCACAGGAGCCAGGATTTAGAGCTACTGCTAGCCACAAATCGTCTGCTAATTGATGCGGCTACGCCGGAGCTTGAATATTTGGTTCGCCAGATGGGTAAAGGTAGCTTAATTGTCCTTGGCAATGCCGATGCGACGGTCCTCGCTGTTGATGGGCATCATGAATATCTAAAGACTTTGGATCTGCCCGATATGCAGCCAGGGGCTTGTTGGAGCGAAGCTTTGCGTGGCACCAATGCTTTGGGTACGACGTTAGTGGACGCACGCGCCACACTGATTAATCGAGATGAACATTATCTTGATCGGCTGAGTCGGTTTTCCTGCACTGCAGTACCGATCAAAGACCCTCAAGGTAAGGTGATTGGTGTACTTGATTTGACCCGTGACGGCCCCATGGTGCAACCACAAGACATCCTAGCGACTCTGATGCTGGCTGCTAGAAATATCGAAAGCCGCCTATTTGGTGCGTACTACACCCAAGACATTTTGCTGGCCTTTCATAGCCGCCAGCAGTACCTCGGATCTGCTTGGCATGGCCTGCTAGCTATCGGTCTGAATGGTGAAATTCTGGCAGCTAACGAGGAGGCCTGCGACCTATTGCAGTTGACTCGCGACACCCTGGTTGGTCGGCCCAGCTCTGACTTCCTGGGAAGCGGTAGCTTGTCGCGTCTGCTGCGTAACGAGGTGAGTACCCTTCAAACGACGAGAGGCGAACTCTTCTTCAAGCCATTACAAACACCACGTTGTGCCAATCTTTCCGTGGCTACATCAGCTACCCGTACTTCAGTGTCGAAACAGCAAAGTTTGAATGGTCTCGCTGGAGAAGATGGTCGGCTCGCGCGCTCTTTACGCATGGCTCAGCAGGGCCTTGCCAATCACCTACCGGTACTACTGCTAGGAGAAACAGGCACCGGTAAGGAAGTGATCGCACGTGCTCTTCATCAAGCCAGTGCCCGGGCAGAAAAACCCTTCATTGCGATTAACTGTGCTGCGATTCCTGAAGGACTGATTGAGTCCGAGTTATTTGGTTATCGCGATGGTGCCTTCACTGGCTCGCGTAAGGGAGGGGCTATCGGACGGTTAATGCAAGCCCATGGTGGAACGTTGTTTCTCGACGAAATTGGTGACATGCCGCTGAGCATGCAGGCCCGCCTGCTGCGTGTGCTGCAGGAGCGTAAGGTGGCACCGCTGGGGGCCGCCGAAGAGCAGGATATTGATGTGGCGGTGATCTGTGCCACCCACCGTGATCTTAAGCGCTTAGTGCAGGAGAAAAGCTTTCGCGAGGATCTTTACTATCGTATCAATGGCATCAATCTACGCTTACCGGCGCTGCGTGAGCGCGATGCTCTACCTGCGTTCATTGACGGCTTGCTGCAACGCTTGGGGGCGGAAGATATTAGTTTGGACAAGGAACTCGGCGAGTTGCTATTCGGCTATGACTGGCCCGGCAATATTCGCCAGTTAGAGATGGTGCTGCGCGTAGCCCTGGCGATGTGCGAGAAGGGCGAGAAGTTTCTCGGTGTGCACCATCTCACCGACAGTCTCTTGGACGAGCTTATGACCAATGGTAGACGTACAGGTAGCATCCGCGAGAACGAGCTGGAGTTAATCCGCAGCTCGTTGGAATGTCATCAGGGAAATGTCTCTGCCGCCGCCGACGCGCTCGGCATCAGTCGGGCCACGCTATACCGCAAACTCAAGCAATTACAGAGTTGAGCCGGTGAGAGGCTTGCCAAATGCAACGCTGCCGGGCAGGTGGCGATGATCCGTTTCTTGCCTCGTCTGGTCGAAACCTCCACTCCTGAGGTGTTGCAGCGTTCGCTGGGCTGGTTGTATGGCTTCGTGAGCCCGCACCTGCGTGCCATCCTCGCGCTGATCGGGTTGTCACTTTGCGCTTCCCTGTTGGTGCTAGCACAGCCCTGGCTGACCAAGCTGTTGATCGACGAGGGCTTGCTGGCAAAGGACTTCAGCCGTCTGTTGCAGGTTGCCGTAGCGATGATCGGAGTCGGCATTTTCGGAACGCTGCTTGCCGGTCTTAATCGTTACCTGCACACACGCCTGTCAGGTCGCATCCTGTTCGCTCTACGCGATGATCTGTATCACCATCTACAAAAACTGTCGCCGGCGTTCTTCGGTAGGCAACGGATCGGCGACCTGCTGTCGCGGCTGGACGGAGACGTCGCTGAAATACAACGCTTTGCCGTCGACTCTTTGTTCTCCGCGATATCCAGCGTTATCGGCCTGCTGGGTGCGGTTACATTAATGTTGCTGCTGTCTTGGGAACTGTCTTTGCTGCTGGTTGTTCTGATTCCTCTAGACGTGCTGTGGCTACGCTGGATGAGGCGTAAGGTCGAGCGCGACGTGCGCGAACTGCGTGAGCGCTCAGCGGACGTTTCATCGTTCCTGGTTGAAACCTTGCCGGCAATGAAGTTTATCCAGGCCGCTGGCCAGCAGCACCGAGAGTCGCGGCGGCTGGAAGAGCTGGGGCAGGGTTATATGAAGCAGTTGCTCAGGCTACAGATCACCGAGTTCTTCACACACGCTGTACCCGGAACGTTAACTTCGCTGTCGCGCGCTGCAGCTTTCATCATTGGCGGCTACTGGGTGGTACAGGGCAATTGGCAGTTGGGTTCTCTGATCGCCTTTTCGACCTATCTAGGCATGGCGGTAGGGCCGGTGCAGAGCTTGCTCGGCTTGTATGTCGCACTACAGCGGATGACCGTTAGCCTGGGGCGGGTCATGGAACTGCGGCAAGAATCGGTCGAGGTGCGCCAACCTGGAGTGCCGCGTGTGATGCCGGTTGGACGTGGCGAACTGCGTCTTGAGGGCCTGCATTTCGCCCACGAACTGCGCGCCAAGGTGGTGCTGCGTGGTGTCAGCGCAACGATTCCGGCAGGCAGCAAGGTCGCCGTCAGTGGCATCTCGGGTGTCGGAAAGTCGACCCTGATCGACCTGCTACAGCGCTTCTACGATCCGAAACAAGGGCGCATCCTGTTAGATGGTGCCGACCTGCGCGAACTCGACCTGTTCGAGTTGCGGCGGCGCATCGCGGTGGTCAGCCAGGACATCGTGCTGTTCCGCGGCAGCTTGGCCGACAATCTAGCCTACAGCGCACCGCAGGCCGACCGCTCGGCCATTGAACAAGTGGCGCGTTTGGCGCGTCTTGACGAACTGGTCGCCAGTTTGCCGCACGGTCTCGACAGCCAGTTAGGTGAGCGTGGCCAGCAACTTTCAGGCGGGCAGAAGCAACGGATCGCCATCGCCCGTGCTCTGCTGCAGGACCCGCTGATCCTGATTCTTGATGAAGCTACCTCGCAGGTTGATGAGGCCACTGAGCGTGAAGTGATCGCAGCCATCGACCAGTTGTTCTTTGGTCGCACACGCATTTTCATCGGCCATCGGTCGTCGACCTTAGATCAGGCTGATCTGAACTTCCGCCTTGCCGATGGTCTGTTGTACCAGCTCAGTTGTGACGCGGTGGGTCATGGTCGCTGAGCTGCGCATTGGAGTGGTCGACAGCGGCTTCGCACCCAGTCAGGCGAGCCGTGTGCTGGCGGCTCGGCAATTTCAACTAGACGGAGAGACCCTGCGCGAGCGGGAGGCTACGCCAGATCGACTGGGTCACGGCAGTGCCGTTCTTGATGTATTGTTCTGCGTGCCATCGCAGGTGAGTTTCTGCGTGGCCCAGGTGTTCAACGAGCGACGCCAGACCAGTCCACTGCAGATTGCCGCAGCGTTGCACTGGCTGGTCGAGCAACGGGTGGCTCTGATCAATCTCAGCCTCGGTTTGCGCACGGATCGGCCGGTTCTGCGCGATGCCTGCACGACAGCACTCAGAGCAGGCATCCTGCTCTGCGCTTCGAGCCCGGCTCAAGGTGAACCGGTATATCCAGCCCGCTATCCGGGGGTTATTGGCATTACGGGCGATGCTCGCTGCGCGCAGGGACAATGGTCTTGGCTGGCCAGTGCCCAGGCGGACTTCGGCGCGCCGGTCGCTGCCACGAATGGTGTCGCAGGGGCAAGTGTTGCCTGCGCGGCGATGAGTGGGCTGATTATCGACTTCCTTTGCCACAAACCGGAAGCTGATCTGACGGAGGTTATGACCTGGCTGCGCACCGGAGCAGCGTTTGTCGGAGCGGAGCGACGAGGGCGGCGAAATGAGTGAGCCGCGTATCCTGGTGCTCGGTGCTGGGCCAGCAGGCACAGCCGTGGCGCTGGGGTTGAGTCGCCTCGGTTATCGCGTCCGCGTAGTCAGTGACTGGCGTCGCTTCGAGGCGGTCGAAGGCGTGTCACAGAGGGCGCTGGACGGCCTGCACCATGCGGGCCTAATCTCTGCGCTGGCAAGCGCTGCCGCACCGTCACCACGCCGGGTGGTGTGGAGTGGCGAAGACAGGGTGATCAATCAGGAGTACCTCATCGATCGACCGCGTTTCGACGCTGCGTTACGCCAGGACTTACGCACTTCCGGGGTTGAGCCGATCGAGGCGCGGGTCCGCCAGGTCGAATCGAACGAGCATGGTCATCGAGTATTGCTCGAATCGGGAGTAACGTTGGAGGCGGATTTTTTAGTCGAGGCGCGTGGCCGTCAGGCACCTCTTGCCGGTGGGCGACGACGCGGTCCGGAAACCCTAAGCCTGCTGTTGCGCTGGCACCAGCCCGCAGGCCCCAACACGTCGGCAGTAGAGAGTTTTAAAGATGGCTGGTCCTGGATGGCGCGCATGGGAGACGGACGCTGCTATTGGCAGATCACTCTAGACGCCGCTAACGCAGAGCTTCCAGCCAAGGAGTACCTGGCCAATTATTGCGCCTGGCGGAGGGGGCGCTCTGCACTGGCGCGGGAGTTGTTCGGTAACGGTATCTCTGAAACGGGAGAGCTGTACGCGCGTAGCAGCACAGCGATTCTCTTCCATGAAGCCAGTGGATCAAACTGGTTGCGCGTCGGAGATGCGGCGATGGCAGTCGACCCGTTATCCGGGAATGGCATCTTCCAGTCGCTTTCCTCAGCGCTGCAAGCGCCGGCGGTGATTAACACAATGTTGCGTCAACCCGATCGCGGGCAGCTGGCGCGACAGTTTCATCAGCAGCGGATCGATCATTTGTTCCTTCGATTCGCCCGCACGGGGCGGGACTTCCATGCTTTGGAGCAGCGTTGGCTGGAGCAGCCGTTCTGGCAAGCGCGCTGTCGCTGGCCGGATGCCGAGCCGCTGCATGTTGCCGCCGATTTCAGTCAGGTTCACGTGGTGCGCGCGTCGGTAATTCGTGACGACACCATCGCCGAGTCCGAGGTGGTGGTCACCGCCGACCAGCCACTGGGTATCTGGCACTTGCAGGGTATCGAACTGGCTCCACTGGTGCGTACCTTGCAGGCTGGAGCTAGGTTAGAACAGGTGCTGGGAGGAATCGCTGCGCCGCAGCAGGACATGCTGCGCCATTGGCTGATCACTCAGGGTTATCGGCAAAGTTGACCGCTAGAATCATCTAGCGAATCTATGGGCTGTTGGTGGCATGCGGTGGCCAGGCTTCATGCAGGGCCTTACGCTGTTTCTCGGTGAGCGGGTCGAGCAGATATAGGCGTCTGCGCTCCTCGCGACTGATGCTCAGCCCTGCGGGAGCATCGAGACCCGTCAGTAGGGCCTCTCTGATACCTGGAATGGCATGGCTGACCCTCGCATTACGCACGGCATTGGCAGGCTCAAGCAGGAAGTCGATGAAGGCATAGGCCAACTGTGGTTGCTGCGCGTTCGTGGGGATGGCCATGCTGTCGATGAAAATCAGGCCACCTTCCTGGGGAATGCTGAAGTGCAGCCCTCGCTGTTCCGCTCCGCCCCTGAGCAGTGCGTCCCATACCATGGCCACGCACACCTCACCATTGGCTATCTGTCTGATGAGCTGGGTGTAGTCGGCCGGGCTCAAACGCACACCTGGGTTTAGTAAACCAGCAACTTCCGCGCGGATGCGTCGGGCGCCGCTGGTGCCCAGACGCATGCCCTTGTAGGTCATTTTCAGCGAAACGGCCTCTTGCTCAGCATTCAGGATGGCTGTGCCACAGGCGGATAGTTTGTCGCTGGCCTCGCGGTCGAAAAGCAGGCTCCAACTGTTGGGCAAGGAGCCACCATAATGTGGCTCGGCCAGTGCCGGGTTAGTCATTAGCCCTACGGTTCCCCACATGTAGGGGGCAACATGGCCTTCCGTCCCGCTAGTCGCCAGCATCTGCAGCAAGTAGGGATCGAGATTTCCGCGGTTTTTGAGACGGGAGGCGTCCAGTGGGGCAATCAGACCGGCCCTGACAAGACTGCGCAATTGGTGATCTGCAGGAAATACTAGATCCAGAGACTCGCCACGCTGCAGTGCGTCCTGTAGGGACGTGGCGTTGGTGAATGTCCGGTAGTCGACCTTCACTCCCCTGGATCGTTCGAAGGCCTCGATAACTGCGGGGTCCATGTAGGCGTCCCAGTTGTAGACCCTGAGTACCTCTTCGGCGTGCGCCAGTGACATCCCGCACAGCAGCCACGCAGCTGCCAATAGCCAATGCTTCATGCTTAGTTTTCCTTCTGTGGCCTTGCGAACCACCATGTGGCTGAACACGCCTAGGCACGAAAGTGCTCGACCAGTTGCTGGTGACTTGCCTGGTGATTGAGTGTTGACTGATCTACCTGGCCTCACGGAATCGCGCGAAAAGCGACTCAGTGACGTTGCGGATAGTCGCCTTCACATGCACGAGTTGTAGGTTCACGTGTGATCCCAGTAGGTTTCATCACCGTTTTTCTCGGGTCGACAAGTCTGGCCGGGGTTTTACCCCGGCCGAGTTTTCTTACCAGGCCTAGAAGAAAGTGCCGACGACCAATTGTAGGTAGGTGTTGGTGCCATCCCCGCCCAGTTGCAGACCGCCGTTGTCGGCACTGCGATCCGGTTGGTAGAAACCTAGCACCGGGCTGATCAACAGATGATCGTTAGGCATCCACTCGACATAGAAGTCCAGTTCGCGCCCACCGAGGTTGCCGCGCATTTTGTCCAGGCTGTCGAAATCGTAATACAACGCTCCCAGGGTCAGGTTTTCCCGTGGCGTGAGCTTGAGCCCGACGTGATGAACCTTCGCGTTGTTGTTGAAGGGGCCCGCATAGTTGGCCGCCACCTCACCCTGGAACCAGGTGCCGTAGCCACGGCTGAGGCCGTAGAACAGCGGGTCGAAGGCTTCCGAAAAGCGGCTGTAGCGGTAGGTCGCAGTGGGCGCCCAGGGGATATCGGAGAAGGTCCAGGCCCCCTCTAGATACCAGGCGTTTTCACGGCCACTGTGCTTGTCCTGGGTCACGTATTCGGCGGCCAGATTGAGGTTCTCCACTCCCAGCCCGCCGCTACCGCGCAGGCTGACGGTATCCATACCATCGCGTTCTTGTAGTCCGACGATTTCGGCAAAACGCTGGTTGACATCCAGGCCGTGAATCCAGGTCAGGCCCAGAGTACCGAGTTCGTTGACATGTTCGAGGTTGGCGATAGCCAACTCGGTTTCCGCCTGGTAGCGATTGTCTGACTTCAGCCAAATTAAGTCTCCGCGCAAGCCCTCGCTGCCGCCAAGGCGCAGTATCGCGGTCTTATCGAAGGCCTTGCGCGCAGCCAGGTAGTAGGCACCACCACGGTCGAAGTTGGCACCCAGATCGACATCGCCGAAGTTCACAGGATCGCCCTGAATCAAGAACCCGTCACCGATTGCCACGACTTGGCGCCCACCTGATATATCTAGGCCGTTCTCACCAAGCCAGGGGAGCAGATTGCCCGAACGCCAGCCAACATAGGCGTCTTCTATCGCCGTACGTCGTTCGCTACCTTCGCTCACCCCGGCGGCGTCTCCATCGCCCCAAGTGGCGGAGCTGAGGAGGTTGAAGGCGCCGTACAGGCTGCCTGCTCCGTCCAGCCCCTGGCTCGCACTGAGTCCATACTTGACGTAGCCCTCGCGCCAATTGGAACGGCCTTTCTCGCGGTTGCCTAGCAGGTCATAGCTCTTGCTGCTGCGCATCACGCCGAACAAGGCTTCAAGGTCGGCATTGAGGACACTCTCGTCCTGGTTGTACAGCTCATAGGCGTGGACCGGCATACTGCCTAGTCCGCTGGCAAGCGCCAGTGTCAAGGTCAAGGTCAAGGTCAGAGAGAGGGTATTTCGTTTCATTGGCGTACTCCGTTCTTATTGTGTTATCGCGACTCGCGGGCACGGGGCGGAAGTCGACCCGCCCGGGGGGCTTCATAGGCGGATCAGTACCGACTTAAGCTCGGTGTAGTGTTCGATGGCGGCCGCGCCCATCTCGCGTCCAACACCGGACATCTTGTAGCCGCCGAAGGGCAGGGCAGGGTCGAGGGCGCTATGACAATTGACCCATACCGAACCGGACTTGATGCGCGGGATCAGTCGATGCACGGCGGAGAGATCGTTGGACCAGATGCTGGCTCCGAGTCCGTAGGGACTGTCGTTGGCCAGGCGCACGGCTTCGTCGAGGTCGTCGAAGGGCATCGCGACCAGCACTGGGCCGAAAATCTCCTCCTGCACCAGGCGGTGCTTCTGATCGACATCCACCAGTACCGTCGGTTTGACGAAGTAACCGGGGCCGAAGCTTTCGCCGCCGCAGGCGACGGTCGCGCCAAGTTGGCGGCCGAGTTCGATGTAGCTAGTGACACGGCCCTGCTGCTTGGCGGAGATCAGCGGTCCCATGTCGACACTGGGATCTAAGCCGTTGCCTAGCTTCATACCGTTGGCGATGCCAGCGATGTCGGCAATCACGTTATCGAAGTGCTTGCGTTGTACGTAAAGGCGCGAGCCTGCGCAGCATACTTGGCCCTGGTTGAAGAAGATCGCACTGGCGGCACCTGCAGCCGCTTCCTGCAGATTGGCGTCAGCCAGCACCACGGTGGGCGACTTGCCGCCCAGCTCCAGAGTCACACGGGTCATGTTGTCCATCGCCGCTTTACCGATCTGCTTGCCGACCTCGGTGGAGCCGGTGAAGGTCAGCTTGTCCACGCCAGGATGAGCGGTGAGGGCAGCACCGGCTTGTAGACCGCTGCCGGTAACTACGTTGAACACGCCATCCGGGTATCCGGCCTCCTGGACCAATTCAGCCAGTTTGAGGGCACTCAGTGGGGTCTCGTCGGCAGGCTTGAGCACAACGCTGCAGCCGGTGGCCAGCGCCGGGCCGAGTTTCCAGCAGGCCAGCAGCAGCGGGAAGTTCCAGGCGACGATGGCCCCCACCACGCCCACCGCCTCACGGCGGATATAGCCGTGGAACTGGGCGTCGGGCATCAGCGGCATGGACACATTGATGCTGCTGCCTTCGATCTTGGTTGCCCAGCCGGCCATGTAGCGCAGGAAGTCGATGGACAGCTGCACGTCCATTACCCGCGCCACCTGCGCGCTCTTCCCGTTGTTCAGGCATTCCAGTTCGGCCAGCAGCTGGGCGTCCCGCTCCATCAGGTCGGCCAGCTTCCACAGCAGGTTCTGCCGTTCGCGTGGCCGCATACGGCTCCATGGCGAGTCGTCGAAGGCCCGGCGAGCAGCTTGCACGGCCCGGTCGACGTCTTCCGCAGCAGCCGAGGGCACTTGACCGAGTATCTCGCCGGTGGCCGGGTTGAGGAAGCTCATGGTGGCGCCGCTGGCGGCATCCAGCCATCGCCCATCGATCAGCATCTTCAGCTGGCGGGTGACGAAGGCACGGGTTTGCGGAAGGATGGGGAATTCGATGGGCATATTCTCGAGCCTCGTTTGGTGGCGTTGCGAGGCACCATCGCAACGGCCATGCCAAGGCCGTTTCTTTGCGCTAACTGGCTGATATTAAGAATTTTTATTTATTGTTTTGGAGGCAGGCGTAGCTGGCAGATGTAGCAGTTTGAGACTCACTGAGACGATCTCGTGACAGATTCGCACCGTGGAACAAAGGTCGCGAAATGATACAGAGAGGCGATGGGGGTACCGCCTTCGAAGCGGCCTAAGAGATTGTTGCGCAATGCTTTCGTGCCAGTGGCATGCAATGTGTACGGCTGTGCGGGCAACAATAACAAAGGAGATCCGACCATGAACGAACAACGAGGTGGTGCGCTCCTGCAATGGGTGCTCGGACTCGTCCTGTCCTGCACCTTGCTATGGATTCTGCCGCAAGCCGGTAATGTAGTGCTTGGGGTGCTTGCCGCCCTGATCGTTCTTGGCGTGTTCAGGCCGAGCCTGCGCCTACCGCTCTGGCGTTTGAGCCTGGCCGCATTGTGCGGCGCCTGTCTGGGGCTAGTCCTGTATCTGTTCGCTGATCGGTTCGAGCTGCGTTACGTCTGGCTCTATAGCAGTGCCGGACTACCCGCTTACCTGAAAATATCCAATCTCTGGGGTGGCGACGAGGGGACGGTGCTGGTTTTGGCCACCCTGTGTATGGGCGTTGCCTTGCGCAACGCCAGGCTGCCGGGTTGGGCTGGGCGCGGCAACGCCCTTATCGCAGCCTGGTACACGGCGACGGCCGCCTGGCTCGGGCCGTTCAGCGCCACACCGCCAGACTGGCTTGCGGCACAGGCTAGCCAGGGCATGAACGCGCATCTGCAGACAATCTGGATGGCCTTTCATGCGCCGTTGATCCTCGCCGCTTACGCTTGGGCCATGGCGCCTGCCGGTGCGGCTGCTGATGCGCTGAGGTATGACGGCGACCACTATGGGCGAGTCGCCCTGATCTACGGGCGACGTTCCTGGCTGGTACTCACTACAGGAGTCGGGATGGGCATGGTCTGGGCACTCGAGGACTTTACCTTCGGCCAGTTGTGGCATTGGGACCCGGTACAGACCGTGGCGTTCGCCATCTGGGCGTTGCTCGGGGCGATCCTGCACGGTGCTAGACGCTGGCGCCTCAAAGGGCCGAATCAGATGCTGCTGCCGCTACTAAGCCTGTTCACCGCTGCGTTGGTCTGCATCGCAATGGCGGTGACGCGCAGCGAAGTGTTGGCCAGCTCGCACCGCTACATCGGTACCACCTCCTGGCTGAGCCACCTGGTATTGGCCATGCTACTTGTCGGCGTGGCGCTGGTGCTTGGAGGGCGGGCGCTGTTAAACCGTATCGGGAAGGCAGAGCAAAAACGACGTGACACATCTGAATGGACACTCGACCTGTCGGTCTGGTTGTTCGCCGGTGCTGCTCTGCTGGCAGTGGGCGTGTTGCTTCGCGCGCATCTGCAACAGTGGTTGACCGTGGAGAAGCCCGGTGAGTTGAAACCCTTTTTCGAGACTCTGCTGGCCTGGGCCAGCACTGCGGAAATAACTGAATTGCGACAGGCTTTCGCCCAGTGGGACGTGGACGGCCACGCCATTGGCAAGTGGCTGGCGCCAATTATAGCGCTGCTCGGGCTGGTGGGCGGCTATACGTTTTTGCGCCGCTGTTTTCGCACACGGGTCGCCGCGTTTCTCACGCTGTGTATGTCCCTGTGGGTGGCGTTGACGGCCTGGGGGGGAGGTTGGCTGTCGCCGCGCTATACCGGAGAAGGCGTACTGTCGCAGAGCATCGTGGCGGTGCTGCCCTGGTTGGATGCCGCTTTGCTGGCCGGTGCTTTCCTCCTCGGCGCCAGTCTATTGTGGTGCTTGATGAGCCTGTGGCGCAGTCGCCGACTAGGCACTTTACGGCATACGGGCCCTCTGGTGATGATTCATGGGGGGGCTGTAGTGGCGTTGATCGGCGGGCTGTCCGCCACCGCGCTGAACGCTTATATGCCGATCAACATCTCCCCTGCATCAACTGGCGATACCTGGCATCAAGTGACGGAGCGCATGCAGGTGCGCGTTCTGCCGTTCGACAGCGTGGCTGACTTCTCAGGTTATCGCACCGTGGCACGGGTTGAACTGCGCAGTGATGGCGATCTGCTTGCCGGCCACGCCCTGTTCCAGGATGCCCGCGAGCTACCACCTGGCTATCAGGGGCCGGTGCGGCAGCTGTGCGAAATTCTCGATTACCGCTATGCGCGGCATGTGGGTGACCCAGGCTACGTGCTGCACCCCTTCATCGTACGTGGCTGGACCGAAGACCTGCAGGTCTGGGTGCCCGCATCGCCTGGGCTGATGAAGATCGGTGAGGAGGACGATGTAACGCATGGTGTGGTGGTCGTGCGGCGCTATCCATTCGTTTCGTTCGTGTGGCTCGGGTTGTTGGCGATGGTACTCGGCATCCTGCTGCTGCCCGCACCTGGCAGGCAGAAGACTCTGTCTCAGAGTTAGACAGTCATCGCGAAATTAGACGCCGTGGTTTGCTTCACGTCTTGGATTATGAGTCTTTTATTTGAATAAGATGTTGTTTTTAAATGATTTGTTATGGGTGGCATGGATCGTGCATAACTTCATGTAGATATACTCCAGCCCCTCGTCGGGTGCGGATTTAAATAACAATACCGTGGAGACCTGACCTTGAAGACGACACGATTCCGGCATTACTTGGGGGCCGGCACCCTGGCCATAATGGCCTGTGCAGTGTTGCAACCTGCCGCTGCGAAAGATGGCCAAACCATCCTCAACGCCAAGTGCATGATGTGTCATACCCCTGAAGGTAACGATGCGCTTAGTCGAATCAGTCACCAGCGCAAGACACCAGAAGGCTGGCTGATGAGCATCGCGCGTATGCAGATCATGTACGGTCTGAAGATCGAGGACGATGATCGTCAGACCCTGGTCAAGTTTCTCTCCGACAAGCAAGGCCTGGCTCCGAGCGAAACCGAGGGCTTGCGCTACGCCTTTGAGCGTAGGCTGAACACGGTCGAACAGTTTGACGAACCGATCAATCAGACGTGCGCTCGTTGCCACTCGGGTGCGCGGACTGCCCTGCAGCGGCGTACGCTCAAGGAGTGGGAACACCTGATCGACTTCCACCTCGGCCGTTGGCCATCGCTCGAATATCAGGCCATGTCACGCGATCGCGACTGGTACGGTCTTGCCCATAACGAAGTGGCGCCGTTGCTTGCCGAGCGCTATCCGCTGGATGCCAAAGCCTGGAGCGACTGGCAGCAGAGCAAACCCGAGGCCGAGACACTGGTCGGTAAGTGGAGCTTTGCCGGACATATGCCGAGCAAGGGTGAGGTGGCCGGCACCATGCAGGTGACTGGCGGTGAAGGCGACCAGTTCAAGCTGATTGTCGACGGCGAGTACGCCGACGGCACTCCATTCAAGGGGCAGGGCAGTGCAGTGCTCTACAGCGGTTACGAATGGCGTGGCAGCGTCGACATCGGCGGTGTTGCCATGCGTCAGGTGTTCGCTGCGAGCAAGGGTGAGCTGCAGGGCCGTATGTTCGAGACCGAGCATGATGAGCGTGGTCTTGATTTTGTTGCCGCGCAGCAAGGCGTGGCCCGCGTACTGGCAGTACAACCGGGTTACCTGAAGGCCGGCAGCGAAGCGCAGGTAACGATCATTGGCAGCGCTCTTGAAGGCAAGCCGCTATTCGGGCCGGGTATCCAGGTGCTTGAGGTCGTGGCACAGACCTCCGAGCGGGTCACTGTGAAAGTCCGGGCAAGCGCTGATGCCATGGCTGGCACGCAAGCGGTGAGTGTCGGTGCAATCAAGGGTGGCAGCCTGGCGGTGTATCGCGATATTTCCGAGGTCAGGGTGGTGCCGGCGCTCTCCATTGCCCGGGTCGGCGACAACGGCGGCTCGACACCTAAGGTCCAGGGGCGCTTCGATGCTGAAGCCTGGAGCAAGGATGCTTCGGGTCAGCCATACCGCATCGGCATTTTCCCGGCCACCTGGTCGGTGGAGCCGTTCGACGAGCGAGCCGCCGAGGATGAAGACGTGAAGTACGCCGGCATTATGCAGATGGACGGTGTGTTCCTGCCTGGTGATGCTGGCCCCAACCCGGCGCGCAAAATGTCTACCAACAACGCCGGCAACCTAAAAGTCATCGCGCAGGTGGACGACGGCGGTGCCTCTCACAAGGGCGAGGGGCAGCTGATTGTCACCGTCCAGCGCTGGAACAACCCGCCGCTGCCTTGATGGGTAGTGTGCCGCACGGGATGGCCTGTGTGGTGGGTTGGGATGAGTCGAGGAGGTTGTTATGGGCGTTATCTTGAATTTAGTCGAGCGCAACCTGCACGAAGTGCAGGTTGATGCCGACCGCTTGCTATTCCATGTTCCGAGCAGTTCCTTGTTCGCTTCCGATGCTCTGACAGGGGGGATTATCGATGTTCTGCGCCAGCAGAGTTGTTCCGCAGAGGATCTGATGCAGCACCTGGCCGCACGTTTTAGTGGGCCGGAAATCATCGAAACCTTGCATGAGTTGATCGCCCTAGAGGTGATCAGTGATGGTTCTCCGCAAACCCCGGACATTGTCGTCAAGCGTGTTGAGCGTACGGCGATCAATACCGTGGTGCTGAACGTCAATACAGGCTGCAATCTGAGTTGCACCTATTGTTACAAAGAGGATCTGGACAAGCCTTCCGCGGGCAAGAAGATGGACGTCGAGACAGCCATTGCCTCGGTGGAAATGCTACTCAAGGAGTCCCCGGAGGAAGAGCGCTTCACTGTGGTGTTTTTCGGCGGTGAACCACTTAGCAATCGCAAACTGATCGAGTACATGGTCGATTACTGCGAGAAACGTTTTCGCGACGCTGGCAAGTTCGTCGAATTTGTAATGACCACCAACGCCACCTTGCTCACGGAAGAGACTGTGGACTATCTGAACGCCCATCGTTTTGGTCTGTCCGTGAGTATCGATGGTCCGAAAACTGTGCACGATCGTAATCGGATTACTGTGGGGGGGCAGGGTACTTATGACGTGGTGCGGCACAAGGCCGAGATGCTGCTGTCTCGTTACAACAGTCGCCCGGTCGGTGCACGGGTAACTCTGACTACCGGGGTCACAGACGTTGAAACCATCTGGGATCACTTATTTAACGAATTGGGCTTTGCTGAGGTCGGTTTCGCTCCGGTGACGTCGGGCGATATCAGCAGTTTTAACCTGACCAACGAAGAGTTGATCGAAGTCTTCGCCAATATGAAGAAACTTGGCAGGCGTTACCTGGATGCGGCGCTCGAGCACCGCAATATCGGGTTTTCCAACCTACACCAACTGATCACCGATATCCACGAAGGGCACAAGAAGGCCCTGCCTTGCGGTGCTGGTCTGAAGATGCTGGCGGTGGACCACAAAGGCGAGCTGAATCTCTGTCATCGATTCACCGGCTCAAGTCTGCCGACCTTCGGCAACGTGCACAGCGGGGTGAAGCAGGCCGAGCTCAACGACTTCCTTTCCCAGCGTCTGGATCGCAGCAACACCGGCTGCGAAGACTGCCGCATTCGCAACCTGTGCTCCGGTGGCTGCTACCACGAGAGTTACGCCCGCTACGGAGACCCGACTCACCCGACCTATCACTACTGTGAGCTGATGCGCGACTGGGTTGACTTCGGCATCGAGGTCTACAGCCGCATCATGGCGGCCAACCCAGCCTTTATTAGCAGCTACATCACTCCTCGGAAGGCGCACTGACATGAAACATCTGAAGCCGCTCAACAACAAAGCCCAATGGCTCGAACAAGCCGCTGCTGAAGATCGCGTCGAAGATGTATTAGCGATGAGTACGGTCGTCGGCTGCACTGCCACTACCGACCCCGGATGGGAGGTCGATGCCTTTGGTGGTATCGCCTCGCTGTGCCAACCGATGGAGGCCGACCTGTACGGCTGTTCGGACCCGTGCTGGTGGCCAGCCCAGGTGCCGGACATGATGAGCACACACCCCGACTGGAACAAAGACGCCCAGAACTCCAGCACCGACTGGCGCAATCTCGGCACCGTGTTTCCCAAAGACAAATGATCCGGCGACCAGAATAAAAGGGGTACCGCTATGAAGCTTCGACTCAATGGCAGCCTAGCTGCCTCCCGCATCGGCCTTTCCGGACTGCTCGCTGCGACCGGCATCAGCCTGGCCCTGGGCGTATCGACGGTGAGTGCCGCAGAGATTGGGCCGGTGCTCAAGCCCGGTCATGAATACCTGATTGCCACCAACTACCCGAATAATCTGCACGTGGTCGATCTGGTCAGCGACACTCTGTACAAGACCTGCCAAATGCCCGACGCCTTCGGCCCCGGTACCGCGATGATGGCACCGGACCGCAAGACGGCCTACATCCTCAATAACCACTACGGTGACCTTTACGGTGTAGATCTGGACACTTGCGCCACGGTGTTTCATGCCAATCTGTCGACCAAGCCGGGTGAACGAGCGCGCTCCATGTTCTCCTTCGAGATCAGCCCGGACGGTAAAGAGCTGTACAGCGTGGTCAATCCAACACAGATACTCAACGACCGCTATGTGGTGAAGCAGCCGCGTCTGGAGGTTTTTGATACGTCCGCCGGGCTGGACGCCAAACCGGTGCGTAGCTTCCCTGTGCCTAGGCAGCTCTATCTAATGCGAGCTGGTGACGATGGCAGTCTGTATATAGCCGGGCCGGACATCTACAAAATGGATGTAAAGACCGGCAAGTACGAGGTCGCGGTGCCCGGCCGCAACTGGCAGCGTCCGCTCTACGGCGCACCGGACGTACTCTACTTCTGGCCGCATCAGAGCGCACTGCATGACTTTTTCATGCTCTACACCACGGTAAAGTTCAAAGATGAGAAGCAAGATCTGGACACCGCCGAATACATCTATGGCTATGTCAGCATTGACCTGAAAACCGGCAAGAGCACTGTGCAGGATTTCGCGCCACTGACCGAGCTTTACTTCACTGGTCTGCGTTCACCGAAGGATCCGAATCAGATGTTTGGCCTCCTCAACCGCTTGGCCAAATACGACATCAAGGAGCAGAAACTGATCAAGGCGGCGAACCTTGACCACACCTACTACTGCATCGCCTTCAATACCTCGGGCAGCAAGCTCTACCTGGCCGGTAGCTTCAACGACATCGCGGTGTATGACCCGGACACGTTGGAAAAGGTGAAGAACATAAATCTTCCCGGCGGTGACATGGCGCTCACTACCACCCAAGTCTTCATCCGCTAAATCGAATGCCCTATCCCAGAGCGAGATAGGGCATTGAACCGAGGCACCATTCGCCCTTAATTCCGAGACTATGGGGCCTTGACTCTTTACGGGCTGACGTTGACGTAAACGGCATATCATTGATCGATGCCCACAACAATCACAAGGGGCAACCATGACACACCTCAGTCACACCTATGGCCGGCAGAATCAGGAGCTGCTAGCAATGACCATCGGCGAAGCGTTCGACAAGACTGTGGCGCGCTTTGCTGAGCGAGAGGCGCTGGTGGTGCGCCACCAGGGTTTACGCTGCAGCTGGGCTGAGCTCGCAGAGGCTGTCGAGCGGCACGCCTGCGCCTTACTCGCCATAGGCCTGCGAAGCGGCGATCGCCTGGGAATCTGGGCACCGAACTGCGTCGAGTGGTGCATTACTCAGTTCGCCAGCGCCAAAATCGGTGCCATTCTGGTCAACATCAATCCGGCTTATCGGGTGAGTGAATTGGAGTACGTGCTCAAACAGTCCGGCTGCCGCTGGGTGATTTGCGCAGACTCCTTCAAGTCCTCCGACTACCACGCAATGCTTCTTGAGCTGCTGCCAGAATTGGCCGACACGGCACCTGGCTCATTGGTTAGCGAGCGTCTGCCTGAACTGAGAGGAGTAGTAAGTCTTTGCGCGGCACCGCCAGCGGGTTTCCTGTCCTGGACCAAACTGCAGGGGCGGGCCGCCGAAGTGGAGCCGCAGGCGCTGGTTGAGTGGCAGGCCAGTCTGCAGTTCGACGACCCGATCAACATCCAGTACACCTCCGGCACCACCGGCTTCCCCAAGGGGGCGACTCTCAGCCACTACAACATTCTCAACAACGGTTACATGGTCGGTGAGAGCCTCGGCCTCACCGAATACGATCGCCTAGTGATCCCTGTGCCGTTGTACCACTGTTTCGGCATGGTGATGGGCAACCTCGGTTGCCTCACCCACGGCTCGACTATGATCTACCCCAGCGACGCCTTCGACCCGCTGGCCACACTGAGTGCTGTGGCCGAAGAAAAGGCTACAGCGCTGTTCGGCGTCCCGACGATGTTCATCGCCGAACTGGATCACCCGCAGCGCGGCGAATTTGATCTGTCCAGTCTGCGCACCGGGATCATGGCCGGTGCCACCTGCCCGATCGAAGTGATGCGGCGGGTGATCGATGAGATGCACATGAGCGAGGTGCAGATCGCCTATGGCATGACCGAAACCAGCCCGGTTTCGCTGCAGACTGGCCCGGACGACGAACTGGAACTACGCGTGACGACCGTCGGTCGTACCCAGCCACATCTGGAGACCAAGATTGTCGACGCTGATGGGAATACCGTACCGCGCGGCCAGATTGGCGAGCTGTGCACCCGCGGCTACAGCGTCATGCTCGGCTACTGGGACAATCCCACGGCAACGGCAGAAGCAATCGATTCTTTACGCTGGATGCACACAGGCGACCTGGCAACGATGGACGACAACGGCTACGTATGTATCGTCGGCCGCAGTAAGGACATGATCATCCGCGGCGGCGAGAACATCTATCCGCGCGAGCTGGAGGAGTTCTTCTTCACTCATCCAGCTATCGCCGACGTGCAGGTGATTGGCATCCCGGACAGCAAGTACGGAGAGGAAATTGTTGCCTGGATCAAGTTCCACCCCGGTCAGACTGCCACTGAGGAGGAGTTGCACTGCTGGTGCAAGGCGCGTATCGCCCACTTCAAAGTACCGCGCCACTACCGATTCGTCGACGTCTTCCCGATGACAGTGACCGGAAAAATCCAGAAATTCCGCATGCGCGAGATCAGCATCGAGGAACTGGTGACGGGGTCAGGCAATGTCACAGCCGATGGCTGATTCTGCAGGAGCAGCCCATGGTGCGAAGCTCAAAGTAGTGGCCATGGATCGCTCCTGGACTTTTCCTGAGTCCCCGCATTCGCGTGGGCATGGTACTGCACGCGCGCGACCAGCCCGATGCAGAGTTTGCCGACGAGTTACAGCTATACGTGCACAAGCACTTGTCCGCTCATGCCAGGTGCCGGTTCCCTGGCAATGAGGCGCAGGATGACATGACCGAGCCGGTGTGTTCTGTGATGGTCCAGATCCTGGGTGGCTACGGCTACCTCGAGGACTTCCCGGTTTAACGTATCTACCGCGACGTGCGCGTATGCCAGGTATACGAGGGAACCAGCGAAACGGTTGGTGATTGCACGCAGCCTCTAAGCATCAGAGGCCGTCAGCAATAAGGCCGTTTTTCAGGGACGACGATCGTGACTAACCCTTGCCTGTCTATGACGATCACCATCCGTCGCATATCGCATAGATAATATTTATTTTAATAAAATATTTTACTATTATAAATATCATCTCTTCCTCTGAAATCTCACGGTGCATCTGCAAGATAGGAGTACCAGTTGGCACCCCAGTGGAGCCAGCGAACTAATGGGGGCAAGACGTTGTTCCGGTTTCTGGCCAGTACTCGTTCTGGTTCAGCTTGCTGTGGAGGTCTATTAGATGTATCCAAATGAGCGTTTAATCGCTGTTCTCGCGTTGACCATACTGATGTTGAACACAGCACAAGCTGCTGTGAGTGCTGACCAAGCTGCGCTATTGAAAAGCAGCCTAACTCCAATGGGGGCAGAGAGGGCTGGCAATGTCGATGGCACCATCCCCACTTGGGATGGTGGCCTCACCCAGCTCCCCGCGGGCTATGCAGGGCCAGGGACCCATCATGTCGATCCTTTTCCAGAGGACAAGCCGCAGTTCACCATCACTAAAGCCAATCTGCAACAGTATGAGGCGCATCTAACACCAGGCCAGATTGCGTTGTTCAACTCCTTTCCAGACACGTTCAAAATGCCGGTATACCAAAGCCGGCGTACTGGCTCTGCACCTCAACGGGTCTATGACAATACTTTCAAAAATGCCACCAGCGGTGTACTTGTGGCTGAGGGCAATGGTTTTGCCAGCGCATTCGGTGGAATTCCATTTCCAATCCCACAAAATGGTTTGGAGGTGCTTTGGAACCATATCGCTAGATACCGAGGTACTTATGCAGAGCACCGTTCATCACAGGCCGCAGTCGAGCGTAATGGTGCCTATTCGCTGGTGACGTCTGAAGATCGCATTCTTTCTTCCTACTACGATCCAAATGGAAGTCTTGATCAACATGGCAACACGCTCTTCTATTACATGACATTTGCTATCGCACCAGCTCGCTTGGCAGGTGAAGGGGCGCTGATTAAAGAAACTCTTGACCAAGTCAAAGAGCCTCGCATGGCTTGGAGCTATAGCCCTGGCCACCGTCGCGTTCGGCGTGCCCCGGTGTTGGCGTACGACAACCCGCTCGCGGAGACCAAAGGACTGCGTACAGCTGATAACACTGACATGTTTAATGGCGCGCCGGATTTTTATGACTGGACGCTGTTAGGAAAAAAAGAAATCTATATTCCGTATAACAACTATATGGTGACTAGCCCAAAGGTAACGTATGCAGAGTTACTTACACCAGGTCATGTCAACCCAAAATACACGCGCTATGAGTTGCACCGGGTATGGGTAGTTGAGGGAAAGCTGAAATCTGGAGATCGACACATTTATAAACGCCGGACTTTGTTTTTGGATGAGGATAGTTGGGGAATAGCAGTGGCTGACCATTATAATGGGAGTGGCCAAATATGGCGGGTGTCTATGGCATACTTGAAAAATTTCTACGAGCAACCCATGGTGTTTACCGCTCTGGACACTTTTCATGACGTTCGGGCACGACGCTACGGTGTGCAAGGATTGGACAACGAAGAGCCGAGAACTGTTGATTTCAGCAAAATAATACCAAGTGTTGAAGAGTTCACTCCATCGGCATTACGACGGAAAGCACCACGCTGACAAGCACTGGACTTACCGTCGATTGTCAGAACCCTGCTTGACTCTGGCTAATGAGCCCGCCGTTGCATGCGGTGGGAGTTACATCGCGAGTTACTGAACTGAGTTCTTTTCATTAAAGGTGACAACACAATTACGGCCGCCTCGTTTGGCGTCATACAGGGCAGTATCTGCGATTTTAACTAATCGTTCGCAGACATCTAAGATATTTTCGTTTAGTGAGGGCCGAACGCTAACGACTCCGACACTTACGGTCCAACTCACCGCTACTCCTGTATCGCTGTATGTGGCCAGTTTTTCAATCTGATCACGAAGCCGCTCACCTAGCAGAGCGGCTTCTGTAGCCCCAGTTCCGGGCATAAGGATGGCAAACTCTTCACCTCCTAGGCGGGCCACTGAGTCGCCTTGACGAGAGTTTTGAGTACAGGCCTCGGCGAGTGCACAAATTACTAGGTCGCCGGTAGGGTGACCGTGGGTATCGTTGATTCGTTTAAAGTGATCAATATCTAGCATTAGCAGAGCACATGGTCGGTCGAGCCGACAGCTTCGCGCAACTTCTTTCTGTAGCACTTCCTGAAAGTGTCTTCTATTCGCGGCACCTGTCAATGGGTCGGTTTTAGACGCTTCCTCTAGAGAGCGCTCCAATAGAAAGCGGCGATGGTAGCTCCAAGCGAAGGTAGTACTCACTAGGGCAGTTATTGCAGCAGCGGGCCCCATAAAGGACGCATAAAGGGCATGAGGAAAATTTGTTAGCCATCCGCTTAGTGCGAGAGCGGGAGGGAGTAGGGTTACCGCCAGAAGGCAAATTAAACTTACGCGTATTGATAGACCTAAGCATAGGAGTGTTGTCCCGAGCGGGTAGTAAAGGAATCCTCCGACCCCCAAGGGGAGACTGTTGTTCAGGATCTTGAAGACTGCCAAGCTATGTAGGAGGTCAGCGATCGCGGATGTAATCACTAATATGCTTGCTTGCTTATAGTTTTTAGTTCGTCTCATCACGAAAGCTGGCACTAATAACCACAAGCTGGCTATGCGTGGCCAAATTGTATCTTTAGCTGCAATGGGGTCAACAGCGTTGTCGATGAGCCAGCTAAATATACCGCTGCAACAAAAAAGAATGAAAATCACGCAGGTAAACGTACGGTGCAGCATAAATTTTTTTTGCAGATATAGCGGGTCATTATTTATTAAAGGGTATACATAATTATTTACTTTTATTTGATAGAGTAATTTAGAGAGGGCGTTAAACATATTAAGCGCGACCATTGGATGTCTCGGCTGGTATCGCATGCCTGCTGATCAGATGCCGGCAGAGGGCACCGATTAGCGTCAAGCTCTGTATCCAAGTGTGGATGCCTTTTCTGCGCCCCGCAAATGTAGGTGTGCCGCATCTCTAGGGCACCAGTTTCATTACTTCATTGAGCCTGCGAAATGCTGCAGTTTGTGTCTAGCACCCAGAAGAACGAGGTGCGTGTCAGATACCAGCGTACGAAAGTCGTGACCAAGAACAAATAATTTTGTCTGATAAAAATATATTATTGAGTTAATTTTAATAGGGTTGTCTGGGTGGCATTTAAGTAAAGGAAGGGTGGTCATGAGCGGTCTACGTGAAAGGCAGAAGGAGCAGCGTAGAGAGGCAATCCTGGTTGCAGCGATGGGGCTCTTTGATCTAAATGGCTACACCACCACTACAGTGGAACAGATAGCTGCGAAAGCGGGGGTATCTGCGCCGACCATATTCAATTACTTCGGAACCAAACAGGAGATCCTGTTTGCGCTGGTAGATCGTGCGGATCGCATCGGTATGGCAGACGCCTGGACCAAACTCGACCGATTCGACAATGCTGTGGATGCCCTGTGCGCGTTCTTCAGTATCGTAGTCACGAACGAGCTGACAGCACTGCCGCTCTCAATATGGCGAGAACTGATGAGTGCAACTTTCAACACCAGCGCCTCGAAAGAGCTGATTGCAGTCAACAAGAGATTGATTAAGGACATCGCTGACATACTGAGGGAGATGCAAAGGCGGACCATGCTAAAGCCTAGCTTCGATGCTGAGTTAGTCGCAGAAATCCTTACTGACTATGCAACTCAAGTTTTCGCGAGGCTAGTCCAGGCAGATGACCCTGATTTCGAGGCAGAAGAAGCCTACGTGCGTCGTGGGGTCGAAATTATGGTCTCAGGCCTTCGCTTTTGAAGGCGACCACTGCGCTAAATCATAACTCTTCTCATTATCTCTAGAGCTAGCCGTGTGAGCGCCCTGCAGATATCTTGCATCATATAAATTTAGTTGACTAAATCATTTTACTTTGATAAATTTTACGCAAGCACATCCCGATGCTTAAGCGTCGGAAGATTAAGGTGCAGGCGTGCTTGGGGTGGGGGATGGGTTGGCTACTAGCCAGTAGTTAACGTCGTTTGAGTGTCCTCATCGTGTGGGATAGCTATTCCATGTGATGCAGGTAGTCCAATTTGCAGTTTTCGTGGAGGTATCCCATGTGCAATATCCTATCCACTATCCAAGGCCGCATAACCTGGCTCGTTGGTCTGTGCTTGTTATGCATTGCTGCCTCACTGATCTGTCTGACGCTTTACCAGGGGCAGCAGAATAGCGAGGCAATCAAAGAACAAGGCGGAAAGCTGTTCGCTGAGGCAGCTCGCGGTCACTTACAGTTGCAGGGCCAGGTTCAGGCATTGCAGCTACAGCGAAAACTGCAGGATAACTTGCTTTTGGGTGAAGGCCTTTCGCGAACGCTACAAGCACTGCGCAAGCAGCAACGCTCTGAAAATCTTGATGCTGAAATGTTGCGTCGGGAGCTGCTTGGCGAGATGAGCCATACCCTCAATGCGCATTCGGAGTTGCTTGGTCTGTTTGTGCTTTTCGAAAGGCAAGCTTTAGATGGCGCTGATGACCGCTTCATAGGGCGAGAAGATTTGGGTAGTAACGAGAGCGGCCGCTTCTCGTTCTACTTACTACGAGGTGCAGATGAACTGCAACACGTTGTCGCCAGTGAAAAGCTATTAAGTGACACCGCTTCAGGCCCCAGTGGCCAAGCCTATAACTCGTTCTTCACATGCTCTCAAAAGAGTATGAAACCCTGCGTCTTAGATCCCTATTTCGACGACTCATCCGGCCAGCGCAAGCTCGTTACTAGCGTCACCTTACCGGTACTTGAGAATGGCAAGTTCATCGCAGTAGTGGGCTTTGACATCGATCTCGTGGTGTTGCAGCAAAGCAGCCAGGAAGGCAGTAGGCAATTGTTCGACGGCCATGGTCGGATTCGGATTCTCAGCCCTAATGGCTTGTTGGCCAGTGACAGCGAAGATGCATCCGGTCTTGGTCAAACGTTCAACGATCCAGAACTGCCGTTGGTGCTCGATGCAATGGCTGATGGGCACTCGCAGATTTACGACCAAGGCGAGGATGTGACGGTGCTTAGCACCTTGGTACCGGTGCCCGGCACACAGTCGTGGGGAATACTGCTCAGTGTGCCTAAGCAGGTATTGTTGGCTCCCGCCCAATCGTTGAAAAACCTCCTGGAGGAGCTCCGGGAGCGCAGCACCTGGATGGAGGTTGGCTTGGGGTTGTTCATTGGGCTTCTTGGGATGGTCGTTGTGGCTCTCACTGCTCGTGGGATTAGCCGACCGATCCTTGGTCTAGCGAATATGCTCAAGGATATAGCAGAGGGTGAGGGCGATCTCACTCGTCGCCTGAGCTACCCGCGTCATGATGAGCTCGGGCGTTTGGCCTTTGCTTTCAACCGCTTTCTCGACAAGCTACAACCAAGCATTGCAGCAGTGCAGATAGCCAGCGGTAAGGCCCGTATTAGTTCTGATCAGTCCGCAGTGATAGCCCGCCAGACTAGTGATGGCCTCCAGCAGCAGTTCCGCGAGGTTGACCTAGTTGCGACTGCCCTGCAGGAAATGTCTGCTACCGCGAATGCTTCAGCGCAGAGCGCAGCGAATGCTGCGGAGGCGGCTAACGAAGCAGATCTCGCTAGTCAGCAGGGTTACTCAATCATCGAGGCCACGAGTGCTGGTATTGACGCTCTAGTTGGAGATATGGGGCAAGCTATGAGTGAACTGCAGAATTTGGCGCGCAGCAACGAGCAGATTGGCGCCATCTTAGCGGTCATCCAGAGCATTGCATCGCAGACCAACCTGCTCGCGCTCAATGCCGCTATTGAAGCGGCTCGGGCTGGCGAGTCTGGTCGCGGCTTCGCCGTGGTCGCCGATGAGGTGCGTGGTTTGGCGCAGCGTACGCAGGACTCGGTGGGAGAAATCCGCGAGGTTATCGAAAGCCTACAGGCGCGCAGCTTGGCGGTTGCTGATGCAATGAATAGTAGTCATCACCAGGCCCAAAGCAACGTTCAGCAGGCGCGAATGGCGATAGAGGCATTGCAACGCATAACAGGGGCGGTAAATGTCATCAGTGAAATGAACCTCCAGATTGCTAGCGCAGCGGAAGAGCAGAGCAGCGTTGCTGAGGAGGTAGGGCGCAATATCGGTGTCATCCGTGATGTAACTCAGTCCCTTTCTGAGCAGGCTGAGCAATCTGCGCATCTAAGCCAACAGTTGAATGACAACGCTGAAGAGCAGGACCGCCTTATAAAGAGATTTAAGGTTTAGATCTTCTATTCGTACATGCACCAACCTTCTGTTTAAGAGGGAGGAGGGTCTCACCATTAATTACATGCAAAGGCTAGAGCTGATATGCCATCTGAAATGTTCATTAAGGGATTTCGATACGAATTTTCCAATCGTGCGTTCGCGTTGCGAGTAATGCAGCATCTTGCCAAATCGTCGGAAGGGTATGAGCAGTTTCACCTTTGGTCGGCGTATTTGGCTTTGGAGCAGTTCAATGAGCCTCGCTATCAGATGGCCGCGGCTTGCTGGGGGCTCGATTCCCCCCCGAGCCTTTGGGTTGCTTTCAAGGCCTGGACTGTTAGTTTGGTGCCTAGGGCTTTACATTCGGCACTGTTGAAAGTTGTCCACTCAGCGACTGTTTCATACGTGGAAAAACTCAAAATGCTGCAAAGTGAAGGGCCAAGTGAGGCCCATTCCTTTCTGAGTTATATGGTGGCTCAAGAGGAGTTGCAGGTAGAGATGATGGAGCGGGCAATGGCTGGGCGTTACTTGGAAATCGAGAGGCTTGTGGCCGAGTTCATCATTAAGTCAGCGGTTGAGTCTCCTGCTATCTCAAGTCTGAGCCCTCTTCAGAAGGCTTAAATTCTCTCTTGCATGTCTACCCATGGCATAGATAGTTCCTAACGCTGGCAGTTGCAATCAATCGTTTTGCAGGTAATTTCTCCGATGAAAATGTGCATTCAACATGACGGGCTCCAAAGCAGCATGTCTAAGTGGATGCCACAGCGCGCGGGCCTACTTATAGGGATGCTGCATCTTCTACTGCCGGTAAATTCCCAGGCCACGCAACTCAGCTTTCTCGATCAGCATGTCAGCGTCTCGCAGGGCAGCAGATTATTGTACGGTGCCATGTGGCAGCAGATGCGAAATCCAGCCAACATAGCCAACCTCAACTCGGCTGATGACAGCCGACAGAATGAACTGGTTTCACGAGTTGCCGGGCTGGCCGCAGAGTCATTGACCAACCACCAGAACTCCGGACTGTTTGAGTATGACATCGGCCACTACGACCCGAAGATTATGGATAAGTACAGCGGCTACCTGGACACAGTCTATAAGGGCGAGCATCTTAATCAGGAGCGCCCGAAAGCTGAAACCGTTTTGCTATCTGAAGCGTTCATCAAAGGGTTCCAATACGAGCTTGCCAATCGTGCATTTGCGCTCCAAGTAATGCAGCGTCTTGCCCAATCGCCGAAAGGATATGAGCATTACCCTCTCTGGTCGGCGTACCTGATTTTGGAGCAGTTTAACGAGCCTCGCTATCAGATGGCTGCGAAAAGTTGGAAGCTCGACTATTCCCCAGGCTGGTGGGTTGCTTTTAAGGCTTGGGCTGTTGTCAGCTTAGTGCCCCAGACACTACATTCAACAATGTTGGCCTTTATACACGCAGAAACTGTTGCGTATGTGGATAAGCTTAAAGTGCTGCAAGGTGAGGGGCCGTATGAGGCTCAGCCTTTTCTGAGCTACATGGTGGCTCAGGAGGAGTTGCAGGTGGAGATGATGGAGTTGGCTATGTCCGGGCGCTACTCGGAGATTGAGTCTCTCGTGAGTGAGTTCATTGCAAGATCAGCCGTTGTACCTCCCTCTTTCACGGGTCTTCCTCACACGCGGCCCTAGGGATGGTCTGAAGTAACCATGTATTTCTGGCTGACTTCAGCCCCGCCGATTTTGAAAGCGGCGAATCGATCAAAGACGATCAGGTCATCCGCTCATTTCTGTGTTTTTAGCCGCCACGAGCACCTCGCGGCAGCCATTTCCCGCATTACAGGCGCACCTCTCCCGTATTGTTCATTAAGTGTCGGCGTGCCATCCACAGGTTCGACAGCGCAAACAGTGCCACCAACTGCGCGGTATTTTTCGCTAGGCCAAGGACGCGCGTCTTTACATAACCGAACTGCTTTTTGATCACCCGGAATGGGTGATCGACCTTGGCACGCACCTGGGCCTTGGCCTTCTCGCTCTTGCGGTTGGCTTTGTACAAAGGGCTGCGATAACCCAGCTTCTTGTATGTACAGCGGTGGGCGGCGATCTGCCAAATTACTTCACGGACTTCATGTTCAGCGCGTTTCTCGACGTCGGTATAATCGACATCGGCGCCGACCATGTTTTCCTCTCCGTGCAGCAGTTTGTCGACCTGGGTGATATTCACGACATTGGCCGCCGTGCCCACCACGCTGTGCACCAGGCCCGACTCATCATCGACACCGATGAGCGCCTTCATGACGAAGTAGTACTGGTTACCCTTCTTGGTCTGGTGCATATCTAGGTCGCGTTTGCCGTCCTTGTTCTTGGTCGAACTCGGCGCATTGATCAGCGTGGCATCGGCGATGGTGCCTTGGCGCAATGACAGGCCTTGCTTACTCAGATAGCCATTGATTACGGCCAGGATGCCAGCTGCCAGCTCGTGTTTTTCTAGCAGACGACGGAAGTTGATGATCGTGGTTTCATCGGGAATGCGCTCCAGGCTCAGCCCGGCAAAATGTCGCAGGATGGCCGTCTCCTAAAGCGCTTCCTCCATCGCTGGATGCTGTAGCCAAACCAGTTCTGCATCAAATGTACGCGCAGCATCGCCATCAACGGGTAGGCCGGACGACCACCATCACCTTTCGGGTCTGCTTACGTTTGCCGGCGTACCCTGCATCGGCGAAGGTCATTTGCTTCATCGGAAAATTCGGCGGGTGGAGCCCAGGCGTTTTGCCGAAATCAGTAAGTCTTCTTCAGGATTTCCTTAGAAATTTCCCATCCTAATACGTAGTGGCAATCGTGCTGTCCGTAGCATTTCGGCAGATCAGGTCTGTAGCTTTTAAATGATGGCTGCGACTGTCTCGTCTGCTTGAGCCAGTTAGAGAAGCTCCGCGCGCGATCAGTCGATTCCCCCCGGATTTCCTCGCTCCGCAACAAAATTAAATCTCTGGAACAGACGATTTGCTCGCAATCTTTACTAGACATAAATATTTTATGTCACTAAATTAATACGGCAACCCAAGACAACCATGGGCTTTCAGTGGGACTGAATGCGCAAAGGTGCTCTGGGGCTTTGCGCTGCGAGTGATCGTCGGCTAGGCGATCGGTACCGGGAACAAACAAAAACAGCCTCTAGCACTCGCTGGGGCGATAAATCTTGGCCGTCATGAAGGTATGTGCGGATGAAAAGTTGTGATCAGCATGAAAGAAAACAAGATAGTGCTTCCGTTTGGACGCCTCGGCGAGCGACTGCTCTTATCGGAATGCTGCCTCTCCTATTGTCGGTGAATGCACACGCTGTGCAGTTCGACTTCTATGACAATGAGATCACTGGCTCGCTGGACACTACTCTGTCGTACGGCGCTATGTGGCGCTTACAGGAGCGAGACTCGAGTAATATCGCAGACATTAACGCAGATGATGGTAATCGTAATTTTAGCAAGGGGTTGGTGTCACAGGTCTTCAAAGTTACCACTGACTTGTCGGCCAACTATGAGAACTATGGATTGTTTGTGCGGGGCTCCGCCCACTACGACACACAAATTATGGATAAGCGTAATGACTATTTTAATACGACCGATGGAGTAGAGCACCCTAGTCAAACATATCCTCGAGACAATAGCTTCACTCGCGATACACGAAAGATTGCTGGTCGCAATGCTGAGTTATTGGACTTCTATGTATCTGGCAGTTGGGATATTGCAGGTTACCCGTTAAGCGGGCGTCTAGGGCGGCAGGTGTTGAATTGGGGAGAATCCACTTTTTATCGTGGTGGTATCAACGCTATAAACCCAATCGACGCCGCGCGTTTTCACCTTCCTGGCTCGGAGGTAAAAGAAGTTTTGATTCCAATGGAATCACTCAGTTTCAATCTTGGCCTTACTGAAAGCCTTTCACTTGAAGGCTTTTACCAATGGCAGTGGAGGGAAACTCGACTAGATCCAGTTGGCACCTACTTCTCTGATACGGACCTGTTCGCCGATGGCGGCGAGACTGCTTATATAACCGTTGATGATCCGGCGATTAAGGATCTTTTAGCAAACTATTCGACGGTTGCTTCTTTAGGCTTAGTCGGCAACGGACCTTATGGGCCTAACGCTTACCTGAATCCCAATACGGGCACATTCAAAGTTAGCAATATAGGAAAGGACCTTAGTGCTCGTGATGATGGTCAGTTTGGTGTGGCTTTCCGTTATATTGCAGAGGAACTCAATTCCACTGAGTTTGGTTTATATTTCGTTAACTATCACGCCAAAGACCCTCAAGTAGCTATTGATTTACGTAACTATCAAGGCGTCGACGTTGCTGGTCTTAATGCGCTACTTGGTCCGCTCGGTCTTGGTGATGCAGTGCCAGGGCTTGCGACCTTGGATATGGTGGGGAATGCTGAGGCGCGCCGCCGATATGTCGAGGATATTCGCATGTATGGCTTTAGCTTCAACACCACTCTTGGCGATGCATCGGTGGCGGGAGAGATAGCCTATCGTCCAAACGCACCGATAAGTATATCGGCTACTGATGACCTGCTTGGTGATGTCTTGGAGCAAGGCGTATTCGGTTTAACCAATATTTATGATGCCAATGTGAGTAGTGGCCAGGCGTGCACTCAAGTAGCTGGTAAGCAAATTTGCCGAGGGGCGCTATTCGATAACTACGAGCGGGCCGAAATATTCAATGCTTCCCTTAGTACTATTTATAACTTCGGCCCGCGCTTGAGCTTCGACTCATTAGTAGGGGTAGCTGAAGTATCGGGGGAGTTCATTCGTGGTAGTGATCTAAAATACACGTCTTGGAACGGGTTTGAACGGCGCTATGTGGGCGCGCAAGATAAAGCTTACGTTAACAGTGCTGGTGATGATGTCCAAGTTACTCGTGATAGTTATGGCTACACATTGCTATTGACGGGCTCTTGGAATGATATTTTTGCTGGTGTAACGCTGGCTCCTTACGCAGTCTATCAGGACGATTTCAAGGGCAACTCTAATCGTGTAGGTAATTTCATTGAGGGCCGCAAGGCATACACTCTTGGTGTTGATGCTATCTATTTAAATAGCTTCCAAGTTGGCATGCAGTATACCAACTATTACGGCGCAGATGATAACAACGTCATGCGTGATCGTGACAACATATCGATTACTGGTAAGTATTCGTTCTGATCGCTTTGGCTGTGGAGAACCATATGTATCACAGTAAAAATTTTCTACTTACACCGCTTCAGCGTTCTATTGCATTCTTTTTATCTGCTTTTCTAACGCTGGTCTCGCTTGAGACGCGCGCCGAGGTTAGTGCTGATAAGGCGGCCCAGCTAAAGAGCAGTCTTACGCCTTTAGGTGCTGAGAGAGCTGGTAATGCCGATGGCAGCATCCCAGCTTGGGATGGTGGATTGACTCAGGTTCCAACCGGCTATAAAGGGCCTGGTACGCACCATGTTGATCCCTTCGCGAGCGATACGCCGCTATTCATTATTACGAAAGATAATCTGGCACAGTATCAGGATCGTCTGACACCAGGCCAGATCGCTCTTCTAAAGACTTATCCATCCAGTTTTCAAATGCCGGTATACCCAACACGGCGTACTGGTGCGGCACCTCAGTGGGTGTACGAAAACACTTTTAAGAATGCCAGCAGCGCTTCTCTGGCAGAGGGGGGGAATGGATTCGTTGGTGCGTTTGGTGGTATTCCTTTTCCAATTCCGGAAAACGGAGTGGAGGCAGTATGGAATCACATTGCCCGCTATCGGGGTACATATGTCGAGCGACGTTCAGCCCAGGCTGCAGTGGAGCAGGGCGGCTCTTACTCGCTAGTAAGTAGCCAAGATCAACTGCTTACCAGCTTCTATGATCAAAAAAATAGCCTTAGCAATCTGAATAACACATTGTTTTATTACATGTCTTTTGCCACATCACCAGCACGCATGGCTGGTAATGGCGCACTTCTCCGAGAGACACTCAACCAAGTTAAGGAGCCGCGTCAATCATGGATCTACACTCCAGGTCAGCGACGTGTGCGTCGCGCTCCGACATTGGCTTATGACACTCCGCTTGAGGAGGCCAGTGGTCTGCGCACTGTCGATGACACTGACATGTACAACGGTTCACCTGACCGATATGACTGGTCACTGCTTGGGAAGAAGGAAATCTATATTCCTTACAATAACTATAAAGTAACTAGTCCTGATGTTAGCTACAAAGATCTGCTGCTTCCTGGTCATATCAATCCTAAGTACACCCGCTACGAATTGCACCGAGTCTGGGTAGTCGAAGGCAAACTAAAAGCGGGGGCACGGCACATCTACTCACGGCGTACTCTCTACCTCGATGAGGACAGTTGGGGCGCAGCAGTGGTGGATCAGTACGACAGTCGGGGTGAGCTTTGGCGAGTGTCGATGGCTTACCTGAAAAGTTTCTATGAGCAGCCGATGGTATGGACTGCTCTAGACACATTTCATGACCTTCAGGCACGTCGCTATGCCGTGCAGTGGCTGGACAACGAGGAAAGTGGCACCGCCGACTTCAGTAAGCCTGTGCCAAGTAAGGACATGTTCAACCCGGCTTCACTTAGGCGTCGCGCACCTCGTTAGGTAGCACTCAACGGATCGTTAATTAGGGGGGTTCCATGATGTACGGAGCTCCCTCATTTGCAGCAATAACTCACCCAGAGAACTGGTGGCATCGGGTACATGTCTACGCGGAAGATAGCAATTTGGATTTTTGGATTTTAATGCGGCTCCATTTAATGGGATTTATAGCTCGATAAAGATTTTATCGAGAAGTCAAATTCGTATAAGCTATCTGCTACAGACATTCGTTAGTAGGGGTGGTTGAAGCATGAGTGGTCTTCGTGAACGGCAGAAAGAGCAACGCAGGGAATCCATCCTGAGGGCTGCCTTGGTGCTGTTCGACGCCAATGGATACAACGCTACGACAGTCGAGCAAATAGCTGCAAGCGCAGGGGTTTCTGCGCCTACGGTTTTCAACTACTTCGGCAACAAGCAGGAGGTTCTGTTCGCGTTGCTTGAGCGTGCAGCCAATGCTGAGGATGCAGGTATTGCCGAGGTTTGGGAGATGATATCTTCACTAGAAGATCCCATTGACATTATGTGTACTGTCTACTCTCTAGTAAGCCGGCGAGAGCTGGATGCTCTACCCATATCTATTTGGAGAGAGATTCTCAATTCTCCTTTCAATAGCACCGTCTCGAAGGAGGTAGTTGCTATGAATGATCGGCTGACTGGTCAGATTGCCTTTCTATTCAAGTGGATGCAGGCACAAGGTAAGCTCAGAAGTGACTTTGATCCCTCTTTCGCCGCGAAGTTTATGAACGATTATGCGGCGCTGATTTTCACCAAACTCGTGCAGTCCGACGACCCCAACTTCGATGCCCATAATAGCCACGTGCGTGCTGCTACTGAACTAGTCATCAACGGTCTACGCCCACGTTAGCGTTAACCCTCTGTAATGCCATATCACTTCAGCCGGGATGTCTAGTGGAGTGGCTAGGATCTCAAAGCGCTGATGCAGTACGTCGGGTGGCGCGATGGTCAATCGGCTTTGCGTTATGTGGAAAGTACGGGAGTATTTCCAGGGCAGCTGAGTCCCTCGAAGCTCGTTCTCAGCTCAAATAGTCCTGGGCTTGATCTGCCAGCATCGTTGCAGTGACAAACAACGTTTGCGTTCTAGCGTGTTGCCTTGGCAACCCATATGCTTGGCCTCAGGCCGATAGTCATTAGGCAAGGAGCAGTAATGCAGGAAATTCGGTTCTACCGTGCAAACGAAAAGCCTTATGGTGCCTTAAGCAACCTGTATAAGCGCGAAGTGTTGTTTGAGGATGTCGTGTATCCCACCTCCGAGCACGCTTACCAAGCGGGCAAGCCTCGCAAGGAAGCCGTGCGGGATTGGATCCTTGCGGCTCCATCGCCAGCGTTAGTGGCAATGGCTGCTCACGGTCTTTACTGGTGGGACATTCGCCCGGGCTGGTCGAAAGTTAAATTTGAGCGCATGCGAGCCATTCTCCTTGCCAAGTTCACTCAGCATGAGGATCTGAAAGCACTCCTGCTTTCTACCGGTGAGGCCCGGCTCGTCGAGTCGGCCACTGTTGATAACGAGGTCAACAGGACCTGGGGCGAGGTCAACGGCAAGGGCAAGAATATGCTCGGCGTGCTGCTGATGGAGGTTCGCGACGAGCTTCGCAAGGCAGAAGCAAAGCCCGTAAGAGCTATCAAAAAGCCGCGCAAAGCTGCTGCGTCAGTCGACTAGATCAGCGGGTCTGACAGCACACTTCAAGTGGGTCAGTGCTACTGACCGCGATGGTGTGTGTCTTCTGCCAGGCAAGCTTCCCGAGTTGTGAGGCTGTCGCTGTATCGCCTGCCTGATTGTCGCGGCCAGTGCACAGCTGCTGGGCGAATGAAAGAATCTCGTCGGGTGTAAGAACCCCCAGCAACCCTCGAGCGCCCTGGGTTAGGCAGTTCATTGAGGAAAGCGCCTGACCAAACGCCAGCGCGTGCTCCAGCTCGCTTTCCTCGAGGTCGTGCCAGGCGTGTACACGGTTTTGCTGTAGGGAATACACCAATCCAGCGGTGCACCAGTCGCCTGCTCCTGCAGTGTCTGCAACCTCTGGTAGGGGAAAGGCTGATAACTGGCGCCACTCGCTGCCGGAGACCGGACTACGGAAGCGCAGCCCGCGTGGGCCTAGAGTCTGGATCTCAACCAGAATGGAGCTGGGGAGTGGTCGAGAAAAGGAATGGAAGCGCTCATCCGCGTATTTGATGATGTGGACGTTCTGCAGAATTGCGGAGAAAAGATCTTCATCGTCGCCGGCTGTAGAAGGCTCGAATACGACCAAGGCTCCAGATTCGTAATAGGACTTTGCTAGCTCATAACCTGCCTTGGTAGGCCGATCGAGATAGAAGACATCGGTCTTTGATTGCCCCTGCAAAGCTTTGTTGACGATGCGGTCGTCACACTCGACTATGGGGTAATGCTTCTTGCCACAGCAGGGGCAGCTGAAGCTGAAACGGTGTGTCGGAGAGCTACTGCTTTGAGGCGCTAGCTGATGCTGGTAGATCACGTTCGTGCGTTGGGAGCTGGAGATATCCACGAATCGTAGATCTGCCCCAATGGCTTGAAGCTCATTGCAGAGTCGTTCGCCGGCAGGGTCCTGGCCAAAGCTTGCAACAGGCGTAGCGGCCCAACCCAAGGATCCCAGGATGGACAAAACGTTACCTGTCGACCCGCCCAGTGCAGAACCCAAGCGGCGAGAGTCCGCTCCTAAAATCACGTCCAGGGCAAAGAGCCCAGTACCGACAATTCGATTCTGCTGCCACATATTTTCTCCTCCCCATCCTGGGGAACCCTTACGGACGGCGTAACCAAGCGTGCCACATACGGTCTGGCTTGTCTTTTGAGACCTGCGGAACCGTCTGCTGTTCACATCGGTAACCCATCGTCTCAGAGTATACCACTGGCAAATCTAGCGATATGGCGGCAAACAGCATGCCGAGACTCCCCATCTTGCTGCCGCTGGGCGACAAAATGGTGCGTGGAGGCGTTTCACCAAAGCTCTTGAGGGCGGACTCCCGCCCATTGTGAATGCGCTCAATCGTCGCAAAAACGTCCGTCGGGTCCGACTCGTGGGCATAAATAATGTCTAGGAGGTTCACGTCCCAATCTGTAAGGATCAAGTCATGGAACTCCCGCATCAGTTCATCTCCGCGGCGAGGATCTAAGGCAGGAAAGGGCAGGATTGGTGCGACCTCCTGCGGCCGTTCTTTACGAAAAATGCGGTCCAATGAATCCCGGTTTTTTTCGGAAAGTTGAGGAATCCAAAGCTTGATTGCTTGGATCACCTCATCGGTGTCCATGTCCGCCTGGAAACCATGCATGTACTGCGGAGAGTCCGTGTACATTGCGGTTGTTTTGAGGGGGGAGACGGCGCGATCAGCAATCACTACATGAGCGTTTGTCTTGCTCTCGTACGCCTGCTTCACCAAGGGAAAACATACGCCTCGGGACATGGTTGTTGCGTCCACAATTACATCGGTGTAATCGTTTGCCAGCCATTTGGCGAAGGTCGACGCTGCGTTTCTGCCGGCAATGCTGGCTGTGTCTTCGGCGATAATGGTCACGGCTTCAAAGCTAAGGCTGTGCTGGCTCAGGATCTTCTCCAGCTCTTCTCGGATCTGATCCGCAGACTGCTCAAGGATCGGCGAAACTTCGGGGCGCTTTTCGATCAGGAAGAGAAAGTCAAAACACTGCAGGTCGCAGATCATCCTGGGGAAGTACAAGCACGCGTCGTTGAAACCGAGCGTGCCCACAAAAAGCGCTTTTTTGGCCAAGGTGAAGTAGCCATTGAAAAAGCTGAGACACTCCTCAGAGTCCTTATGAGTAATCAACTTCACAATGCTTACTCCTTAAGCAGAGACTGCAGGCCAGAGAGAGTGTCCTCAATGAAGCCACCGCGGCGCAAGGTCAAACCATAGGCGATGCTTGGAATTGCTCCGATTTCCAAAAGGCACCAAACACGCCCTTTACATTTATATTGTGGGACGAAGACTAAGGCCTTATAGGCAAATGCGAAGTGCAGAACACGAGTAAGGCGTTCAGAGCGAGCAAGCACCTTGTCCATTTCTTCCTGAGGAATACCAATAGCATTGGCGCCATGGTCAAGAGGGGCGTTGGGCAGAAGCGTACGCTCCACACAGCGAGACGCCATTCCGTGTATGAGATCTTTGACCAAGGCATGATATGGGAAATCCCATTCGTCCATGATCTTCGTTGAAAGCTTGCGCAAAGCATCATGTTGCAGCTTCGCCGACAGTTCTGGCTTTTTATTTCTAACGACTCGCATAATAAGCTCGTCGATAAGGGAACCGGATAGGCGGATGAATTGTTCAATGTTGTTGTTGCTTGCGTCTGCGAGCTTGTCCATCCCAAAGTAATAAGGCCGCCCAAACTCATGAAATAATTGTAGGCGAGCACCTTCGAGCAGAGAGGGGCTTACAGTGCGATCACCTGTAATCGGCTCTTCCGCTGGTTCATCATCCAGCAGGCCAAGTTGGGGGGTTCTATTCCATTCACGCTTGAGTAAAATTCGAAATGCAGCAAGCGCCTCGTCGGGCGGTGTCTTTTCTGGAACGCGCGCGCGCAAAGAACTAATCACAGACTCAGAAAGCTTCGACTCCCGCTGGAGGCTATCTACTGATTTACGAAGCTGCTCAAGTTGGGAGGCAGTCAAGGTCACGCTGTTGTGATCAAGGACACTGGACAGGGTTTTAACAGAGCGACGCGAAAGGTCATTTATTCCACTCAGATACCGAGTGCTGATATCTCGGGCCACACCTATAAAGCGCTTATTGCGATGGCTCGGCTGCATCAGTTTGAGGATGTAGTCCCGCCCACCGGTTGTGCCCGGTCGGTGTTCGCCTTCCTCCATCACGTCTTTAGCCATTGCATCCCGGTAGTCTTCAGGCGACACAACATCAGGACGGCACATTACCCAGCGGCCAATTTTTATGTTGCGCCGCTTAAGCCAATCGCGGAGTTGGGCAAACTGAAGCGGGTGAAGCTCATGCGCGTCATCGACTATTGCCATAGGCAGTAAGTCTACATATTCATCCGACTTTCCAGTTAGCCAGCCTTTTACCCTGAAAAGCTCTATATATTCAAAAACGTCATATGTTTCGTTTATGATTTCAGCCAAATCTTGCTCGCTGGGTGCAACTAGCGCGGTTATCACCTTGAAGACTGCGAGCTCTATTCGCCGCGCATGTTCACGAAACTCTCTTGGCGAGTCGGCCTTAAGGACTTTTCGCGCAGATTCCGAGTCGCTACGCGTCACAATCACAATTTGCTCGAGGTCTATTTCCTCGACGCTTTCGAGTTGCCTAAACCACCCCAGCACTGCCTTGGACTGCACATAGGCACGCAGAAGCGTTGCCCGAATAGAGTCCGAATAGGGCAGATCCCAAATGCTTCGGAAGTTAGTGGTCATCGGCAATCGATAGGCCAGCAGCGACGGTGCTCCATCTCGCAAAATTTTGAGCTGAGCAAGTGCTATTGCTAATTCCTTATTGATCTCCACTGGGTCGCGCGCAAGCGTGGCCAAAGAGTCGAACTCAATGATTCGGGCAATTGTGGTCTTCCCGCACCCAGGAGTCCCAACGACAATGCTGAGCTTTTCCAGTAACTCAGTACCGTCTTGTGTGAAGAACTCCACCAGCGGAGCATGGCTGACAAGAGGGAGTAGGGTGTTTGGCTCGGCCACATACTCAGTGGCGCGCTTTTTAAACGGATTATCCATTAGTCGAGTGCCGTTTGCGTCGAGCGAAAAGGGGCTTCATTTTGTGTTGCCCTTCAGAGCCGCTATTAGGCGAATCAGCCCATAGCAAGGCGATTGAATTGTTTGGCGTATTGTGTTCAAGGACTAAAGGGAGTCCGCAATTTCTATACCCAAACCAGATGTCGTTCCCCACATGCTTATCTTCAATACCCTTGTCGTAATGAGTTTTGATGAGATCTATTAGCTCTGGAGGGGGCGTGTTGTCATTAACGACAATGGACTCTGGAAGCACATAGGAATATGTGGCGCTGTAGCTGAATTCCTCATGGCTCTCGCTAAATCGCGCAAGTCGATCGTTGATCGTTTTTTCGGCTTGGGACGAGGCTAAATAATGGTGAGTATACAGGTGGCAATTTTTGGCGAGGATCTGGCCTACTTTTGCTTTATTAGTATTGTAAAATTTGCTTATTTTCCCCTTCCACTCTCCTTTCTCCTCATCGAGACGGAGCAGAGAATCTCCTGAGCCAGCAAAGTCATCTACCAAGCATACGGCCTCAAAAAGCGGTGGCTCGTCTTTGTATTCTTTTTCTATCAACCACTCCGCCAGCTCTTTTGTAAGGTTTTCCCATTTCAGATCCGACATCTCACTGAAGGGCACGACTTGCTCATTGGATATCTTTCCTTCGTTATAACGGCGGAAGACATCGATGCGCGCACCATCGCTCAACCCTACGAAGATAGTTCGGCGACGGAGAAGCAGTAGTCGACGTTCTGCGGCAGCATCCGTCCAGGTCTCGTAAAACTGGACGCCCAGCTCCTTCGCAACTTGCTTGCGCATGAGCCTGTCCAGTTCAGGCATCATCAAGCTTACGAGGTGATGCATCTCGCGCTGAGTGATGTACACCAGTTGCTTTTTAATAATGCTGAAGGCAACACGACGCTGGGCAACCTGCCGGAACTGACTCAGCCAGTTCAATAAGGCAACATGGAATCGAGAGGCCGGCTGAAACCCTTGGTAGCCATCGTACTTATGGGTGATCATCAACTGAAGGGCGGAGAACTCTTCCGTTGCCTCCTCGTCACTCCAGTCCAGCTGTTCAGCTAGCAACCTCAGGGCAATCTTACTCTTCAAGTAACACCTTCCTTGGAGACTAGAAACGAAGACCAAATCCTTCGTTAGTTTTTTGTAGGTAATCCAAATACTGTTGGGTCGCACCGGCTTGGCTCGAACCTGGGGAGGCGAAATTCCAGCAGGAGGTCAACGATGCAGACACACGGTCAGCGCTTAGGCTGCAGCCTTGGCTCAGTAAGTCGTAGTCGTTTCCTTCCTCATCACCACTATCCCCAAGACGTAAAACCTGGGTAAGTGGATCGAAGCCAAATTTCTCCCCAATCGTCTTCACCACTTTGTTCTTGCTCGTGTCGCCGTCCAAGACATCGATCGAGTGGCCTGAGCAAAACACTTTCCAGTTTCCGAGCTTTTCTGCATTGAGGCGGGTGCGTAAAGCCAGACGCAGTTTTCTAGACTCTTCTGGGCTGGAAACCGTGATGGTCAGTTGCCCCCCCCTGGATTTTCTAGAATTTTCCAGCCGGGGGTAGTACGCGGTGGTCTTGAGCCAGCCTAAAAGATCTTCGAACATTGGGTTGGGGGCAGGCTGTTCGACCTCTGCATCAAGGGGTTGAATCAACGAGCCACCGTAATAACCGACCCATATCGCTTTGTGGTACTCCGGCGGGAACGCCTTAACAAGATCCTTGCGCAAGGATCCACCCCGACCCGAGGCGATCGAGAAGATCAGCCCATCATCGATAAGTTGAAGAACCCGCTTTGCAATGTGTGGGCACATGCCGCTGTAACGGTCTTCCGCATTGCATAAAGTACCGTCGAAATCACTGATGATCGCTTTGTAGACGGCAGCCTGAAGCTTGCCCTCATAGACTTTTGCTGCAATCTCAGCCGTGTCCATTTCGTCTGCTGAGACGTTGCGATGATCGAACTTTCGCCGAGCTGCCAACGAGTATCGATTCTCTGATTGACCCCAACCGTGAAAGTGCTGGCTGCTATCGAGTCGATAGATCTCGCGGCCAAAGGTTGGAACCGTTGGCTGCCCGGGGTCCCGGTCCACTGCACTGGCGATCGCTTCGGTTAGGAGTGTTGCCATCACCAGCCCGGCGACCACCAGTTCATTTGGCTCCTCGCCAGGAACCTCAAGTTTGAAGGTCAGTACATCCGATGGGAAAAGCCCCAGGGTTGCTTCCGCCAGATCCTTGGCATCCCAGCTGAAAGCAGCAATGACTGCGGTGCCGGCAGCGCCACCTGCCAGCTGTAGGTGTCGGCCATGAGCGAATTGCCGATAGTCGGCAATTTCAACCTTGGCGACTGCGGATTCGGAGAGTTTAGATTCCAGGTCGATGGCAAAAGACTTGGTCATCGGGTCGTGAAGAACGATGAAGTTTCGCCCACCCATCGTCTTGATCGTGGTGTCATCACGCCACTGATTGCGGTACCGGAGCAAAACCTCCGCATCGAACAGCTGCGCAAGGAACTCGCTTCCTGTGCCTTCAGGAAAGAGAGCCCTGTGTAGCAACAAAACGGTCGCGATCAGGCTATTCGTTGCTAAGTAGCCGTCTTTTCCCCACGGCATCTCATAAGAAAAAATTCGTGTTGCCCGGTTCTCTATAGCACGCCTGGTGAGCGGGTTGTCTTTCGTAAGCGTTAGCGCCGCACAGGTCATATCCGACTGCATCGCATAGGTCGCTGCAGCCAGAACATCTGGATTGCGACCCTCTGCTGAAAGCAGCATGACCTTTGAGGTAGGAGTGAACCTGGCCTTGGCCGACAGCTCCATTGGGGTAAGTGCACGAGTAGGGGAGCCATGCGCGATTTCCCGCAGCTCAGCGGCGGCGAACGCTGCAGAGTAGGAGCCGCCAGAGCCGATGAAGCATGCATATTCACCGGTCCATCTACTCAAATACCGATGGAGTCGTAACACATCCTGCTGTGTTGCCCACGAATAGGTAGCATGAATAGCATCCAGCTCCGCATGATATGGTTTTCCCACTTACAACTCCTTCCTTGCTTGTAGATCATGCTGCAGTAGTGGCACCTTGCCTTTCTTCAGGCGTTTGAGCAATGGCAATAACCCCGCCGAGGCAAACTCGAACCTCACTGCGGTGTGAGCGTCGCTCCAGAGCGGCATTGATGCAAGTGAGCATCTTGAGCGGCTCGAAATTGCAGAGGAAGACTCCGCACTGGGTGACCCAAGAGGAGCTGCGGCTGAGTCTAATGATTCACGCGTTGAACAATATGCAGGCTCGTTGGCACCTTGAGCATGAGCCGTCTATTGCAAAGTTGCCGGAGCCACCGGCGGTTTTTTCTTACCTTCAGTGTCACTTGACCTTGCAGATATTGATCCTTTGAATTGGATGAAATGGAAATAGGAGTATGAGTTTGACTGGTTCGATCCGCGGCGCAGCTGCTGCTCAGCTTGGTTTCGACTATCAACTCGATGTCTCGATCCTAGCCGCTTTGCAGCTACTACTTATCTCCAAAGCCGCGACACGTCTGGTTCTTGAACCTGCCAACGAGGAAGACCTTGAGGCGGACCTTGCGCCAGATGCTCCAGGGAGGATGCAGTCAAGCGCGGTGATTGCAGGTGCGTATAAGCTCGTAGTGCAGGTCAAGCGCAGCACAGGTGAGCCTTGGTCAATCGAAGATTTTATAAAGCTACTACACCACGGCTCCGACAAACCCGGTGGTCGCCGTAAGGCTCTCCACCATCTCGACGATCTAGATACTCGTTATCTCTTGGTTACTACTTCCGCGGTGAAAGGCGTCGCACGTGGTCTCTTGGTCCATGGATTCGAAGAGGCGGCCGACAAAGGTGGATTCCCCACCAAACTCAAAAGCACGCTTAAAACATCACCTGAGGGTCGGGTCGGGATTTGGGGAGGGCTAACGGAGAAGCAGCTAGCGGCAGATTTGCGCGACCTGATGTCGGATCTACTGCACGTACCACGTCCTGAGCACACAAAACTGCTCGATAAACTGCGCTCTGAAGCAAAGCTCCGCACTCGTGGAGTTAACCCAGGTATTTGGACACGAGAAGATCTACTGGCGACCGTTCGTGAGCATGGCGGGTTTCTATCAAGCCTTGCGTGTTTGGAGCATTTCGCTCCCCCGATGAATTTTGACGAGATGGTAGGAAAGCTGAAAAGTAAGGGGGCGATCGTGATACGTGGCCCGTCGGGAACGGGCAAAACCCAGGCCGCGCTTAAATTATGCGAAATCGCACGGCAGTGTGACGGCCAACTGGAATTGGTGGCGCTTGGGGCCGACGATACGCCGACCCGTGCAAGAAAGCTTGTCGATCACGGTCCCACGCTTTTTTACATCGAAGACCCTTGGGGTCAGTACACCGTGCGCGAGAGCGCGGACAGTTGGACCGAGCAGTTACCGCGCTTACTAGCCAAGGCATCGCCTAACCATCAGTTCGTGATTACTTCACGCAACGACATGATGTGTAAGGCACTGAACACCTTGAGTCCGTGGACTGTTGAACTTGATGCCGAGCAGTATCGTAGCGGCCAGCTTCGTAAGATCTACGACAACCGAATGGACCAGTTGCCACCTGCTTTACAGTCGAAGGCATACACCTTTCGAGGAACGGTGCTGCCTGAACTCGAGACCCCTCTCGAGATCGATCTCTACTTTACAAGCCTTGCGCAAGGGCCGGCGCCCGACGAGCAAGATCACGTTTTCATCCGCCGCCTGCTCGAGATCGCTCATCGGGACGCCGTCGAAGGTGTTGTCACCAGTGCCTTGGAGGCAAGCGATACATCGGGAGCGGCCGCGGTCGTCTGGGCTCTTCTCAGGGCACGAAACCAGTTTGATCGGGGGCAGCTCAGTCCTCTACAACGTGCCCTACGCCCCTTGAATCGTAATTTAGGCGACGGGCTGGACAAGTTGGTTGATCAAATGATTGCCGTACGCCATCTTCGCCAGCCGATGCGCACGATTTCTTTTGCCCATCCGAGTGTGCGGCAGGGGTTCGAATCATTTGTATTGCAGTACTGGCTGCGTAGCGAAGAAGCAATCCAAACCCTGGTCACAGCATTGACCCACCTTCATGAGCCGCATAAGTCCTGGGGAATTGAAACTGCCGCACGCGTGGTCGAGGCGACACGAAACCTCCACCGGCAAGCAGAGGAGTATGATTCGTTCGAGATCAGCGAAGCCAGCCAGGCCGCGATAGATGCTTGGCTAGAGGAAGGATTGATTGACTCAGCCTCTGATTTCTTCCCGTTGCTAGCACTTGCCTCAGAGGTCGGATCGACAGCGTCCATACCAAGTCAAGTGGCTTTTTGGCTGCTTAAAGGAATACAGCGCGACGGATCAGTTTTCATCAAAAATTGGAAGGCGCCGCATTTCGATGATGCCTGGTATGAAGTCGTCTCCGCAGATCCGCGCTCCAGAGTGGTCGCGGCTCGCTTCATTCGAGAACAATTGGGATTCGATCGGGGATGGTACCGGGGCAAATTTGTTGAGCATTTGGATCGTATCGCACCCGATCTTACGCCAGCCTACCTAGACGCTGCCCTAAAAATGGTCGGCAATGGTTTTGAAATGAATGCTGAAGTGGTTGCTGCGGGGGCGATCCGAGACATCAATGGCTACGAGGCAATTGTGAGCGCCGCCCTCGACGATCTTGCGATCTCTCAGCATCGCTATGAGGAGCACTATGCAGAAGAGTGGCGTGCAATTGAAGATGGCGAGCGTGACGCAGCGGCTGAAGAAGCGATGCAATCATGCCATGAAGACGATGGCTACACTTCCGGCGTCTTCATTGAGGTCTATATTCGGCACCTGCGCTCCAAAGGAGGTTGGCAGGTTATCGCCGAACATCAACGTGTTGCTGAGTTGGTTCGGCATTGGTCACGTGATCTAGGCAGGAGCGATGACTCTCCATCAAAGTCTGAAATAGACGCGATCCTGGATCTTGCGAAGGGCTGTGCTGACGAATCCGAGGTCTGGAATTCGATCGCCCAACATTGGCGGCCGGAATTCGAGCCAGCGCTTGCGGCTAGAATCGCTGATAGCGTAACGATGAGGGAGCTGCGCAAGTCCCTCGCCGAAATAGCACTTGTCCATGCGGCTGATTTGTTGATCGAAGAGGTCGAGAATCTTTCCACTACGCCCAGCCGCCAACTCATTCTGCTAGCTGACATCCATCGAGCAAGCTTCCAGATCGGCGTCGAAGATCGGGGGCGCGCGCTGAAATCAATCACCGATCATCTGGCGGCCGAACTTGCCGACATCATCATGGCTTTTCCTGCGGAGCATGGTGTCACCGGCACTGTGAAGTCTACTGCGGTCAAAATTCTCACCGATAACGTGCTCGAATTGGACGCAGATGCGCTTCGCCTAGTCGTCCCAGTGATCGCCATGAGCGGGGGCAATGCCTCGCCCGGAGTTGCATTATGGCTCTCGCTCGCGGAGAGCAAGGAGGATGCTCTTGCCGCGAGTAAATTGGCGATAGAGATCGGTGATAGTGCACTACTCACTCAAGCGCTCTCGCACCCTCGGGCTGACGCACGGCAAACCGCACTACTGCATCTTGCTCAGACCTTACCGAACCCGCTCCCGAGATCAATGCTAGCGTTGTCGACAGACCCCAGCGCGAAAGTCCGTCAGGCTCTTCTTTCTGTCATCAGCGGAAGGCCGCATTCCGATCACTTCAAGACGCTTATAGACTTGATGCACGATCAATGGTCGAGCGCGGATTACCATTATTCGGACTCGGAGACGTACAAGATTGCTCGCGAGGCAGTGATTGCTATCGCGGACTATGCGCCTTTGCCTGATGATATTGGCGATCAGCTCCTTGAGCTTGCTGATACAACTAGTGATCGAGGCCTCTGCCGGTTAGCGCTGACTATTGCGGCGAATACGTGCACCGCTGGTATTCAACAGAAGATCTCAAATCTCGTCAGCCTCACCGGGGAGCGCTCGATCCGCCTTGACGCGCTTGAGGCGCTCGCTGATGCACAAGTGCTCGATCCGAGCATTACTACACACCTAGATCCGACGTTCCTGATCAGCTTGCCACCCGCTTTGGCTGCTCACGCAGCGCACTTGGTCGGAGCTCACGCTACTGCGGCCGTGGCCTTAACACTCTTTACCCGCGTTGCTAGCCAGAACCGCCGTCGCGTCCTGCTCCTGGTTGGAGCAAGCGCAATGGCAGCACGCGATCTCAAGGTGGCTGATCGGATCCTAGACCTGCTTGAGCCCGGCCATCCAGCGCGCCAGATTCTGAACGCATCGGAGCCCCTACCGCTTTCGGTCCTCGATGATCTAGGGTCCATTGCTCTGCGGGAATATGCGCGCAAGCGCTTAGGAAAGCGCATCGTCGAAAGCTAGATTCCATAGGCAAAGCCTACGACGATCGCCGTAACCATGAGCTCGAGCTTCCTGAGGTGGAGGAAGTACAACTTTGACTCTCCAAAGGCTTCGATTGAGGGTAAGCACAAGGATGGCGCTCGGGTGTTTCCAGGCTAATCCAATCACCCAGAACACTGCGAAATGCTTTGGCGGCACCGAAAAGGTCATCTGGCCGACAGTGCAGCGCACAGCTCAATGTTCGCCACTGGCGCTGATGCTGGAGCTTGAAACGATGGGCTGGTCAATTGAGGGAGTTCTGAGGCACGGTGCCTGTCGACACTAGGTGCTGCTGAAGGGCTGGATCTGCCAAATGCACGGAGCGAGAATGAGGAAGACTTACGAAGTACTGGTGGTCAGCACTGAAAAAAAATTTACTAGGGAATTTCAGACAGAGAAGAAGTTCCAGAACGGTTGGAGATCTGTTCTGCAACGAGCACACGGTAGCCCGGTTGTCTGCCTCTGCCCAGGGACTGGCAAACGGTATCTCTCGGTTAAGCATCGAGAGGAGGGTGACAATTATCATCTAGCTCGCTACGCCAATACCGGCTCAGAACACGCTAACGACTGCCGATTTCATGCTCACGCTCCGGAGCGATCCGGCCTGCAAGGATACGCATTAGGCGTCGTAGAAGAGGCTGATGACAACACTCTGCGGATCCGGCCATGGCCTCCGAGTCAACGATACAGCCCCTGTGGACAGCGACACAAACAATGAGCCTCATGCTCCCGGGGTGAAAAAAACGTCGATACGGTTGTTGGGGCTACTTCAGCTGCTGTGGTTAGAGGCCGGCCTGGCCAATTGGTATCCGCTCATGGAAGGTAAACGGGATCCAGGGAAAATTACTTATTGGATATCTGAGGCAGCAAAGCGTATTCGGGCCAGCCGAATAACTGTGTATGACGTGTTGCTCATGTCTGCCAGTAAAAACGCAAGAAGGGCAAGAAAGCGCAACGTCGAGGTTGTGGCTTCGGCCCTAGAGCAGTCGCGCAGGCTCATTGTGGTGTCTCCACTGGCGTCCTTTAGTTTAGAGCGTCGCAGACTAGTGCAACTCTCACTTTCCGGACCGTACGACATGCCCACGATGGACATTCGTGAGGTGGTCCGGCGCCGCGTCGCGCGTAGCTTTGCCGCTGAGCTATCCGCATGGGAGGCAGGCCACAAGGTCATCGCGATCGCTCAACTGAACCTGAAGAGTGGGCGTTATGCCGATGTGCTGGATCTTGCGCTAATGCGCGTGAGTGAGCGGATGATACCTCTCGACTCTGGCTACGAAGCGGTGATGGAGGCAAAGCTTCATGCAGAGGGGCGCGCGTTCTTCAAGCCACCGCGTTTTGAAGCCGAGGACGAAATTTTTCCTGACTTCTGGCTGCTGGACATGGGACGAGACAAGCAGTTCCCGCTGGAAGTTTTTGGAATGAACACGCCGGCGTACCAGACCCGTCGAGAACAAAAGGTGCGGTGGTACAACAGAAAATTCGGCACCGCAGGTTGGTGGTACTGGGATGCATTCAATGACCCCCAGGCACTTGCTATCCCGTCCCTTCCTGAACCAATAGTGGACTACAGTCGCAAAGAAAACGCAGAGACAGCTGGGGACGACGCGTTGGAGTCCGAAATCGACGCCGAGTAGACACCGCAATCGAACAGTGAGTTTATGAGGGCAGAATTCGCCCTCTCTGCTTTGGGTAACGTATCCATGTCCTACGACCATCATCTTCCACGCGCCGCATCAAATGCACGCTCAACTCGCTTAAAGCCAAAACAGGTGGTGGCCTCACTTTCCGTTGAGAAGCACCGACTGCTAAATGCTGTGCTCCACAGTGACTGTCCGATTTTCCTGGATACCAATATCTTGCTTTGGAGTTTTGAGCTCAACGAAGCAGCTTCCGATGTCTGGCAAAAATGGCTGCACAGCCTAGAGGAACGCTTGGTCATTCCCGCCTGGGTAGTGCATGAATACAACCAGTTTTCTCACATGCCGGAGACACTCACGCCCTACAAATCCTTGACCAAGAGGCTTCAGGTGGCGCTGGATGAAGTACGTGATAGCGCGGTGCGGGCGCTAGACGGATCAGCGGCTGCAAGCTTGAACTGCTCAAGCAAAATTGACTTGGAACGCAAGCTGGCTGAAGCCTCTGACTTCATTCTGAAGGTAGCTAGAAGCGTCTCCAGAAATGACGGCGGTCATCGAATGGAGCTACTGAAGTTTTACGAGCAGTTGCTCACAGAGCGATGCCTATCTTCGGATCTTCATGTGCTGTCTCAGCAGGCAGATGAGGAGTTCACGGTGCGATCTGCTCTACGCCTGTCGCCGGGTTGGAGGGATGCGAACAAGCCCCACAACAGTTGCGGAGACCTCATCATCTGGAAGGAAGTTCTCCAGTACTGCGCACAGACCGGAAAGGGTGAAGCCATCTTCATCAGCCGTGATGTCAAAGATGACTGGTGCTACAAGCCCGCGAAGGTCGTGCTGGAGAATGGCAAAGAGGTTTTCTGGTCAAGCGAAGCTACACCGAACTTGCTTTTGCCCAAACCGGAACTGTTAGCGGAATTTCTTCAGCATACGGGGGAAGAGGGGATCCTCTTCGCGACAGTTAAGCAAGTCATTGCGGCTCTCAGTTCTGCTGACCACAATGCATTAGAGGCAGCCGCATTCGGACATCTGGCCCAGGCGGCTCAGTCCAACCGCACGCCGACTGACAGGGTAATAGACCTCATTCTCGATTCAGATCAACTGTATCAAGAGGGATTGAAAGGCGTCGCCTACTGGCAATGGTCTCCCGATGAAGTAGATGCAGATAAGTTTGAGGCTTGGTGTCGCGAAAAACTGAAAGACGCCAGAATTCCCTTTGAGAAGGTCGACTGGGGCAATGTTTTCGTCGCGCTATACCTTTAGCCGCTTCTGATGCCTTGCCACGCAAATCGTGTGAGCATCGATTAACGCTATCTAGCCGGGTGAGCGGAGGCCGCAATCTAGCGAGGCACTGTTCAGCTAGATTTGAATACGACCAGAGCCTCCTCGTGGACTCTTCTCGGTAAAAGGAAAATTGGTGTGAGTGAGTATCAAGGAATGCGCTGGTTCAAAGCTGACTTTCAGGTGCAGACACCTGAGGACAGTAAGAACTGGGACGATTTCGAGCTGAGGTTGGGTAACCCTAGGCGCCCCAAAATTAACGGCCAGCTTTCAGAGGAAAGCATCCAAGAAAAAGCACGAATTTTTCTGAGGCGTTGCCATGAGCTTGAGCTGCAGATCATAGGAATTACCGACCACAATTTCTCTGAGCAATACGATCCCAACGATTGGTTTTTGACCCATCTTCTTCGCCAGAACAAGGCAGTTGCAAAAGAGCTTCAGAGGGAGCCTATCTATTTTTTTCCGGGCTTCGAGGTCGACATTGGCTATCACGTCCTCTGTCTATTTGAGACGACCGCGTCACCCAATGACCTCATGCAGGTCAATAGAGTACTGACCAAACTTGGACTTCCAGAAAATGAGCGCTTCGATTCGGGAGAGCCGAAACGGCTTCGACAGCGCAATGCAACGGTGAGCCTTGCTGAGCTGATAGACATTGTCCAGAAAGAATATGGCGGATTGGTAATTCCTGCGCACGCTGATCAGAATGACGGCCTTTTTGCTGAACCGGGAAACCGATCTGACTACCAGCATCCAGATCTGCTGGCTGTCGAAATAACACAGTATCCATTGGGCGAGAAAATCAAGGGCATCCTCACTGGTCGCAACCCTGACTGGGCCAGACCTGGGCAACAACCAGCTTTTGTACGTTCGTCAGACGCTAAATCTCTCAAGAAAGAGGAATCCGGTAAGCCCAAAGCCAACTCGTTGGGATACAGGTACACATGGCTCAAGTGTTCTAAGCCCTCGATAGCTGCTCTGAAGCAGGCCTTCCGCGACCAGTCATCGAGAATCTGTCTTGACAATGACCGCCCTAGCGATTGCGAAAGACATCCTCGTATCAGGTCAATAAGTCTGGCGAACACACGCTACCTGGAAGACCAAAAAGTAGTTTTCTCACAGAACCTCAACACGCTCATTGGCGCACGAGGAACAGGTAAGTCGACCATTCTCGAACTTCTGCGGATCATGTTTGCCCGTGAACAGAGTGATGCCCTGTCCGAGAAGGCCCTCTCTAAGGCGAATCGGGCGAAGGACACACTGCTTGGCAACGCTCAAATCCTAGTCGAGTGGGAAGGTATACCTGGGCAAGTGGATACGCTGCAGTTCTCCCCCGACAGCGGGCTATCGCTAGCTGTGGGTGATGCGTTTGACCTTGCCACGTACCTACGTCATCTCCCTGTCCAATTCTATAGCCAGCAGCAGCTGAGTGACCTAACCGCTCCCAGCGGCCAACTGCAGTTGCTGGAGATGCTGGATGAGGCGTGTGCAGACGACCTTGCTCAGCTCGATGGCGAAGAGCGTGCGCTTGTTGCTGAGATCAAACGACTTTTTGCAGGACAAGATCAGTTGGCTGCAATTGACCAGCAAATCGTGGGTTTGAACCAAGAGTTGGTTGAGCTAGAGCGGCAATGGCAAGCACGTAAAGATGTGCAAGGTGAGGCCGCTGCCTATCAGCGGGCCCAGCGGGCAAAACGCTACCTTCAAGGGCTGCATGATCAAATCGAAAAAGACGTGGAGTCGGTCAAAACTGCAGCCACGGCCCTGAGTTCGAATGTGGCTGATAGTGTGGTCGTTGCGGAGACCTGGCCGCATACCGAATGGATCTCGGAACATACTGCAGCCACCACCGCATTGCATGAGCGGTTCAAAGGAAAACTTGCCGACCTGCTAAAAGAGATGACTGCAGAAGCTGAGGCCACCTTTGCTCAGAATGCTCAAAGGGATGAAGTCTTCCGCACGTTGGATGCAGCCCAAACAGCATTTGTACAGGCGTGCGAAGCAAAGGGAATCCAGCCCCAGGATGTCAGCCGTCTACAGGAGCTTGATCGGAGTAAGCAAGCTAAGCAACTTGCCCTTGATGAGAAGAAGCGCGAGAGGCTGGCACTCGAAGGTACGACTGAAGCACTGGGTGAATCGCTGAGTCGGCTGTTCGCTGTGTGGGCCGCTCAGACTGCACTCCGCATGGCTGTTGCGGAGGACATTACCCAAAAAACAGGCAACTCGATTCGAGTCTCGATAAAGCCCATGGCCTATCAAGAACACTTCGAGAAGCTCTGGATGACAATCGAGCCGGACAGAAGAACTCGGATTGGGAGAGAGTGGCAAATCTTGGGTGAAAATCTCTTCATGAGTTTTAGCGAAGCAGATGATCATCCGCCGTCACCGTGGGAGCACATCCACAGCCTGCTTTCAGACCCAGCGAAAGAGCCCGAAATTCTCTGGCAGTTCAAAGGTGAAGTCAGGGAGTTCGTTGAAAGTCAGGAGGATGCTTGGCGCACCTTCCGTGTTACCAGGATTCCGGACGTCGTCGATATCGAGCTCTATCGCCCCGATCGCTCTCTAGTAGGAAGTTTGGAAGGCGGGCAGCTGTCAGAGGGGCAAAGGAATACGGCGATACTCCACATGCTGCTCGTGAAAGGCGATGGCCCCATCATCATCGACCAGCCTGAGGATGAGGTGGACGCAAGTTTTATCTACAAGGACCTAGTGCCATTACTGCGCCAAGCTAAATCCACCCGACAGCTCATTTTAGCTACGCACAATGCCAACCTGCCGGTGAATGCAGACGCCGAATTTGTTTTTGCTCTGGAGTCAGTCAACGGACGAGGTGGAATCCTGGCTCAAGGTGGATTAGATCGAAAAGAGACCGCGTTGGCTGTACTAGACATTATGGAAGGATCAGAAGAAGCGTTCAGGCGCCGCTTTGAGAAGTACCACTTCTAGTGACACGCGCGCGGAAAGGGGGAGCACTTTTGCATGCGTGACCGTGATTCTTCCTTAGACACAAAGGCCGTAACCGATTGAGTGGATTACCTGCATTACTGACCTATGACCCGCTGTTGACACCAGCAAGTCGATAGGACGCTCTGATGCCAACGCCTGACACGGTGAAGAAAGCCATTTAAGTGCTCCCAGGACTTCACCATTGTGGAGCTCAAGCAGAGCATCCAGGGTTTCAACGAGGCGGAGAAAGACTTCTGCTGATTGCACAGGCATCGTGGGTCGGCGACGGGAAAGGCCAACCCATTGAGCAATCTGTGAATGGGGCAGGCCTAGCTCCTTTGCCAGCTCACCAATCAGTCTCGCTGAAAGTCCTCCCATAACTGCCCGATGTAGCCAGTAGTACCCACTAGGCAAACCCAGCCGACGATGAAGTTTTTCATTAGTCTGATCGAGCGTGCTAACTGGCAGGGAGGGAGACTGATGGTCAGTAGATTCGAGTGCGACCTGCGTCTCGAATGGCTGAGTCGCCTCGCTCTGAGTAGATAGCTCCCGAGGCCGTTTTGAAGTCATAACCTGCAACCTTCTTGTTGCTATCGAAGACTCGAACGAGCTCGGCAAGCCGCTCTATCTGCCACTCACCCGTGCCATTGAGTCGGGCGGGTGTAACAACCTGAACCGCTTCGA